>JBJTHI010000353.1:0-5398 GCA_046094425.1 Burkholderiales bacterium | reverse complement strand
ATGATTCGCGCCCGCGACCGCCAGCCATTTCTCTTGGAGATGAACACCTCGCCGGGCATGACCTCGCACTCCCTGGTGCCCATGTCGGCCCGCGCCGCCGGTTTGAGCTACGAACAACTTTGCGTGCAAGTGCTGTCGCTGGCAACGCTGGACGGTTCTCCAAAAGTCTGATGTCCACCCACCACCAGGTGGCCGAGGTCATGCCCGGCGAGGTGTTCATCTCCAAGAGAAATGGCTGGCGGTCGCGGGCGCGAATCATCAAATCGGCGCGGCCCCAGCCACGGCAGCCCAGGGTTTGGTACGCGGCCAACACAATGCGCTGGATCTCGGCTTCCTCCTTCTGTGGCAAACCACTGGGGCACTGGTACTGCACCGCGTCGGTGAAGTATTTGTTTTGGTAGTCGTAAGCCCCTTCGGGAGCCTTGATGCGGATCACCGGCAAAGCGCGGGCCGACTCACCGCTGCCGATCCGTCTGCAGATGAGGAGGTGCGCTGGATGAACTTCACCAGCCAAGTGCTCTTCGGTGTGGCGCTGCTGGCGGCTGCATTCTTGTTGGTGCAGTGGTTGACGCGCCAACCGGTGTTTCAACTGCGCGGCATTACGGTGGTGGGTGATGTGGCACACAACAGCGTGGCCACCATTCGTGCGAACGCTTTGCCCGGTTTGTCGGGCAACTACTTCAGCATGAGCTTGCAACAAACTCAGAAGGCGTTTGCCGCTGTGCCCTGGGTACGTCAGGCGGTGGTGCAGCGCATGTGGCCCAACCGTCTGCGTGATCAGTTGGACGAACACCGCGTAGCCGCCATTTGGTCGCCCGACGAGGCCACGGCGCGCAGCGGTGGCGGCGCGATGGATCAACTGGTGAACACCCACGGCGAAGTGTTCGACGCCAATTTGGGCGACGTGGAAGACCAAGAACTCATCACCCTGCGCGGCCCAGAGGGCAGTGCCGCGCAAATGCTGACCATGGCGCAAACACTGGCACCGGTGTGGCTGCGTTTGCAGGCCACAGTGGATGAACTCTCGCTCTCTGGACGCGGCTCCTGGCGTGTGCTGCTGGACACCGGCGCGGTCATTGAATTGGGGCGCGGCAGCCCAGCCGATGTCTTGGCGCGCTGCGAGCAGTTTGTGGCCACCGTGGGCCAGTTCACCACGCACTACCAACGCCCCGTGCAGTACGCCGACTTGCGCCACCGCGATGGTTATGCCCTGCGGCTGCGCGGCATTTCCACCACTTTGAGCGCTGCCGAGCGGGCGGCGGTCGATCCCAAACCCAAACGTTGAATCCGAACACCAAAAACATGCCAAGAGGAAGCTAACAACATGGCCAAGGAATACAAAGATTTGGTGGTGGGCCTGGATATCGGCACGGCCAAGGTCATGGCCGTGGTGGCCGAGGTCATGCCCAGTGGCGACTTGCGCGTGGCCGGTTTGGGCGTGGCCCCCAGCCACGGCTTGAAACGCGGCGTGGTGGTGAACATTGACGCCACCGTGCAGTCCATCCAACAAGCCTTGAAAGAGGCCGAGATGATGGCCGACTGCAAGATCACGCACGTGTACACCGGCATCACCGGCAGCCACATCCGAGGCCAAAACAGCACCGGCATGGTGATCGTGCGCGACAAAGAAGTCACGCCCATTGACGTGGCCCGTGTGGTGGAAACCGCCAAGGCCATCAACATTCCCAACGACCAGCGCCTGCTCTTGGTTCAAGCGCAAGAGTTTGTGATTGACGGCCACGAAGTCAAAGAACCCATCGGCATGAGCGGTGGGCGTTTGGAAGTGAAAGTCCACATCGTCACCGGCGCACAAAGCGCGGCCGAGAACATCATCAAATGCGTGCGCCGTTGCGGCTTGGAAGTGAACCAACTGGTGCTCAACCCCAGCGCCTCCAGCCACGCCGTGTTGACCGATGATGAAAAAGATTTGGGCGTGGCCTTGGTGGACATAGGCGCGGGCACGACCGATGTGTCCATCTTCACCGACGGTGCCATACGCCACACGGCAGTGATCCCGATTGCGGGTGACCTCATCACCAGCGACATCGCCATGGCGCTGCGCACCCCCACCAAAGATGCCGAAGAAATCAAGGTGGAGTACGGCATGGCCAAACAACTGTTGGCCGACCCCAGCGAGCAACTGGAAGTGCCAGGCCTGGGCGACCGCGCACCACGCCTGCTGTCACGCCAAGCCTTGGCCGGTGTGATTGAACCGCGTGTGGAAGAAATTTATTCCTTGGTGCACCAAGTCATTCGGGAGAGTGGTTTTGAGGAGTTGCTCTCCTCCGGCATTGTCATCACCGGCGGTGCCGCCGTGATGCCCGGCATGGTGGAACTCGGCGAAGACATTTTCTTGAAACCGGTGCGCAAAGGCTTGCCTACCTACAGCGGTGCGCTGTTCGACATGGTTGCCAACCCGCGTTCAGCCACCGTGATGGGCTTGCTCGAAGAAGCGCGGCTCGGCCGCGCGCGTGGTATGCGGGCGGCGCAACAAGCGGGTTCGGTCAAAACCCTGGTGGGTCGCGCCAAGGATTGGTTTTTGGGGAATTTTTAAGCTCACACCATTCAATACAAGGACAAAAACATGAACACACCAACAGGGACGGCATGGACACCCCAGCAGGGGTTAACACAAGCCAGCGGTTGTGGCCCGCCCGATGGATAGAAGCACTGCAATTCAATAACAACGACAGACATTCATCACCGTTATTCAGACACAAATTCAGACACAACGGGCAAAGCAACCATTGATTGGAGAACACCATGGCTATTGAAATGATCGAAGAATTCGACTTGAACACCCAAATCAAAGTGATCGGCGTGGGCGGCGGCGGTGGTAACGCCGTGGAGCACATGATTCAAGAAGGCGTGCAAGGCGTGGAATTCATTTGCGCCAACACCGACGCACAAGCACTGAACCGCTCTGCGGCGCACCAGCTCATTCAACTTGGCAGCACGGGTTTGGGCGCGGGTGCTAAACCCGAAGCGGGTAAGGCGGCAGCCGAGGAGGCGGTGGATCGCATTCGCCAAGCCATCACCGGTGCCAACATGCTCTTCATCACCGCTGGCATGGGCGGCGGCACCGGCACTGGCGCCGCGCCTGTGATTGCCCGTGTGGCCAAAGAAATGGGCATCCTCACCGTGGGCGTGGTCACCAAACCCTTTGAGTTTGAAGGTGGTCGCCGCATGAAAGCCGCTGATACCGGCTTGGCCGAGTTGGAAGCTAACGTTGATTCGCTGATCGTGATCCTGAACGAGAAGCTGCTCGAAGTGTTGGGCGACGACGTGACCCAAGAACAAGCTTTTGCCGAAGCCAACGACGTGCTCAAGAACGCCGTCGGCGGCATCAGCGACATCATCCACGTACAAGGTCTGGTGAATGTGGACTTTGAAGACGTGAAAACCGTGATGAGCGAGCCCGGCAAAGCCATGATGGGCACCGCCCAAGCCACCGGCCCCGATCGCGCCACCAAAGCCGCCGACCTGGCCGTGGCCTGCCCCTTGCTGGAAGGCATCGATCTCTCCGGCGCACGCGGCGTGCTGGTGCTGATTGCTGCCAAACGCAGCACCTTGAAACTGGCCGAGAGCAAAAACGCCATGAACACCATCCGCCGTTATGCGGCTGAAGATGCGCATGTGATTTTTGGCACCGTGTACGACGACGAGTTGGGCGACCAGTTGCGCGTCACCGTGATTGCCACCGGCCTGTCCCCCGTCAAACGCCAACAAGCCCCCATCGCCGTGGTTCACAGCGCGCCCGTGCTGCGCACGGGTACCGACAACATTCCCGTCTTGAACCAACCGGTGCAAATGGGTGCCGCCCCAGCGGCGCACGACTACACTGGCCTGAACACCCCCAGTGTTTGGCGCAACGGCCGCACAGCCGCCGCCAAGGTGGACGCGCTGGCGAGCAACGGGATGGATGAGATTGAGATTCCGGCGTTTTTGCGCAAGCAAGCCGATTGACCGCACCCGCAGCTACTGCGCAAGCCGATCTGCGCCCGGAGGTGCTCGCCGTACAGAAGTACGGCTGCGCTCCTGCGGACGCACCTCGGCTCGCTCGCTACGCTGCTGGCACGATCAATCTCCGCGAACAAACCGTGGAATTCCGCTGACCTTTCTACAATGCGACCATGATCGCCCAACGCACCCTCCAATCCCTGACCCGCGCCGTGGGCGTGGGTTTGCATGGTGGGCAGCGGGTGGAGTTGACGCTGCGGCCTGCGCCGGTCAACACCGGCATTGTGTTTCGTCGGGTGGATTTGGCGCAGCCGGTGGACATTCAAGTGGCGGTGAATTCGGTGTGCGACACGCGCATGGCCACCACCTTGTCGCCGCTGGGTGATCCGGGTGCCCCCAAGGTCAATACGGTGGAGCACTTGCTCTCCGCTTGCGCGGGCTTGGGACTGGACAACTTGGTGGTGGACATCACCGCTGAAGAAGTGCCCATACTGGACGGCTCCGCTGCGTCCTTTGTTTACTTGCTACAAAGCGCGGGCATCGCGGTGCAAGATGCGCCGAAACGTTTCATGCGCATTAAAAAAAGCATTGAGGTGCGCGAAGGAGATGGGCGCTCGCTCAAGTGGGCGCGGCTCGATCCGTTTGAAGGCTACACCCTCACGTTTGAAATCGACTTCGACCACCCTGCTGTGAATCAAACCGGCCAGCAGGTGAGTTTTGACATGGGCAGTGGGCTTTACAAACAGCAAATCGCTCGTGCCCGCACCTTTGGGTTCACCAAAGACGTGGAAATGATGCGCTCGCGCGGCCTGGGCCTGGGCGGTAGCATGGACAACGCCATCGTGGTGGACGACGCCAAGGTGCTCAACCAAGACGGCCTGCGTTATGACGATGAATTCGTGAAGCACAAAATTTTGGATGCCATTGGCGACCTCTTTGTGGTTGGCCATCCCTTGCTGGCCGCCTACAGCGCTTTTCGCAGTGGCCATGCGCTCAACAACAAACTATTGCGTGCTGTGCTGGACGAGCCGGACAGCTTTGAATGGGTGAGTTTCAACGATGCCACCCAAGCCCCTGCGGGTTTGGCTGAGTTGGCCCCGGCTTGGTGAACGGTGAAAGGACGCAAGCACCATGCTGCTCTTTCGCACCCTTGTTTTGTTGTTGCTGGTAGCCGCCGTTTTGTGTTTTGCCCTGTACATCGCCACTCGGAACCCGCGTTGGCGGCAATGGGGTTTGGTGATTTTGAAGTGGACAGTGATTGCAGGCTTGGCCTTCTTCGCTGTGCTGATTCTTGAGCGTGTAGTGGTCGCGCTTTGACCTAACGGACGAACGCCCGCATGACTGTTTTGCGCTGGATTCTGGGTGGGCTGTATGCGTTCCGCAAACCCACCTTGACCGCGTCAACGATCAGGTGTTGACCGGTGCAGTGGACGGCGCG
>JBJTHI010000352.1:0-8266 GCA_046094425.1 Burkholderiales bacterium | reverse complement strand
TCACCTTGCTGGTGGACTGGCCGGTGCAGTCGGCAGCGCCGCTGGCATGCGGCTTTGTTTATTCCACCAAACGCTGTCCCCCGTCTTTATTGCCCATGCTGGAAGTGGAGAACGAAGCACGGCGGCGCGAAGAACTCAATGGCCTTTATGTGGCGCTGACGCGGGCCGAATCGCACATCGTCATCAGCGCCACGCCGTCAGCCAGCAAACGAACCGCAGCAACGCCGTCGTGGTGGTCGCGTTTGTTGCCGCATGCACAGGCTTGGCCTGTGCCATCTCTCGTCAACGCGCCGAACAAAACCAACATCGCCTCAGCAACCCTGTGGCAGCTTCCTGTTTTACAAACCTCCTCATCCGTTCGCCCAGGGCCTGTCTCGGGGCCCGCCAGCGAATCACCCCTCGAAGACCCCAGCAGCCACCTCGGCCAAGCCATTCATCTGGCTTTGCAATGGGCCAGTCAGGCTTTAGATGAACAACGCCGTGCCGCCTCCCCAACGCCGCCGGACGTGTTCGCCTGTTGCCAAGCCGCCGCCCAACTGCACGGCGTGCCGCTGCAAGAAGTGAACGCGGTGGTGCAGCGCATTTGGCAAAGCCCTGGCTGCCAGCCTTTCTTTAGCAGTCCCCAGTTGCGCTGGGCAGGCAACGAAGTGCCGGTATTGGTTGATGGCCTGAACCAACGCATCGACCGTTTGGTGGCCTTGGAAGAGGGCGGTCAAACAACCTGGTGGGTGCTGGACTACAAACTTCACCCCGCACCACAAACGGTGGAGGCCTATTGCACGCAGTTGCGTACCTACGCGAACGCCGTCGCGTTGTTGCAGGGTCCGAACACGGTGCGCTGTGCCTTCATCACGGGGGAGGGGGTATTCGTGGAATTGCCCCGCATTCCTTAGCCATCTCCACCTTTTGCAATAGTCCACAAAACGCTCCAATGGAGGTCAATTCGCCTCAAACCGAATGGCCTTTACTTTGCCTACCACGCAATCAGCCACCGCACGCGCACCCAGCGCTGCTGCTGCCCGCTCGGCGGGGCCGCGTGCGTTTGGGCGGTTTGTTTTGTTGCAGTTACTGGGCAAAAGCGAGTTGACCATGTCCTGGTTGGCCAGCGACCCACGCTCCAAGCAAGACGTGATACTGGCCATGCCCCGTGTGCAACCGACGGACGAGTTTGCGCTGGAGGTGTGGCAGCGTGATGCGCGCAAGGCCTCGCGCCTGAACCATCCGCACCTGGCCCATGTGATTGAAATGGGCGTGCAAGACCATTGGCCCTACATCGTGGTGGACCGTGCCTTGGGGCTGACCCTGCCAGAGTGGCTCGCCGCCCACCCAGGGGGCACCGCCCTGGAGCAAGTGGGCTGGTTGTGCCAGCTCCTGGAGGGGCTGGCTTATGCCCATGAAGCGGGTGTGTCGCATGGCGACATACAGCCGCACCAGGTGCTCATCAATGAACATGGCACGGTGCGTGTGATGGCTTTGGCTTGTGCCAACGAGCCCAGAAGAACAGAGGGCGGTGGGCGCAGCAGCACCCACTCCATGCCACTGGATCCGACCGAGTTGCGCTCCCAACGTGCCACCGCCGAACGTGATTTGCTTGGCTGTGGCCTCCTGTTGCACCTGCTGCTGTCGGGCGAGTCGCCTCTGAACGAGGCCGATTTTTCTCGCGCTATCCAGCGCATGCCGCCTCTGGGCCGCGACGTGTTGCGCCTGCCGTGGACCACCCCCGCCCCCGTTTCCGAAGCCCTGCGCGCCATTGCCAACCGCGCGGTGTCGTCGCAGCCACGCCAGCGTTACCTGAATGCCCGCACTTTTTTGCGTGCCTTACAAGGCTGGTGCGAGGTGGAAGGCCAAGACAACGGTGGCCCGCTGGTGCTCCTGCTCGACCGCTTGCGTACGGTGGGCCACCTGCCTGCCATGCCGGGTGTGGGTCAGCGTGTGGCCAGGCTCTCCGCCATGGACGGCCAACACACCGACGCCATTGCCGAGCAAATTTTGCAGGACATGGCGCTGAGTTTTGAGTTGCTGCGGCAAGTGAACGCCGTGCACATCAGTGGCGGCCAACTCTCTGGTGGCGGCCCGGTGCTGACCGTGCGCCGCGCCGTGGCCCTGCTGGGGCTCAACGGCGTGCGTTTGGCCGGCAACAGCCTGCGTGCCTGGCCCGGGCCTTTGTCTGACGCGGCGGCTGCCGCCATGGAGCGCACGATAGAACGTGTGCGCCTGGCGGGTTATGTGGCGCAGTTGTTGCGCCCAGCGGGGTTTGACCCCGAAATGGTTTACCTGGTGAGCGCGCTGCAAAACCTGGGCCGCCTCTTGGTGCAGTACCACTTTGCAGAAGAGGCGGAACAAATTCGCCAACTCATGCGCCCCGCACCCGCACCACCGGGCAGCGAGCCGGGCACGCCCGAGTCGCCCGGCATGAGCGAAAGCATGGCTTCGCTCGCCGTGTTGGGGGCAGACATTGAAGCACTCGGCGCAGCCGTGGCCAAACACTGGGGTTTGGGTGAAGAGGTGCAGCACATGATGCGCCGCCTGCCGACCACGCGCCCGGTGCGCACGGCCGATGGTGATGCTGACTTGCTACGTGCCGCTGCCAGCGCGGCCAATGAGACGGTGGATGTGCTCACCTACCTACCTCAATCCAAGATGGGCCATGCCTTGGCTCAGGTGACGCAGCGCTATGCACGGCTCTTGCACTTGGAGAGCACCAGCTTGGCCCAAGCCTTGAAGCAGGCCCGCATCCTGTTGCGCCAGGGCAGCACGGTGGCGGCGGCAAATGCACAGGCTCACACACAAACTGCGCATCAAGCCAACCCAACGCCGAAAGTGCTCGATGTGACCGCCGCTGCGGTGGATGCCGTACCTGGGCACTCACGTCAGCCCCTGGGGCAAGCACGATGAAACCCAACGACGCCCTGCTTGAACACGGCCACGTGGGCCGCTTCGAGTTGCGCCGCATCTTGGGCCAAGGCGCTCAGGCGACGGTATGGTTGGCGTTTGATCCGCGCCTGGAACGCGAAGTGGCTGTGAAGTTGATGCGGAGTGACAAAGCAGGGCCCACCCAGGGCGACCATCCGTGGTTGCAAGAAGCGCGGCATGTGAGTCGCATCAAACATGCCCACATTGTTCCGGTCTATGAAGCCGACACCCACCAGGGGCAGCCCTATTTGGTGTTTGAGTATGTGGCGGGCCCCACCTTGTCCGAGCACCTCAAGAAAAATGGCCCCATGCCGCCGAGCCAGGCGGTGCCGTTGATGTTGGGCGTGCTCGACGCTTTGCACACCGCCCACGCCAGTGGCGTGGTGCACCGCGACCTCAAACCGTCCAACATCTTGGTCGATGCAGCAGGTCTGGCCCGGGTGATGGACTTCGGCATTGCAGCGCTTCTGACCACACACGCGCAAGCACAACCTCAAGCGGGATCAGCCGTAGCGATGGCTGCGCTCAGTGGTACGCCCGGCTACATGGCCCCCGAAGCGGCGGATGGCGCGGCACCCGCTCCCAGCATGGATGTATTCGCCGCCGGCTTGGTACTGGCCGAACTGCTCAGTGGCAAACCCCTGGTGGCCGAGAAAGACCCCTACCGTGCTATTTACCGCATCGCCCATGAAGACTTGAAGCTGCCCGCCCACCTCGGCAGCGAGGTGGACGACGGCTTGCGTGCCATTGTGCAGCGCGCCTTGGCCCGCAATCCGCTTGAACGCCACGCCAGTGCGGCTGATTTTCGTGATGCACTGAAGTCTTGGTTGTCACCCCAAGCCGCCGCGACCGATGCCGTGGACGTTGGCAAGGGCCATAGCGGCACGCTGGAATTCCTATTGCGCCGCATGCGTCACAAGAGCGACTTCCCCGCCTTGTCTGACTCGGTGGGTCGCATTCAGCGTGTAGCCAACTCTGAGAACGAAAGCCTTGGCAGTTTGTCCGCAGAAATTTTGCAGGACGTGGCCCTCACCAACAAACTGCTGCGCATGGTGAACACAGCGCATTTCTCGCACGCGGGGGGCGGCGGAATCAGCACCGTCTCGCGTGCCGTGGCCTTGGTAGGCTTTGCAGGCATACGCAACATGGCATTGAGCGTGGTGTTGCTCGAACACATGCAAGACAAAACCCATGCGCATGTGTTGAAAGAAGAGTTCTTGCGATCCCTCATGGCCGGCTCATTGGCCACCGAGTTGTGTCCCGTGGCACGCGAGGGCGAAGAGGCATTCATCGGTGCCTTGTTCCAAAACCTGGGCCGCTTGCTCACCGAGTTTTATTTTCCAGAAGAAGCGCGTCAGGTTCGCAATGCCGTGGCCGCCCAGGCTGACAAACACAACGCAACCAATGCAGAAGAAGCCGCTGCCACCAATGTCTTGGGTTTGAGCTTTGAAGACTTGGGTGTGGGCGTGGCCAAAACTTGGGGTCTGCCCGACAGCCTGCAAAAAACCATGCGCAAACCGCAAGGTGAACCGCCGCCACAACTGCCAAATTCACCAACCGAGAGGCAACGTTGGCTGGCCCTGGCCTGCAACGACATGGCCGGTGCCATGATCAAGGCCGATGGCCCTGCACGCGGCAAAGCCGTGGCTGAATTGGCCAAACGTTACGCGGCTACGCTGGGCGTGAAGCCCAAAGACATCGAAGCTGCTGCGGTGGATGCCCAGCAAAAGCTCGCTGCTATGGCCAAGGCCATGGGCTTGCAGCTACACAAAAGCAGCCAAGCCAATTCCTTACTGACCTTGCCCCATGCGGCAAGTGCTGACACGGGCAGTGATTCCCTCAGCCCCCACGTCCTTCATGCCACAGCCCATTCACCGCTGCAAGGCGTCGGTGAGGCACCGTCAAGCGGCGACGCTCAAAACAGCTTGGGCAACAGGCCACCTGCGGCCGACGTGTTGGCTGCTGGCATTCAAGACATCACCAACAGCATGGTGGAGAACTTCAAACTCAATGAAGTGCTGCGCATGATTTTGGAAACCATGTTCCGCGCACTGGGTTTTCGCCGCATCGTGTTTTGCCTGCGCGATCCCAAAACCAACACCCTCACTGGCCGTTTTGGTTTGGGCGACAAAGCCGCCACCGTGGCCCAAGCGTTCAAAGTGTCACTGAATCCCAGCCCCGATTTATTCACTGCCATTTGCCTCAAAGGCATGGACACCTTGATCGCCGACACCCGCAGTGGCACCGTGGGCGAACGTTTGCCCGATTGGTATCGCAAGGAAGTCAACGCCCCGAGTTTTTTGTTGCTGCCCTTGCAAATGAAAGGCGCCACCTTTGCCCTCATCTACGCCGACAAAGAACAGTCCGGCGACATGGCCTTGGGCGAGAGAGAGCTGTCGCTCTTACGCACCCTGCGTAACCAAGGCGTGATGGCTTTCAAACAAGCCAGTTGAGCAAGCAAAAGAAGACCTGATGAGCGACATTCCTCAGCCCTCATCCGTTCGCCCCGAGCCTGTCCAAGGGTAGCGCGTTGCATCAAGGTGGAAGGCTTCGACAAGCTCAGCCCGAACGGTGGTGGGGGTGGCTGAGGAAGGTCGCCAATCGCGAAAGAAGATAAGGTTGACGAGCCTGATCTCGGCACTGGTCACAACAGTTAGGGCTGCTCCGTTCCCGACCTGACCCGGTTGGCCGTGCTTCCATGCGAGGAGGCCCGTCGGGGGTGATTCTATGTGGAATGCTTGGTAGGATGCACCTGTCGAAGGTTTTTGAGGTTCTATGCGCTACGCCATCGTTATTGAACAAGCTGAAGGTAATTATTCGGCCTACGTTCCTGATCTTCCGGGCTGCGTTGCCACGGGTGCCACAGTCGCGGAAGTTGAAGCCCAAATACGGGAAGCCATCGTTTTCCATCTGGAAGGTTTGCGTGAAGACGGGATACCCGTTCCAGATGGCGCAAGTCAAGTGGGATACATCGAGATCGCGGCTTGAGGCCCATGGACGTAGGCTGCGTGGTCATCGAACTCCAACCTGGGAGCCAGTCCCAAGTGACGGACTGGGCGCGTTATTTGAACGAACACATGGCCGAGGCGCTGGCCACCTTGGCCCATGAAGGCGTCACGATTGAGAGTTGGTTCAAGATCACCTTGCAGGATAAGGACTACTTAATAGCCACCATGCGTGCATCCGACATGCAGGCCGCTCACGCGGCGGTGCAAACGTCTACCTCAGCGGTGGATGCGTTTCACCAAGCCTTCAAAAAAGCCACCTGGGGACCGAGATTCCCAGCGGAATTGTTGGTGGATTTGAGCCGCATTCCAAACGAAGAAAAATTCGCCTGAAGCAGCGCTTCGTTTCACCGCAACTGCAAGGCATCGTCCCCAAACTCCAGGCCGAGCGGCTCAATCAGGAGCTTTTTCGGCCCCGCTTCCACCGCGCCCGCCACCCAAGCGGCTATGCCCTGGGCACGTGCTACTTCTACGGTCTTTTCCGCGTCCGCTGCACTCACAAACAATGCAAACCCCGCACCCATATTGAGCGTGCTGTAGGCCTCTAAGTTGTCTTGTTTGGCGTGGCCTTGAATGAACTGAAGCACGGGTGGCACAGGCGGCACGGTGTGGATGCGGTAGGTGTGGGTGGCCGCGTGACGCAGCAGCTTGCGCCAGCCATGGCCGGTGATGTTGGCGCAGTAGTGGGGGGTGATGCCCGCTTTGTACAGCGCTTCGGTCACCGGTGAATAAAGCGTGGTGGGCGCGAGCAAAGCCTCGCCGTAATTTTGCGAGGCGGTGACCGGCGTGAGGTAACCCTGGGGCAAACGCTCTACCAATTTGCGCGCCAAGCTCAGGCCGTTGGCGTGGATGCCGCTGGAGGCCAATAAAACAATGGCGTCGCCCACGCCGAGTTTGTCGCCCACAGACAAACGCTCTTTGGGGTTGATGAGGCCAGTGCAGCTTGCTGCCAAGTCAATGCGACCCTCTGCCACGATGCCAGCCAGGGCTGGCGTTTCGCCGCCGCCCCAAGCCACTTGACACACATCGCAGGCCTTTTTCCAACCCGCCACCAGGGCTTGCGAGCGCTGTGCGTCAGAGAACCAATCTGATCCTCCCGCAGCCCAATACGCTTGCACCACCAAGGGTGTGGCACCCACGGTGATGAGGTCGTTGATGGCCATGGCGATGGTGTCTTGCGCAATGCCGTCGTAGTAACTTTTCCCGGTGAGTTGGCGCATTTCGTCTGCCACCAGAGCTTTAGAACCCAGGCATTCAACAATGCTGGCCACATAGAAAGGCCCCACATCCACGACATAGGCCGATTCCCCCCGAGACGCCGCTACTTCGCTAAAGCCGTGGCTCATCAGGTGCGCGCCGGTGGCAGCAGCAGCACGCTGCGCGGCCACCTTCAAGGGGTCGATCAAGTCGTAATTCACGCCCGATTGTTCATAGCTCAGGGTGTCGGTCGAGGAGGGGGTGTGGGAAGCAGTCATGCGTGGTGTGGGGCGCTGGGAGGCTGTCTGGCTTGAGGATGGGCGACATTATCCGGCAGGGGCAACATGAGCTCTGAATACAGCCAGAACCAATCAAGGCAATCGAAAATCGTCGGCTAGAATGGAGGGCTTCGGAGAGATGGATGAGCGGTTTAAGTCGCACGCCTGGAAAGCGTGTGTGGGTTAATAGCCCACCGCGGGTTCGAATCCCGCTCTCTCCGCCAGAACGAAGTCCGGCAACATCCGGCAACCACCGAAAGCCCTAGAGAAATCAGCGCTCTGGGGCTTTTGTCTTTACTGGAACGTGGGGTGACAGGTCATTCGCATCCGGCGTCACGTGTCAGATTTGGCGTTTTGTTCGCAACTTGATCAACGCTCAGTCACCGCACCCCAGCGCGCCAGGATGCTCAGCCCGACCCCGCACGAAGCCCACACGCCTTTTCCTTCAAACACTGGCCAATCGCTATTCTTGAGATTTACATAAAGCACGACAAAAATTCCGTTCGGGCTGAGCTTGTCGAAGCCAGCGTGTGCCTCGGTCAAGACCCTTCGACAGGCTCAGGGCGAACGGAGGGTGGTTTGTCATGAATAAAGTAAAGGTCAATAGTGACCGCGCTTCAGTGCATACGGCCACGCAGATACACCCGGTTTGATTTGGAGACGTGGAGACTGACGCGCCAGCACTTTTCGTGGCATCTGACGGGCAAAAGGCAAGACCTGACCCTGGCGGTTCGCGTGGATCGTAGGCTGAGGCACCGACTTCGTCGTTCTTGAACTTGGCGTCCATCGCCTGGAGGTCGAGTTCGTTGTCAACAAGGTAGTCCAGTGCGAAGGCGAAACTGCCCGGGACGATTTGCTCAGAAAGCACCACCG
>JBJTHI010000351.1:0-21259 GCA_046094425.1 Burkholderiales bacterium | reverse complement strand
TGCAAAGGGTGGGCGCCCGGTCTTGGCCACGGGGGCGTGGGGGGCTACTAGGTCGACCAACTGGCCCCAAGGCACCACGGTGTTCATCTCGTCCAAGAACTCACGCTTGCGCGTGCGCTTGGCAGACAACTCGAATCCACTGGCGCTGGCATTTATGCTTTGGGCAAGACTGATTTGTTTCATGGCTCTTCAACGCATCACTCGGCTATCGTGACGTCAGGGTTTTGCAGAGGTTCCCTAGGTGCCTGAATAAATTTTGTCATTTACAAGGACATATTCGTGTTGTCCAACGATGGACGTGAGGCAAAGCTATGAACGTACAACTTAGAACCACCGACGGCGAGATCACGCTCAAATTACTTCAAACAACACCGTCGCAGAGTCCGTCGCAACCCGACTTGCAAGTTGAAATATCGGCAACCGTACAGCCGTACTCAGTACAAAGCGTGAAAGCGTGGCTTGAGTGGCCCGATATTGAGGCATTCAAAGCAGAGCTGGTCGTGCTTGTCCGAGAAGTCAGAGGAGAGGCCAAGCTCTACGCAATGTCGCCTGAAAACTTTGAGCTTGTAGTCGCCAACCTAGATTTGCGCGGTCACTTCGGGATTAACTTCTCCGTTGGCTCAAGACTCCACACCGACAACGGGCAGTTTCCGTGCCTTATGCGTGGCGGGCTAGAGATAGAGCTTGGTCAAGTTGAGGCCTTGCTTCAGTGGCTAGAAACCGCTGTCAACCACAGCAGCGTTTAACCGGCTTATTGCGACCATTTTCTCAGCGACTTTGAAAGTTTTCTGACATGCTCACTGAATGAGTCTGCGTCGAGTCACCCCCTAACTCCCACCCCCTAAAAACAAGCCCATCTCTCCCTAGAAACCGACTTGTGCGCAGCGCCCTGCTGCGTAGAGTTGATCGCATGCCGTGCAGAGAACTGCATGGCGTGTTGATCAACACCGTCGCCCGTCATGGAATTGGATGCCGCGCGATACATTCTGGGAGAGATGTCATGAATGAACGCAAGGCAGACGCGAAAAAGTCGGGTGATGGGGTTCAGTTGGAGTTGGTGGGTTTGTCTGGTGCGGAAGAACGCCCGCCCATCACCGTGCTGGCGCTGGATGCCAACCAAAAAACCATCGCCAGCCAAGTGGTGGATGCGCAGGGCCGCTTCCACTTACCCCCTGATGTGCTCAAACGTGCGCACCGCGTGGTGCTGGGCGCGCCCGATGGGCAAGACGGTGTGCAAGAACAGGCTTCCGTTAGCTTTCGTGCTGAGGAGTTTTCTGCGCAAATTCAAGCGGGCACTTTGGCTTTGGCCGAGGGCATTTGGTCGCGGTTTCGTTTTCATTGGCAATGCGTGAGCGGCAGTGTGTTGGCTTGTTGGCGCAGGCCTTGGTGGTATGACCAGCTCATCTCGGCAGCCATCACACCGAAAATCACACGCAGCTTGGCGGCCTCGGTACACGCGGCCTCCAAAAGCCCCGCTGTGCAGCACACCATCCCCTCGTTAAACGACCTGGTGGCCTGGCCGGTGCGCTGTGCGCCCGTTTGTTTGGGCAAAGTGGAGGTGTACCGCCGCACTTGTTGCTGCTGGCCCATTGTGTTTGACGACCTGCGCGTTGACGACCTGATTCGAGACCTGGAAATTTATGTGGAGCGCCTGCCCAAGCTGCCCCCACCCAAAGGTGGTTTTCCGCCACCGCCACCCCCGCCCTTGGGCGACCCTCTGAAAACACCGTTCTTCCAAGGTGGCACCCTCAACGAGTTGGCCGTGTATGCCAAGGGCGACTTGCAGGTGCTGCGCACCATGCCACGCGACCAAGCAGCGGCCTACATCAACTCGCGGCCCTATTTGATTCATCGCCTGTGTTCTTGCAGCACCGCCACCAAGGTAGGCAGCAGCAGCCTGCAACCCGATGGCAGTTTCAACATTTGTTGGTTGGAGCCTTGGCGTTTGCTGCGGCCCAACTGTTATGAGCAATACGCTTATGTGGTGACACAAACCATAGGCGCAAGCAGTACCGTCATTTACAACGGTCTGGCCGCCAACGCCTGGTTTGGCGCAGGTGAATCACCC
The DNA here is from genome assembly GCA_046094425.1 of Burkholderiales bacterium. Lineage (GTDB taxonomy): Bacteria > Pseudomonadota > Gammaproteobacteria > Burkholderiales > Burkholderiaceae_C > JANPCX01. The sequence goes on along the minus strand of JBJTHI010000351.1, from coordinate 19,191 downwards.
GTGCTGCGCAGCTACCACGCCAAGGCCTACACCTGCAATGAAACCGGCAGTGGCAGCGGTGACGCCTACGTGTTCCTCGACTTGATTGGCGACACCGAAAGCCACGAACTGACCACCCCCGCCTCCGCAGGCTGGGATCGTGTGGCCGCGCCCAATGCCACCTCGGGCTTGTTGTTCCCGGGCGTTGGCCCGAACAACAGCCACCTGCGCAATTTGGGCGGGGCGTTGGAACTCACCTTCACCTTCAGCCTGGGCATGCGGGCCGCTGCCGTAGGGGCCAAGTACTACCGCATCAGCATCAGCCGTGCCGATGCAGCCGGCAACCCCGTCGGCACACGCCACTACTACAACCAAGGTTTGGCCTGGCAGAAGGTGGTGAGGGCCGATGTGGTGCCAGAGTCCCTCGGCCCCGTGCCACCAGCCACGGTGGGCGGCGAGGCCAACCTCTACCGCATTCCCTACAGCGATGAGCCTTGGGTGGGTGCTGTGCGCTACCACGCGCTGATCAACACCTTGCAGAACGAATTGAATGTGCCACCCACCTTGCCAGCGAATGACCCGGGTTATGACGCTAATGTGGCCTTGCCCGCCGTGAACCACTTGATCACGCTGGAAGTGTTCAACGCAGCGGGTGAACGTTTGCGCCCCTTGGGCACGGCCGCCTCGGGCCAGCCCGGCGTGGAAGTGGCCAAACCCTTCAAGTTCCGCCGCTGGTTCCAGCCCGGTGGCAGCGTGGGCGACGACACGGTGGAAGTGCCCCACGCTGCCCTGACCCATTTGTTCTGCTGGGACAACCGACCGCCCGTGGCCGACATCACCCGTTTGGTCAAAGGCATGGCGGCCTCCAACGAGGAGTGTCAATTCCTCAGCGGGTCGGCCAACGAGCAATTTGCGGTGGAGTACCGTGCCTATGTGCCCGACGAGCGTTTTCAGTACGCGCACAGCATTGGTTGGTTGCGCGGCTTGAATGCCTCGCTCGCCAATGGTGGTGTGGGCAGTTTGCCCACACCAGCGAGCCCGAGCAATGTGGGCGAGCCCCCCGCCTTGCCGGTGTTCAGCGGCAGCAACAGCTTCCAAACCATGCTGACCCGGCTGGATGCGCCCAACCCGCCCGTGGTGCTGCAACGCTGCTCCTTCGCCGTGACCCTGACCGCTTACTCCAAAACCACGAACGGAGAGAACCTGAACTACCCGCATGCGCAAGAGACGGCCGCATTTGCACTTGAAATAACTTGAGGACACACCATGCCCGACACCCTGGACTTCTGGCCTCGGCTGGTGCTTGCCAGCCTGGCCACCTGGCGCCTCTCCCATTTGCTGGCGCACGAGGATGGCCCCTTCGACCTGGTTGCCCGCCTGCGCTGGTGGGTGGGCCAGGGCCTGTGGGGCCAGATGCTGGATTGTTTCCAGTGCCTGAGCCTGTGGGTGGCCGCGCCCTTGGCGTGGTGGGTGGGTGGAAATTGGTGGGAAGGGGTGGTTGTTTGGCTGGCTTTGTCGGGCGCGGCTTGTTTATGCGAACACGCCACACAGCACGACACTCCGGTGCTGGTGCAGCCCTTGGCGCATGAGAAGCATCAACCAGCAGGAGATCCACATGAGCTGTTGCGGACAACACCGTGATTCCATGCGCATGGCGGTAGCAGCCATGCCAACGCAGGCAGCGCGGCCATTGAATGTCGGGGCGAGCCCTGCCCCGCCCCCTCGTGGTTCCATGTGGAACCCAGCCTCTTTGGCCTTGGCTGGGCAGGGCGTGCCCTTGCGTTGCCGCGACCGTGGGCCCTTACGTGTGCGGGGGCCAGTCACCGGGCGTTCGTATGAGTTCTCAGCGGCACAGCCGATTCATTCGGTCGATGCGCGGGATGTGGATGCCATGCTGCGAACGCGGCTTTTTTTGCGTGCTGTTTGAGCTGTTGGTCGTGTGCGACGAGGCGCGGGGGGATGCGGCAAAAAAGGGTGTGTCACGCAAACATGAATCTGGCACCATCTCAGGCCTGTCGTTCATGTGAAAGGAAACGCCATGAAAAGCAACCCCGTCGGTTGGTTTGAAATTTACGTTCAAGACATGCCGCGTGCCAAAGCCTTCTATGAAGCGGTGTTTCAAGGCACGCTTGAAAAGTTGGAGAACCCCTCGCCGGATGAATCTCCAGGCATGGAGATGTGGGCCTTCCCCATGGCAACCGACAGTTCTGGCGCATCTGGCGCGCTGGTGAAAATGCCAGGCTACCCCTCAGGTGGCAGCACCATGGTGTATTTCTCATGCGACGACTGTTCTGTGGAAGCCGCCCGTGCGGCATCCAACGGCGGCAAGGTGGTTCAAAACAAAATGTCGATCGGGCCATATGGTTTCATCGCCATGGTAGCTGACACTGAAGGCAATGTGATTGGCCTGCACTCCATGCAATAGATACGATAGCTGCCCACCACCTACAACCATAGGCCACGCAGCACACACCATGCCCATCGTCAAAATTGAAGTCTGTCGCCCCCGTCCTGCGGATCAAATCGCAGCCATGATCGACGCTGTGTACCAAGCGCAACTCATCGCGTTCAAGTTGCCACAAGACGACAAGCAAATTCGATACGTCGAACACAAGGCCGAGTGTTTCCCCGTGCCGCCAGGCAAGACGGAAAACTTCACCTTCATCGAATTCCAGGTGTTTCCTGGCCGCTCGCTGCAAGCCAAACGCGATCTTTATGCAGGCGTGGTGGCGCGACTGGGTGAACTGGGCATTCAGCCGCGCGACATCACCATTGTCTTGCACGAGCCACCCCTAGAGAACTGGGGCCTTCGTGGCCTGCCGGCCAGCGAAATTGACCTGGGCTTCAACCTCAAGGTGTAGAACCCATTCCTCATGACCACACGCAAAACCGTTCTATTGATCGCCTCCCACTTGACGGTGGCCGCTGCCGGATTCGCAGCCGGCATTTATGCGCTACCCATCTTGATCGCACCCGCCGCGCCCACCATGGGCGAGATCAAAGCGGCCGCCGCCCAGGTGCAGTTCACTGGGCAGTTCAAACGAGACTTGAAAGACAGCGACGCCCTGCACTGGGGTGAGGGTCAAGTGTCGATTGCGCCGGGTGCCATCACGCTTGCGGGAAAACTTGCACCGGGGCCAGACTACAAGCTCTACCTCTCGCCCGAGTTCGTCGAAACAGAAGCCGACTTCAAACGCCTCAAAGCTAGCATGGTGCGGGTGGGTGATGTGAAAACGTTTGAGAACTTCGTGGTGGCGTTGCCGCCTGGCGTTGACCCCGCAAAGTACTCGGCGGTGATCGTGTGGTGCGAAACTTTCGAGCAGTTCATCACGGCGGCCAGGTACAAGTAGCACGGCGTGCGGACGGGCAGCCCTCACATCAGGCGTGTGAGTACGCCTCCTGCAAGCTCAAATGCTTCACAAAGGGCTCAAAGTCTCGGTCGGCGTGCAACAAGGTGAGGCCATCTTCGATGCAGCGTGTGGCTATCAAGGTATCGATGGTTTTTCGCACCGTGATGCCCTTGGAGCGAAGCAGGCGGGAGTTCTCTGATGCTTTCACAGCCAGGTCATAGCCGCAAAGATCCAGGCGGGTGAATGCGTCAAACGCCTTCTTCACAGACTTGAACTCCTTGTGACTTTGAACGCCCTGCAAGACCTCGGCTGCGATGAGATCGCCCACAGCGATCTGCGTTCGACCGAGCAAGGAGTCGAGCAAAGCGACCTGAGGCGTATCAGCAGCACGAAAATAGTCGATCCAAACGCTGGAGTCAACCAAAATCACCGATCTGTCCTCATCGCGTTCAGGTCACCTTCCCAGGTGATTTTTCCTCGCAACTCGCGTACCTTTTCCTGAGCGCGAAGGTCAAGCAGGGTGCGCAGTCCCAGCTCCACCGCCTCTTTCTTGGTTTTTGCGCCGGTCACGCGCAAAGCGTCTTTCATGAGTTTGTCGTCGATCTCGATATTGGTTCGCATCGTGTGTACCTTTCTGAATCTTGGTACACATGCTAGCAGGATCGTTCCCGGCATATCCTATGAATCAACAACGGTTGCGACAGAAGGTCGGCTACAACCTCACTCACCCACCCGCCCGCTTGACCACAAACCCCTGTGCCTGCAGCAACTCCACCACGCGCTGCGCATGGTCGCCTTGAATTTCCAGCACGCCGTCTTTGAGCGTGCCCCCAGCGCCGCAGGCGGTTCGCAGGCGTTTGCCGCAGGCGGCAAGTTCCTCTGGTGCCAGAGGTAAGCCCTTCACCAGCGTCACGGTTTTGCCGCCTCGGCCTTTGCTTTCGCGGCTGACACGCACCACGCTGTCACCCGCAGGCGCGGCCTTTGCTGCGGCTTTGCAAATGCAGTTCGCCACCGCTTGTTGGCAGGTGGGGCACATGCGGCCACTGTCGGTGGAGTACACCAAACCGCCGCTGCTGGGCTTGCGTTGGTTCATTCGATCTCTCCGGCGGAATCCATCAGTGGTGCCAGCAAGCCTTGCAAATCTTCCGGGCTGAATTTCTGCGCGTTGGCTGTGTCCACACCCAACACACCTTCAGCCAGAGCGGACTTGCGCTCTTGCAAAGCCAGCATGCGCTCTTCTATGCTGCCCTCCACCACCAGCTTGTACACAAACACCGGTTGGTCTTGGCCGATGCGGTGGGCGCGGGCCGTGGCTTGCTGTTCCACCGCAGGGTTCCACCAGGGGTCGAGGTGAATCACGGTGTCGGCCGCCGTGAGGTTCAGGCCCACGCCGCCGGCTTTCAAACTCAACAACAAAATGGGTACGGATAATTGTTGGAATTGATCCACCACGGAGCCACGGTCTTTCACTTCGGTGTCGCCGGTGAGCGTGAGAAACGGCAGCTTCAAAGTGGTCAACTCATCCTCCACCAAACCCAGCATTTCGGTGAACTGGGAAAAGATGAGCACGCGGCGGCCCTCTTCCACCATCTCGGGCAGCATGTCGCGCAGCCACGCCATCTTGGCGCGTTCCATGCCGGGGGCGACATCCGCGCCCTTGACCAAGAGCGGGTCGCAGCACACCTGGCGCAGCTTGAGCAAAGCGTCCAAGATGGCAATTTGTGAGCCCGCAAAACTTTGGCGCTGCAGCACACGGCGCACTTGTTCATCAGCCGCCACGCGCACACTTTCATAGAGCGCGCGTTGTTGGCCCTGTAGTTGCACGCGGCGTATCACCTCGGTTTTGGGTGGCAGTTCTTTGGCCACTTCTTGTTTGCGGCGGCGCAATATGAAAGGCCGCACGCGCTGGGCCAGCAACTGGGCACGCAGGGTTTCGCCGTTTTCTTCTATGGGTTTGCGCCACACGCGGGTGAAGGTTTTGGCGTCGCCTAAGAACCCAGGCATGAGCCAATCAAAGTGGGCCCACAACTCGCCCAGGTGGTTTTCCAGCGGCGTGCCCGTCACACACAAACGGTGGGTAGACTGCAATTTGCGCAGCGCCCCCGCTGCACGGCTGCCCACGTTTTTCACCATTTGCGCTTCGTCCAGCACGATGAGGTGCCAGCCCACTTTTTGCAGCTTGGTCATGTCGCGCCACAAGAGGGGGTAGGTGGTGAGCACCAGGTCGTGCTGGGCCATGGTGGCAAAGGCCTTGGCACGGCTGCTGCCTTGCAGGGTGAGCACGCGCAGGCCAGGCGCGATGCGGGCGGCTTCGTTTTGCCAGTTGGCAATCAACGAGGTGGGCAGCACCACCAAAGCAGGCTGATTTAAACGGCTCGCTGATTTTTCCAACAACACATGGGCTAATACCTGCGCGGTTTTTCCCAAGCCCATGTCGTCGGCCAAGATGCCCGCCAAGTGCTGCGCGCGCAGGTACTGCAACCAGGCCACGCCTTGCAATTGGTAGGCCCGCAGTTGCAGTTGCAAACCCGCGTTGGTGAGCATGGCTTGTGTCACTTCGCCCGGTGAACCGGCCTCACGCAACCGGTTGGTGAGTGCGGTTAAACCCACTTCGCCTTGCAAAGCCCAAGCCCCTTGGGGCCCAGCGCGCTGCACGCGCGCCTCATGCGAGTTCAGCAGGTTTTGGCGCAGGGTTTCAATGCGGTGCAGTTCCCAGGCGGAGAGTTCGATCGGACCATCTGCAGAACCCTTGCGCAAATCCACTGTGAGCAAATCCACCATCGCACCCACAATGGCTTTGAGCGGTGCGGCGGGTGCTTCAATGCGACGCCCCCCGGGAGCGCGCAGCAGGATGATGGCGTCGTCAGGTATGGCGGCGATTTCACTGGCCTTGAGCCAGCGTGCATCACGTTTAAGCAAGTCCGCCAACAGCGGGGCCAGGTCGAGTGACTGGCCGTCCACATCAATGCCCAAACTCAGCAACCACGAGCCTTGGCGTTTGGGCTGCGTGAGTGCCGTCAAGTCGGCTCTGCGCGGCCCCAGTGTCTCGGTCAACTCACGGCCCGTCTCTTGGCCGGTGACGGGGTCGATGAGCAAACGCCAGCGCTCCACCGCCACACTTTGGTGCGCAAACCCCGGCCGCACCACCACGGCCCAGCCTTGGGCTTGCAGCTTGGGGATTTGCTCGGCCCAGAAGTCGCCAAAGTGACCTTCTTCGGGCAACGACCACAAATGCTCGTAGCCCTCTTGCGCCGCCGGGCTGCGCCACTGCAACGCAGTGGCGGGCAACGGGCGCAAACCCAGCGACCACAACAAATCACGCGCCTGGGCTTCAGCCGCGCCATTGCGCTGCATCAGCACCCGCTGGTCCCAGGCCCCACGCAGCAACTCGGTGGCTTTGGGCCGGGTGTTGAGCAGGCTGTGCGGCGCGGGCGTTTCCCAGTGCAGGCCGCCATGTTCTTCTTTCAACACATATGTCCATTGCACGTGAGCCACGGTGACCTGGCTGCTGCGCGGCCCAAAGCCCGGTGCCGCGCGCAGGCCCAGCAAGCCATCACCACGGGTCAAGGTTTGTAAGGTGATGCGGGGGCGAAACTGGCCCGGCACGGCAGCCTGGGCATCGGCAGATGAAAGGGACATGACTCCATTCTCAGGGCAAGGCCGAAATTGCCGGGTGGATGCTGTGTTGTTCTGTGAATTGGAACGCTTTTTGCAGCGCAAGATGAGCTCAAGTTCGCTGCTGAGGTGGCGATACCCCAAGAAGCGGGAGGTGCATCATGTGGAAGTCGCTGCTGGCACTGGTTGTTTGGGCCTGGTCACCCACACTGGCCCTGGCGCTGGATCTAAGCGTCACGGAAAAACAGTGGCTGCAAGCGGCCCTGCCCGTGCTGCGTTATGCACAGCAACAGCAAATCCCGCTCGACGTGGTGGTGCAACCCCAACCCACCCCCGGTGCCACGCCCTTGGGCATGGCCGTGGTCCAGGGCCGCTGCAAACTGGTGCTCTCCATGCGTAACAACCCCCAGGTGGAGGCTACGCTGGGCCAGGTGCCGACCGATCTGATGCAACCCGTGATCGAACTCATCGCCGCCCATGAACTCGGCCACTGCCGTCGCAGCCTGGCCGGTGCCTGGATGAAAATGCCTGCAGGCTTTTTGGCGGCTGAGGCCCATGCAGAAAGCCTGGCGGAAAACAAAGCGCTGCAAAACGAAGCCCCGTTTCCCCTACTCACGGAAGACGCCGAACAACGCGCCGAACGACGCGAAGAAGCTTACGGCGACCTGGTGGGCTTGGCCTGGATTGCACAGCACCACCCCACGGCCTATGCGCGGGTCTATGCCTGGTTAATGGCGTCACGGTCTGCCACATCGACACAAGGTAGCTCCCACGACACCCTGCAATGGCTCAAGCTCGCGGCGCAGCGCGAGGCGTTTGCACACGGTTCGCTGTTTGAGGCTGCTTCGGCACTGTGGATGTTGGGATTGACCCAGAACCCATGAAAGCGCACGGTAGACCCTGCACCCCCCAGGAGAACGCCATGAAGCACCATTGGAGTCACTTCAGCACCTGCGCCATGGGCTGGTGCTTGTTCTTGGTGCTGGTATGGACACCAGCTCAAGCCCAAAACAACCCCCAGGCACTCAGCTACGAACCCGTGGGCCTGGCCTGGACGGCCACGGAAGTGGAGCGGGCCTCCCTGTCTACCCTGCACAGCCTCACACAACGCGCAACGGCCCAAGAGCAAATGGGTTGCCAGAGGTATTGCAAGAGGCTCAACCGCATTTTCCAGCGCTTGTTGCCGCACGCAAGGGCGCAATCCTTGGCGTCCCTGCGGCGCGATTGGTCTCTTACCGTGGTACGTTTACCTGGCGTGGACGCCATGGCCCTGCCTGGCGGACAAATCATCATCTCGGAAAACTTCATTGCACAGCACCGCCTCAGCGACGAAGCCATTGCCTTTGTGCTGGCCCATGAAATGGCCCACAGCATTTTGGAACACGAACGCCAAGTGCTCACCTTCGCCCGCATGCTGCTGCCACGCGAAGTGCATCGCACCGTGAAAGACATGTACACCGAAATGGAATTCAACCGCTCGCTGCTCCGGGCCGTGGAGCCGGTGATGCAACAAGGCGAATTCGAAGCCGATGAACTCGGCCTGCTACTGGCCGCCAGTGCTGGCTTCTCGCCCGACAAACAAATCACCTTCATCGCCCACGAGGCCGCGCGCGAAATTCCCGCCAAACATTTGATGACCACCCACCCTACGGCCCAGCAGCGGTTGGAGAAATTGCGGGAGCGCTTGCCGCTGGCAAGGCGTTTGGTGAGGTCCTAACCCAACAACCGGCGCGCCAGCACTGATTGCAGGTCTCGACGGCCATCAACAATCAAATAAACAATGACTTGACTGTCGATGACGCGATAAATCAAACGGTAAGGTTTGAACGAGGTCTGTCGGTATTCTTTGATGCCCAGCGCAAGCAGCTCCTTGGGGTAACTTCCTCGCTGCGGAAACCGCGACAAACTCTGCGCAACGTCCATCACTTGGTTCAGCACATGGTTGGCGTGCGCAACACCATCGCACTCAGCGATGTAATCGTGAATGGCTTCTAGGTCTTGTTCTGCCCCCTTGGTGAGCAGAACATCGAACTTGCTGGGCGCGCTCACCATTACGCAGCGTTGCCCTTGGCACGCAAACGCGCCACCACCTCACCCACTGGGGTGACCTGGCCTGCCGCGACTTGGCCATTGCCCAGCGCCAGAATTTTCAGCAAAGCCAGTGTTTCTTGGGTTTCCTCGAACGACACCACATCCAACAACACCGCCTTGGCCTCGCCATTCTGGGTAATGACCACGGGCTGGCGCTGCGCACTGAGTTTGCTCAACACCTCGGCCGCATTGGCCTTGAGGTAGCTGATGGGTTTGACTTGAGAGGAGTAACGCATGGCTGTTTTCCGAAAATTGAATCAAGATCGAATGTAGTCTTTTTATGGTCTAACTGCAAGATTGGCTGGGCAACGAGAAGTTTCTAGAAATTGCTTGTGCCAGAGTCAACCTGCAACCGCACCGTCGCCAACAAAGAAGGCCAGAACACAGTCTGACCGTCTTTGGCTTTGCAACAATGGTGGCGGACGGTTGACCATGTGCTGACCGGCCTCCCGCGCTTATGAGCATTTCTGCGGGCGTGAGCGGGTGCAATCAGGTTTTGCGCTTCAGCCGCTCGACTTCGGCGTGGAAGGCCGGGGTCAGGTCTGCGATCAGGGACTCGATGTCACGCACCTGATGTTGAACCGTCAGCACGGCGATGCCTTGCGGCACGAGGTCATAAATGACGAAGTGCTGCCGCGCAGTAACCATCAGAAACGGCGCCGAACGGTACTGCCGCAAGCGGCCCTTCTCCGGGTTGGCGGCAGCAACGCCCATGACCGCGTACAGATCGGCGAGGTACTGGTCGGCAACGTCTTCGCCCCATTCACGGAGCGACCGCGTGTGGATGCGGCGCAAATCCAGCGCCGCATTCCGGGTCAGCAGGAACGTGGCGGGGGATGGCACGTCATTTCCAGCCATCGGCTTCCTTGCGGTCGAGCACCGCCATGTCGGCCTTGAAGTCGCCGCTGGACGCGAAGACGCGGCCTGCCGCCAAGTCTCGGTACCCGGCAAGGATGGCGTCCTGCACAAACTGGCCGTCACGCCGTTCCATGTCGCGGCGGATCAGGTCGCGCACGTATTCGCTGGGCGTTTCGTAAAGACCCGCCTCGCCGACCATTCGATCCACGAATTCAGCCAAGGGCTGCGACAGACGAGCATTGATGCGTTCGGACATGGGAGCCTCCCGGAGCGATCAGATGGGCGTATTGTCGCACGAGTGGCAGCATTTGTCGCAACTATTGCGACAAAGAAGACAAGCGACTGTACTGGCACCTGATTTCGCTCATTTCTCCCCGAGGATTCACGGGCAAGCCGTTGTCACGGAACAAATTTCGCTGATTTCGCCAATTTCGCGCTGCGCCTCGACGCGATACCCCATCGCCCGGTAGCCCCGCTGGCGCTTGTCCCACATTCGCAGCAGCGCCGGATGGCCGGTGTCCACGAAATCAATGATTCGCACATCGATCTTGCTGGCGTGCTCCCGGTGTAGACGCCCAGCGTACTGTTGCAGCGTGCCCTTCCACGAGACGGGCATCGCAAGCACCAAAGTATCCAGCGGCGGGTGGTCGAAGCCCTCGCCGACCAGCTTGCCGGTGGACAGGAGAACGCGCGGTGCGTCGGGCGGCAGCGCATCGAGGTCTGCCACCAGCGCCGCTCGCTGCTTCCTGGACATTCGACCATGCAACACGAAAGGCACCGGTTCCAGCCCATCGAGGGTCGCTTTGATCGCATCCAGGTGTTCCGTGCGTTCGGTCAGCACCAGTACCTTGCGTCCCTGCCCGACGGCACCACGCACCTCGGCGGCGATGGTTTCCGTTCTAACCTGGTCATTGACGAGATGCCGAAACACGTCCTGAATGCCTGCATCGGTGGGCAGGTCGATACGCGTGAAGCGAGAACGCGGCAGCACTTCCAGATCGTGAGGCGCACCAGCCGGCTTTGCAGCCGTGTATCGGATCGGCCCGCACTGCATGAAGATGATCGGCTGCTGCCCGTCGCGGCGGATCGGGGTCGCCGTCAGGCCCAGCAGGTATTTCGCCTTGATCCGCTTGAGGATCGCGTCGAAGGAGACTGCGCCGACGTGGTGGCATTCGTCGACGATCACGTGGCCGTAGTCCTCGACCAGCGGGTTCACCTCGCCTTGGCGGGACAAGGACTGCATCACGGCGATATCGATCTTCCCGGTGGGTTTTGCCTTGCCACCGCCGATGGTGCCGACCGCACCCTTGCCGACGCCCAAAAACGCCTGCAAGCGCTCCTGCCACTGCTTGAGCAGTTCGGTGCGATGCACCAGCACCAAGGTGTTGACGCCCCGCCGCGCGATCACCGCAGCCGCAGTCACTGTTTTTCCGAAGGCGGTCGGTGCGCACAACACCCCGGCATCGTGGGGAAGCATTCCAGCGATGGCGGCTTCCTGATCGATACGCAGATTGCCGACGAACGACACATCCAGCGGCTGGCCAACGAAGCGTTCGTCTCGCAGGTCAGATGTAATCCCGTTCTCTCGCAACAGGGACAGTGCAGCATCCTGGCAGCCGCGCGGAAGGGCGATGTGTTGTGGGTAGCTCTCGGCACAGCCAATGACGCGCGGCTTGTCCCACACCGACATCCTCATCGCCTGTGCCTTGTAGAACTCGGGATTCTGGAACGCCGCCAGTCGGATCAGCCGGTTGGCCAGCGCCTGCGGCAGTTGGGACTTCTCGAAGTAGATCAGGTTGGCCAGGGTTACCGTCAACGAGCGGGGCATGGTCCCCGCCTCTTTCTTCGACGCCGTGCCCCCGCTTTTCCACGGCGTGGCCAGATCTTCGTCATCGATGAAGGTGACGTCCAGCGGATGGACGCCACCCGTGGCCCGCAGGATGGTCGGCTCGATGTCGTGTGCGGCCATCGGCTGGATGGAGGCGAGGAAACCCCATTGATCCGGATACGGGCGCAGATCGGCATCGACGAAGACGCTGCAGCCACTCTCGCGAGGCCACTTCTGAAGTGGCAAGGCGATCAGGTTGCCAAAGCCGCCTTTGGGCATCGTGTCCTGGTTCGGGAATAGGCGGTCGTAGGATTCCAGCTTCAGTTGCCGGGTGCGTGAGCAGGTATGGCTGATGATCGCCGTGCCCAAACGCCGAGCCTCACGGGCCGAAACTCGGCTGGCGAAAAACACCCACGCGTGTGCACCATTCCCAGACCGAGAGATTTCTAGCGCAGCCGGAACACCCAGTTCAAGGCAGGATTGCATGAAAGCGCGAGCGTCGTCGCGCCAGTCCGCCTCGTCAAAATCGACCGCCAGAAAATAGCAGGTGTCATCCTCCAGCAGCGGATAAACGCCGACCGTGCGCTCGCCAACCAGATGATCGTAGATCACCGCATCGGACAGTGGAATCAGCAGACGATTGCTGCAATCGCAGCATTTGATGCGTGGCTTTTCACAAACACCGGCGCGCCATTCATTGGCGCAGGCTGGCGCATAGCCTGATTTCCCAGAGGTTTTGCCTTCCCAGCGGATTGGGTACACATCTGTGCGCCCGCGAAACAGACGGCGGAACAATGTCACCTTTTCAGCCGTGGAAAGGCGGGATGGTTCTGGTTCTTGAGCCGCAACTGCGACTGGCTGTGGCTGCACCCGCCACTCGATTCCGTGAGATTCGAGCAGCGCAATCAGCGCGGGTATTTTCGGCTTGGAGGGCTTTGCGCTCCAAAGCCAGATCGACCTCCGGGCCGTTCATCCCGAGCGCACCGCCGTGAAAGCCGAGTGGTCACCCAAGTGAATGAAAATCCGGCCTTGTGCCTGATCGGCCGTCTCCACCATCCAGCCGCGCCCGCTCACTGGGTCGTTTTCATCCACGCCCGACCAGGAGAATTCCACACGCTCCACGCCATCAGCATCACTGACACACGCATCAATGTCGGCTTGCACCAGGCCGAACTGGAGCGCGCCAGTCAGATCGTCGCGGAGCGTGATGTGCGCCGGGGCCTCCATGTCAAAGTAGTCAACATCCCAGACTTCCATGCCAGTAATGCGCCAAGTGCCCAGCACAGCCTTCTTCGCTTTTGTCATTCCTCGCCCGCCAAACCGGCTTCCGACCAAAAATGGTCGAAGTCATCGCCCACGCCCCAGCCGAGGTTCTGCCCCAGTTGGCGCACCCGGTCCAGCCGGGCAATGAATGCAGCCTGCTGTCCGGCGGGCAAGGCCAGCACATATTTCAGTGCCTGCTCGAACATTCGCACCAACGCGTCATAAAAGCCTTCGTCGTCCATGCCGCATCCGGCCAGAAAGTCGAACACCTCTTCGCAATAGAACACGCTGAGTTCGGCCAGACCCTCGGGCTGGCCCAGTGCCTTCTTGTAATCGCTGATGGCTTTCTTGGCCTTGGCTACAGAAATCGGATTGCGGAAATCCGGCGGATTGATCCAGCGGATGATCACATCCTTGTACGGCTCCAGCGGGTCGTCGCCCAGCCCAAAGCGCGCGTGCAGAAAGGCCTTGTTGTCCTTGCTGGCGGCGTACAGGTCTTGCACCAAGCCGAGCAGGCCAGCGCGGTCGAAATCGGCCAGCCTGGTTTTGACGTCGCTCCAACTGGGCGTCGATTTGGGGACTTTCTTGGCGGCCATCACCTTATTCCTTGTTGCCATCCAGCGTGTTGCCGGATTCAATCTGTTTCAGCAAGCGGTCAAAATCACTCTCAAACAACCGATCCTGCACGATGCGGTACTTCTCGAATTCGCTTTCGGCGTGGGCCTTAGCGATTTCAGCCGTCACCTTGCCTGCATCCTGCAGCACCTCGCGATCGGTGGCTTCAATGAAGCGGTTCAGGCGCGCCTCCCAATCCTGCATGGTCATGGGAACCTTGCGCTGCGCCATGTCCTCGGCCACATCCAGATAGGCGTTGACCAGGCGGGACAGTTGCGCCATTTCGGGCTCGGTCAGGTAATTCTTGGCGACGACCACATCGAACTTCTGGATCTTGCCCAGCGGCGCGTCTTTCCATGTGGTCAGTCCCATGTTGGGCTGGTCGGCATCGGCACGGTGGTAGACCACCTCGGCTGCCGTCTGTCCGTGGATGGCCCAGTGCAACTTGTTCTGTACCGTGGCGAAGAAGCGCTTGGTGGCCTGCGCCGTCACGTCGTAGTCAATCGCCGTGGCGTAGATGTCGGTGATCTTCTGGTAGAACTTGCGTTCCGAGATGCGGATCTCGCGGACACGCTGCAGTTGCTCTTCGAAATACTGATCGGTGAGGACGGAGCCACCGGCCTTAATGCGCTCATCGTCCATCACGTAGGCCTTGATGGTGAACTGCTCGATGATGCCTGTGGCCCATTTGCGGAACTGGACCGCGCGCTCGGAATTCACCTTGTAGCCCACGGCGATGATGGCGGGCAGGCTGTAGTGCTGGGTGTCGTAGTTCTTGCCGTCGGCGGCAGTTATTCGAAATTTTCGAATAACTGAAGCTTCCTCCAACTCGCTGTCGCTAAACACCTTTTTCAGATGGTAGTTGATGGTCTGGGTTTCCACGTCGTAGAGCACGCCCATCATCTTCTGGGTCAGCCAGATACTCTCGTCTGCATAGACAGCCTCCACGCCCCCCTGGCCGCTGGCGGCAACGAAGGTCAGGTACTCGGCCGCCGAGGAGCGGACCAAGGAGACCTCAGTGGATTTTGGTGGCTGCTTGGTTTTTTTCACGCCTGCGCCTCTGCCGTTGCCATAAGCTGACTCAACCTGGCCAATGCATCCGTCACGATGCGCCCCTGCGCTGTGATGTTTTGGATGATTTCGCCCGGTGTGCGCTCATCGACCACCGCCACAGCGTTGGGGTTAACCGCTTTCAGGTCGAATACCGCAGCATCAATGGCGGCGACCTCAGCTTCAAAGTCTCGAACAGCTTTTTCCTGCTCGCGAATATTCGCTTCCAGCTCCTCGATCTGCTTCTCGTCGGCTTTGTCTTTCTTCAGTTGCTTGAGGCGTTCTTTCAGATCCACCACAGTGGCCTTGATGCCCGCAGCCTTGTCCTGCAACGGCTGCATTTCCTCCCGCGCCTTGGCTCGGCGGGCGGCGAAATCCACCGTCCAGGAATAGCGGCTTGAACCCTCAGGCTTGCCGTGTTGTTGCAGCATGCGGGCGTAGCTGGGGAAAGGCTTGCCCGCGTTTTCTTCATCGGCCAACCAGTCGGCCGTGAGGATGGCGGGCAAGGCATCATCCGCCAGAACTTCGCCATCCTTGCCAAAACCAAAGTGCGCCAGCGTCAACGGGGTTTTCTTGCCTACTTTCACCCACGACAGGTCGTAGTACCAGATGTGTTCGGTCTTCTTGCCCTTGGTGAAGAACAGCAGGTTGGTCTTGACGCCCGCGCCCGCCGTCGAGAACACGCCGCCCGGTAGGCTGACGACGGCCCACAGATCGCATTCATCGGCGAGCTTGCGCTTGGTTTCTACAAAGGCGCTCTCGTTCGTGCGGAACAGCAAACCCTCATCCAGCACGATGGCACACGTGCCGCCCGGTGCCAGTTCGGACAGGATGTCCTGCACAAACAGCACCTGCGTGGAACCTGTTTCAAACGCGAAATTCTTCTGCGCGTCGCGTCCCTCTTTACCGCCAAACGGCGGGTTGGTCAGGATCACATCGAACTGCGCAGGTGCCTGCCGAAACAATTCGGCGTAGGTGGCGCGGCGCGTGAGTGAATTGCCGTGCCACAAGTTGGGCTGGTCGATACCATGCAGCACCAGGTTGGCCAGCGCAATCGGGAACACCAGATTCTCTTTCTCGCGACCGAAAAACGTATCGTGCTTGAGTTTTTCAATATCGGTCGATGCGGGGGTCTTCCCCAGCTTGCGCTCGATATGCTCATAGGCCACGGCCAAGAAACCGCCCGTGCCACAGCAGGGGTCGTAAACCGTTTTGCCCAAAAAGGGATTCACGGTGTGAACCATGGCGCGAATCACCTCGCGCGGGGTGAAGAACTGCCCGCCGTCGGAATTCTTCTCGCCCATCTTTAGCAGCAAATCTTCATACACCTGTGAGAGGGTGAAGAAGTGCTGGTCATCGATGTGGTCGATGCTGATTTCGTGCACGCGGTCGAGGATGTCGCGCAGGTTGGCCTCGTCATCCACGCGCACCCGCTCCACCGCCGTCATGATGCGACCGATGATGCGTTGCTTGGGGCTGACCGCCGGGTTGGGCAGATTCGTGCGCGGGTCCACGTCCAGCGCGTGCAGAGCGGGGAGCAGTTCTTTGTTGATGAAGTCAAACAGCCTGCCATCCCCGGCGGCGAACAGTTCCTGCCGCTTCCAGCCTTGCACTTTGCCATCCGAAGTCGTCGGGTGATCAGTCTTGTCAGACCAGGGCGCGGCCCAATCCTGCCAACGGAAAGGGCTACGCAGTGCGGGCGAAAACTCGTTGCCAGAAACTTCGGCCTGTTCCGCCTCGCGCGCTTCCTGTGCATCAAGAATGCGCAAGAAAAGAATCCACGTCAGCTCCGGCACGTATTGCAGCGCGCTGGCGCAGTTGGAGCGGCGCATCACATCGCAGATGCTTTTGACGAATGACGAGAGCGACTGGGTGGAGGCAATGGCCTTGGGGGCTTTTTCGGTGTTTTTGGGGCGGGCCATGTTCAGTTCTCGAAGGCTAGTGCCAGGATGCGCTGCGGCAGCGCATCCAGATCGCGCAGTTGTTGTTCCAGCGCGATGCGCAGAGCGTCGGCTTCAGCCAGTTGTTGTTTCAGACGGGCGACGACGCGCTGTTGGTCGTCGATATCGGGAGCGGGGATTTCGAGGGCATTTAACAGCCCACCATTTAAATTGGCCTGATTGCCGCCTCGCCCATCCGACAAACTGCGCAGGTCGTCATACGAGGCCATCAGCCAGTGATGCAGAAAATCCGCCTCCCACGTGTCGTTCGGCAAAATAGCAAAACACGCTTGATTGGTCGTGGCTTCGATTTCGAGAATGGCCGACTGGCCGCGTGTCTTGCCCTGACCATACATGGCGATCAGCACCGTCTGCGGTGGCAGCAACGTCAGCGAACACTCGGCCAGCGCTTGCTTAGAAATGGCTTCTTCTGTGCGTGTGATAGGAGCGAAGGCCACTTCGCCGGTTTTAACCCACGGGATTTCTGCAGGCGACCAATAACGCTTGTCCCCGCGCGACGGTGTAGAACCGCTGGTCGTCGTTGCCCATTCGCCCAGCACCTTGTGCGGCCCATCGGCCAAGGCATCGAAGGCCTGCCGCAGCAGGCGTTGCCGCAGCAAGGCGGCATCCCGCAACTGCCCCTGCGCCGCCTGTCGCGCGGTTTCCAATTCGGCCAGTTGGGCTTTCAGGCGGGCGGCGATTTGGCGTTGATCTGGGAGTGCGGGAAGTGAGACTTCAAAATTCTTGTACTGCTCCCATTTGATATTCGGGTACGTGGACGCCCCCACAATTGTCTTGATGAACGACTTGGCCTGCTCTCCGTTTAATAGCAACCAGAGGAGGTAGGGATCTGCCTTGCTACTGTCGACTGTGAGCTTGTACATGAAGTTTGAGCAAGCGATGCTCCCGCTGAGCGCTGGAGGACAAATCGCAGTCTTGCCTGAACGTATATTGCTGGCAGAGCCGCTAGATTTAACGACCAAAAGGTCGCCTTCATAGGCAACGGCACAGAGCTCATCTTTGGAGAGATAGCGCGTCGTTGCTCCTTGAATTACAAGATTACCTTCGTTGGTTACATTACCTACACCAAGGACTGTCATAGCCTGTCGACCTGCATGGGGAACATCTTCTCCCCAAGCACCACTACTGGGATTGACCAGTTCTTCCAAACGGTATGTTCTCCATCCCGTGGCATGCAACAAAATCGAATCTGCCACGCTCATACCCCAAACAACCTCATCTTGGCGTCTTGCATCACCTGCGTGGGTGAACCCAAGGCACGTAGCGCGTTGATGCCACCGGCCAGCTTGATTTCGGGCACTTCCCACAGCGCACTACTCTCCAGCGCTTCGGTGCCATCCAGCGCGAACTGATGCCCCAGGCCCTTGAGAACGATGGCCGATTTGGGGTCCATATCTGCAAACCAAGCAGTGTTGGTATTCAGGTATTCCGCGCCACGCTGTGGCCGGGTCAGCGCGCGGGCGTGGTAACCGTGTTTGCCGAAAAAGTCGTAAAGGTCGAAATCGTTCATCTGCTCGGCATCACGGATCGCCTCGGGGCTGAGGTGGTCGCCGAGCAGGTGGTCGATGAGCTGCCGGCGCTTCCTTGCCTCTACCCACAGGGCGCGGAAGTCATCCAGGTTGTGGGCTTCCGAGAGTACGCGCGCCATGACTTCGCGCCGGTATTCATCCACCGGTATCGGCGTGGCCACACCGCCCCGGTTCACCAAAATGAAACGGCCCTGTGCATTGACGACCACTTTTTGACCACCCATTACCGGCACCACCGGGCCTTCGTCATCCCCTCCGTCGCCGCCATCGCCACCGGCTCCGCCACCACCGCCACCACCGCCAGAGCGGGGTGGGTTGGTGATGAAGTCCACGCCGAACAGATCGGTCACGCCGGTGTAGTCATAGAGCCAGAATTTGTACTTCTGCGTTTCTTCGTGGATGCGGGTGCCGCGCCCAACCATCTGGTAGAACTTGATGGCTGATTGCAGGTAGCGGAAGAACACCACGCTGTTGAGGCGTTCGATGTCCACACCGGCTTCGAGCAGATCGACCGTGCAAGCAATGAAGGCACGCTCGCCACTGCCACGCATGATTTCAATCTTGTCCGAGCCAGCGCTGGCCGTGCACTTGAAGGCGTAGTCATCCTTGCGGGGCTTGTTGTTCTCTTTGCACCAGCGGGCATAGAGGTTGTTCATCTGCATGGCCACGCGATCAGCGTGCAGGTCGCGGGTGCAGAAGATGATGACTTTTTGCTCAGGCCCGCCGTTGTCGCACAAGAGCTGGAACAGGTCTTCACACATCTTGGGCGTGCGCAGGTCGATGAACAACTCATCGTCGAAGTCCTTGCCGGTGTATTCGGCTTTGGTCAGATCTTCTTCGGTCAGCGGTTTGCCGGTTTTGATGTCGCGCGCACCGGCCTTGAGAATTTCCTCGCGGGTGAACACACGGGCGTCGATGTCGGCCTTGCGTTTGATGATTTCGCAGGCGGCCAGATACCCATCTTCTTGCGCCTGCGCCAGGGTGTATTCGTACACCGGCTCGCCAAAGTATTCGACGTTGTGCGCGGTGATCTCATCGTCGGCGGCGATGGC
>JBJTHI010000350.1:0-29761 GCA_046094425.1 Burkholderiales bacterium | reverse complement strand
GTGACAAGGTCAGCGAGGGCTCTTTGGTGTTGATGATTGAGGCCGAAGGTGCTGTGGTTGCAGCAGTTTCAACTCCTGCACCCTCACCCCAACCCTCTCCGCCACTCATCTCCGCCGGGCTCAACTTGCCGTCGCGGGCTTTTTTGGCCAACTCGCTCATCTCGGTGCTGATTTGGAAGATGCCTTTTTTGTCGGCATCTTTGATCACCGGCACCATCAAGCCGTTGGGCGTGTCGGCGGCAAAACCAATGTGGAAGTACTGCTTGAGCACCACCTGGTCGCCATCGAGCGAGGCATTGAACTCGGGGAACTTCTTGAGTGCAGCCACTGCCGCTTTGATCAAGAAGGCCAGCATCGTGACCTTGACGCCGCTCTTTTCGTTTTCTTTGTTCAACTGAACGCGGAAGGCTTCCAGTTCGGTGATGTCGGCATCGTCGTGGTTGGTGACATGGGGAATCACCACCCAGTTGCGGTGCAGGTTGGCGCCGCTGATCTTCTTGATGCGCGACATGTCTTTGCGCTCAATCGGACCGAACTTGGCGAAGTCGACTTGCGGCCAGGGCAACAAACCAGGGAAAGCGCCGCCAGTGGAGGAGCCACCCGCAGGGGCTTTGGCCGCTTGGGCAGCGGTTTGCACGCTGCCAGCCATCACGCCTTTGACGAAGCCGTGCAAGTCGCTTTGGGTGATGCGGCCTTTGGGGCCCGTGCCTTTGACTTCGGCCAAGGGCACGCCCAGTTCGCGGGCCAGCTTGCGGATGGAGGGCGAAGCGTGGGGCAACACCCCTTTGGCCGCCGTAGGCTCATGAGCCGGTAGCGCAGCCGTGGGGGCCACACGTTCTGCGGCTGCTGGTGCAGCAACGGGCGCAGCGGTGGGTGTAGTGGCGACACTGGCAGCAGGCGCAGCAGCAACCGGCGCTGCGGCAGCCGCAGGCGCACCACCGCTGGCTTCCATGACCACCAAGGGGCTGCCTTTGGCGACTTTGTCGCCCACCTTCACCAGCAGTTGTTTGATCACACCGGCATGCGAGGAAGGAATTTCCATCGACGCTTTGTCGGACTCGACCGTGATCAGACTTTGCTCGACCTTGACCGTGTCGCCCACCTTGACGAAGAGTTCGATCACGGCAACTTCGTCGAAGTCACCGATGTCGGGCACCACCACGGTGACGGTTCCACCACCCTCCCCCCTGCCCTCTCCCGTTTTCACGGGAGAGGGAGTTGGAGCAGCGACTTCTTGGCCCCCTCGCCCGCCCGCGGAGTCGAAGGCTCCGCCTCCGAGTGCCGGAGAGGGTTGGGGTGAGGGTGCAGGAGTTGAAACTGCTGCAACCACAGCACCTTCGGCCTCAATCATCAACACCAAAGAGCCCTCGCTGACCTTGTCACCGAGCTTGACCTTCATTTCCTTCACCACACCGGCGTGGGTGGAGGGAATTTCCATTGAGGCTTTGTCGGATTCGACGGTCAGCAGGGACTGGTCCACCTTGACCACATCGCCGGGCTTGACCATCACTTCGATGATTTCTACATCCTTGAAGTCGCCGATGTCGGGGACTTTGACTTCTACCAATGCCATGTTGTTGTCTCCGTGTTCTTGTTAGGCGTACAGCGGGTTGACTTTGTCGGCATTGATGCCGTACTTCTTGATCGCCTCAGCCACCTTGGCCGCAGGCACCGTGCCCTCATCAGCCAGTGCTTTCAAGGCAGCAACCACGATGTAGTGGCGATTCACCTCAAAGTGCTCGCGCAGTTTGCTGCGGAAGTCGCTGCGGCCAAAACCGTCGGTGCCCAGTACCTTGTAGCTGCGGCCTTTGGGAATGAAAGCGCGGATTTGCTCTGCGTAGTTCTTCATGTAGTCGGTGGAGGCGATCACAGGGCCGGCTTGTGTCTCCAACTGCTGGGTGACGAAAGGCACGCGGGCCTTTTCAGTCGGGTGCAACAAGTTCCAGCGTTCGCAGTCCTGGCCGTCACGGGTCAACTCATTGAAGCTTGGGCAGCTCCAAATGTTGGCCACCACGCCCCAGTCTTTTTCCAGCAACTCTTTGGCGAACATGGATTCGCGCAGGATGGTGCCGCTGCCCAGCAAGTTCACACGTGGCAACTTCTTGGCACCCGCGCCCTCTTCCAGCAAATACATGCCCTTGATGATTTGTTCTTCCGTGCCGGCCTTCAGGCCAGGCATGGGGTAGTTTTCATTCAACAAGGTGAGGTAGTAATAAACGTTGTCCTGCTTTTCCACCATGCGCTTCAAGCCATGGTGCAGGATGACGCCCACTTCATGCGCAAAGGTGGGGTCGTAGCTGATGCAGTTCGGGATGGTGCCGGCCAAGATGTGGCTGTGGCCGTCTTCATGCTGCAAGCCTTCGCCGTTCAGCGTGGTGCGG
The DNA here is from genome assembly GCA_046094425.1 of Burkholderiales bacterium. Lineage (GTDB taxonomy): Bacteria > Pseudomonadota > Gammaproteobacteria > Burkholderiales > Burkholderiaceae_C > JANPCX01. The sequence continues at coordinate 27,380 of JBJTHI010000350.1, read as the reverse complement.
CCTGAGGTGCCGCCCAGCAAGAAACCGCGGGCTTGCATGTCACCTGCCGCCCAGGCCATGTCGCCAATGCGCTGGAAGCCGAACATGGAGTAGTACACGTAGAAGGGCACCATGATGCGGTTGTTGGTGGAGTACGACGTGGCCGCCGCAATCCATGAGCCCATGCCGCCCGCTTCATTAATGCCTTCTTGCAGGATCTGGCCGTCTTTGCTTTCGCGGTAGTACATCACCTGGTCTTTGTCCACCGGGGTGTAGTTCTGGCCTTCAGGGTTGTAAATGCCGATCTGGCGGAACAGGCCTTCCATGCCGAAGGTACGGGCTTCGTCCACCAGAATCGGCACGGCGCGTGGGCCGAGGTCCTTGTCGCGCAGCAGTTGCGTCAAGAAACGCACATAAGCCTGCGTGGTGCTGATTTCACGGCCTTCGGCGGTGGGCTCGAGCAAGGCTTTGATGGTGTCCAGCGGCGGCACGGTGAGTTGTTCATCGGCCTTGGTGCGGCGGTGTGGCAGGTAACCACCAAGGGCCTTGCGGCGCTCATGCAGATACTTCATTTCCGGCGTGTCGTCGGCGGGTTTGTAGAAAGGCAGGTCGCCGTCGATTTGCGCGTCGCTCACTGGAATGTTGAAACGGTCGCGGAAGCCTTTGATGTCGTCGTTGGTGAGCTTCTTGGTTTGGTGAGCCGTGTTTTTGCCCTCGCCGCTCTTGCCCATGCCAAAACCTTTGACGGTTTTGATCAGCATGACGGTGGGCTGGCCCTTGTGGTTCACCGCGCGGTGGTAAGCGGCATAAACCTTTTGTGGGTCGTGGCCACCCCGGTTCAAACGCCAGATGTCGTCGTCGCTCATCTTGGCGACCATCTCGAGCAACTGGGGGTGCTGGCCGAAGAAGTGTTTGCGCACGAAGGCACCGTCGTTGGCCTTCATGGCTTGATAGTCACCGTCCACGGTGTCCATCATCACCTTGCGCAGAATTTCTTCTTTGTCGCGCGCCAAGAGTGGATCCCAATAACCGCCCCACAGCAGTTTGATGACGTTCCAGCCCGAACCACGGAACTCACCTTCGAGTTCTTGAATGATCTTGCCATTGCCCCGAACCGGGCCATCCAGGCGCTGCAAATTGCAGTTGATGACGAAGATCAGGTTGTCCAGCTTCTCGCGTGCGGCCAGGCCAATGGCACCCAGTGACTCGGGCTCGTCCATTTCGCCGTCGCCGCAGAAGACCCAAACCTTGCGCTTGCTGGTGTCGGCAATGCCGCGTGCGTGCAGGTACTTCAGGAAACGTGCCTGGTAAATCGCCATCAGCGGCCCCAGGCCCATGGACACCGTGGGGAACTGCCAGAACTCGGGCATCAGCTTGGGATGCGGGTAGCTGGAGATGCCTTTGCCGTCCACCTCTTGGCGGAAGTTCAGCAATTGCTCTTCACTCAAGCGGCCTTCGAGATAAGCGCGGGCGTAGATGCCAGGCGAAGAGTGGCCTTGGATGTAGAGCAAGTCGCCGCCATGCACACCATCGTCTGCATGCCAAAAGTGGTTGAAGCCAGCACCGAACATGGTGGCCAGCGAGGCGAAAGAAGAAATGTGGCCGCCGAGGTCGCCGCCATCCGCTGGATTCAGGCGGTTGGCCTTGACCACCATGGCCATGGCATTCCAACGCATGTAGGCGCGCAGGCGCTCTTCAATTTCGAGGTTGCCGGGGCAACGCTCCTCTTGATCCGCGGGAATGGTGTTGACGTAAGCGGTTTTGGCCGAGAAAGGAATGTCGATACCCGCTTGACGCGCGTGGTCTATCAACTGCTCCATCAGAAAGTGGGCACGCTCGCCACCCTCGGATCCGATCACGGCGGACAGTGCGTCCAGCCATTCACGTGTTTCTTGGGAGTCGGTGTCGCCGGCGGCGGCACCCAGAAAGGACTCAGGCATGGCGGACATGTTGTCTCCTGTGTTGGGGTTTGGGTATTTCGCTAGTGTGGCACAAACTTTCAGCTTTTCAAATAGTGCTATTCGTTTTCATATTGAGGAATTTTGTAGAACTGTCGTTCTTTTCCTGAAAAACAGCGCCTCGGTGGGCGACGCCCAGCCGGGATAATTCAAGCCATGTCGCTCGACAAACACCTCTTTACCTCTCACCTGCCAGCCGCTGCGGCCACACGCCGCTTCTTTTGGCGTTGGTGGCGCAAGCAAAGCCATGCGCAGCAAGACCGATTTGCCACCTTGGGCCCATTGGTGTCGGTGCTGTTGTTTTTAGCCGCCATCATTTCGGCCTTTTGGTATTTACGCAACGAAGAGTTCGAGCGTGAACACGAGTCGGTCAAACGCGATACCGAAATCTCACAGCAACAAGTTCGATTGCGACTGATCGAAAACCAAGAGCTGCTCGTGCGCTTGTCGCGCGAGTTGGTGACTCGGCCGGTGGACGGCAAGGAGTTTGTGGCCCAGGCGCGCAGCTTCAGCCGCGACCGACCGGAGATAGACGCCGTGGTGTGGCTGAATAGCCAGCGCGCAAGGCGGGCGGTCTATTCGCCCAGCCACCATTGGCTGGACAGCAACGCAGGCATTCCCGACTCGGAGTTGTCTTTGCCCGTGCCAGGAAGTGGTTCGGCAGGTGATTTGGCGTTCCAGGCGGCGGCACGTTTGAAACAACCTGCTTACTCCAAACCATTTCGAGACAGCGGCGGCAACACCATCGTTCAACTGCATCTGCCTTTGTTGGAGCGCGGTGTTTTTGTGGGCGCACTGGTCACGCAGTATTCAGTGGAGAGTTTGCTGCGCCACCTCATCCCGCCCGATGTCAGCAAGCGCCACGCCATTTCCTTGGTTGACGACACCGGTCGCGTCTTGGCCAGCACGGTGTCCGCCGCACCGGGTGATTTAGCGCAACCTGCCCAACTGGTGCATGAAATTCCACTCACACCGGTAGGCAACGGAATGCTGCTGCGTGGACACGGTTACCGCACCTCGATTGGCTTGATCAGCAACACCTTGTTTTGGATGGTGGCGGCTTTGTCGGTGCTCACCGTGTGGATGTTGCTCGGCACCTGGCGGCATATGCGACGACGCTTGCAAATGCAAAACGCCTTGGTCACCGAAGCGAACTTTCGCCGTGCCATGGAAAACTCCATGCTCACCGGCATGCGGGCCATGGCCATGGATGGGCGCATCACTTACGTCAACCCAGCCTTCTGTGAAATGACGGGCTTTTCTGAGGGCGAACTGGTGGGCCGTCTACCACCTTTCCCGCACTGGCCACCCGACCGCCACGAAGAGAACACCCGCCTGTTGCAGCAAGAGCTGCAAGGCCGCAGTCCAACAGGAGGTTTTGAAGTCAAGGTCAAACGCAAAGACGGCAGTATTTTCGATGCGCGCATGTATGTGTCACCACTGGTGGACCCCAAAGGGGCGCAAACAGGTTGGATGACTTCGATGACCAACATCACCGAGGCCAAACGCGTGCGCGACCAACTCACCGCCTCGCACGAACGCTTCACCACCGTGCTGGAAGGCTTGGACGCCGCCGTATCGGTGCAGGCCGTACAGCAAGGCGAGTTGTTATTCGCCAACCGCTCTTACCGCTTGTGGTTTGGGGCCGATGCCACGGGACACACCCTGTTGGCAGGCGATGACCCCAAACTCGCCTTGCTGCCTGTGGAATCCGACGACGAAGTGGACAACCTGGGTGGCCTGCCCACCCAGGAACTCACCGAAGCAAGCTCAGACACGCGCGAGGTGTTTGTTGCGGCATTGAACAAGTGGTTTGACGTGCGTGCCCGGTATTTGCAATGGACAGACGGCCGCCTGGTGCAAATGTTGATTGCCACCGACATCACGGCACGGCGCAGCGCGGAGAGCTTGGCCGCACAACAAGCGGAAAAGGCCCAGGTCACCAGCCGCTTGGTCACCATGGGGGAGATGGCTTCTTCGGTGGCGCATGAACTGAACCAACCCCTCACGGCCATCACCAACTACTGCAACGGCATGGTGTCGCGTGTGCGTTCGGGGTCGATTGAAACCGACGATTTGATTTCAGCCTTGGAAAAAACCTCACGCCAAGCACAGCGTGCAGGGCAAATCATTCACCGCATACGCGCTTTTGTGAAACGCAGCGAACCGCAGCGCCAACCCACCGAGGTGCGCTCCATGGTGGACAACGCGGTGGAGCTGGCCGGTATTGAGCTGCGCCGCCGCCACGTGGCCATCCACACCTATGTGGCACAACGTTTGCCCACGGTGGAGGTAGACCCTATCTTGATCGAGCAGGTGATGCTGAACCTGCTGAAAAACGCGGCTGAAGCGATTGACATGGCACGCCTGCCCAAGTCACGGCGCAACATTGAACTGCGTGTGGTGTCCAAACACGGCGAGGACGAGGGCAACGTCGTGGAGTTCAGCGTGACCGACATGGGCCCAGGCATCAAAGAAGAAGTCATCAACCGTTTGTATGAAGCCTTCTTCTCCACCAAGGCCGAGGGCCTGGGCATAGGTCTGAGTTTGTGCAGAACCATCATCGAGTCCCACAGAGGGCGTATACGAGGGCAAAACCTCTACAATGGGCCTTCTGTCGTGGGGTGTTGTTTCAGTTTCACGCTGCCTGTGGTGGCCCCTCAACCGGCAGACACTGCGCCCCCACCCCCAACCGCCCACCATCCCGCTGAGATCCCATGAGCCTGATTCCTAAGAAAGGCACTGTTTATGTCGTTGATGACGATGAAGCGGTGCGCGACTCCCTGCAGTGGTTGCTCGAAGGCAAAGACTACCGGGTGAAATGTTTCGACTCTGCCGAGTCTTTCCTCTCACGCTTTGATCCACGCGAGGTGGCTTGCCTGATTGTCGACATCCGCATGGACGGCATGAGTGGCCTGGAGCTGCAAGACAAACTGCTGGAGCGGCGCTCCCCCCTGCCCGTGGTCTTCATCACCGGCCACGGCGACGTGCCCATGGCCGTCACCACCATGAAAAAAGGCGCGATGGACTTCATTGAAAAACCTTTCAAAGAAGACGAACTGCTGGGCCTGGTAGAGCGCATGCTGGATCAAGCGCGTTCGTCTTTTTCCAACCAGCAAGAAGCCGCCAGCCGCGACGCTTTGTTGTCACGCCTGACCACACGCGAAGCCCAAGTGCTGGAGCGCATCGTGGCCGGTCGTTTGAACAAACAAATTGCCGACGACCTCGGAATCAGCATTAAAACCGTGGAGGCGCACCGCGCCAACATCATGGAAAAACTCAATGCCAACACGGTGGCCGACCTATTAAAAATAGCCTTGGGAGCGCAAGCCAAGGCTTGACCTGTCAGCGACACATCAAGGCCGCTCCCGAGCGGCCTTTGTTTTTCCCGCGTGACCATGCTTAAAGAAAGACTCTCTTCATGACCGCACAACTCATAGACGGCAACGCCCTGTCCAAAAAAATTCGCGCAGACGTGGCGCAGCGCGCCGCCGTGCTCACGGCCAGAGGGCATCGCCCTGGTCTGGCGGTGATCTTGGTGGGCGAAGACCCCGCCAGCCAGGTTTATGTGCGCAACAAAGTGAAGGCCTGCGAGGACAACGGTCTGCATTCTGTATTTGAGAAGTACGAGGCCAACCTCAGCGAAGCCGCCCTGCTTGCCCGCATTCAAGCCTTGAACGCCGACCCCCACATCCACGGCATCTTGGTGCAAATGCCGCTGCCCAAACACATCAATCCGCACAAGGTAATTGAAACCATCGCCACGCACAAAGACGTGGACGGTTATTCCACCCTGAGCGCGGGAGAACTCATGACCGGATTGAGAGGCTTTCGCCCCTGCACCCCCTACGGCTGCATGAAACTGATTGAAAGCACTGGAGTCGACTTGCGTGGCAAACATGCGGTGGTAATAGGCCGCAGCAACACTGTGGGTAAACCCATGGCCCTGCTGCTGCTGCAAGCCAACGCCACCGTCACCGTTTGCCACAGTGCCACGACTGACACCGGTCACCACACGCGGCAAGCCGACCTGGTGGTAGCCGCCGTGGGGCGACCGGGCACCTTGACTGCCGACATGGTCAAACCCGGTGCCGTGGTGATTGACGTGGGCATCAACCGCAAGACGGATGGAAAACTCTGCGGCGATGTGGACTTTGAAGCGGTGAGCCAAATCGCCTCGGCCATTACCCCTGTTCCTGGTGGTGTGGGCCCCATGACGATTACCATGTTGCTCGTCAACACCATTGAAGCCGCCGAACGCGGCGTGAACTGATGTCCTCACCTGCCGTTTCAGCCAACCTTTCCAGCCACAACAATCCCCTGCTCCACACAGGCCACCCCAACGATTTGCCGGTGTTTTCCGAGGTCAAACCTGAGCATGTGAGCCGGGCCTTGGATGTGCTGCTGGCGCAGGCCAGCGAGGCTTTGGAAACCGTCACCCAAGCCAGCTTCACGGCCGACTACGAAGCCTTGTCCTCGGTGCTCGACGTCGCCATCACACGCCTGGGACATGCCTGGGGCATGGTGACCCACCTCAATGGCGTGGCCGACAGCCCCGAGCTGCGAGCGGCTTATACGGAGAACCTGCCCCGCGTCACCGAGTTCTACACCCGGCTTGGCGCAGACGAACGTTTGTATGCAAAGTACAAGGCGGTGGCGCAAAGCCCATCGACTGCGAACATGAGCATCCCCAGAAAACGCGCCTTGTCCAATGCCCTGCGTGATTTTGTTTTGTCGGGCGCCGAACTGTCAGGCGAGCCCAAAAAACGCTTTGCGCAGTTGCAAGAAAGCCAAGCCCAACTCGGCCAAACATATTCTGAGCATGTGCTGGACGCCACTGACCAATTCAGCCTTTATGCCAGCGCCGAGCAAATGCGCGGGGTACCACCCGATGTGCAACAAGCCGCAGCGGTCTCGGCGCAGCTTGACGGCAAAGCGGGCCACAAAATCACCCTGCACTTTCCCAGCTACTTCCCCGTGTTGCAGTACGCACACGACCGAGCCTTGCGCGAACAAATTTACCGCGCCAATGTCACGCGCGCCAGTGAGTTCGGCCCCCGCGAACTCGACAACAGCGCGGTGATGAGCGAGCTGCTGGCCTTGCGCCAAGAAGAAGCTCGCTTGCTCGGTTTTGCCAACTACGCTGAGGTCTCGCTGGCCACCAAAATGGCCGACAGCCCCGAGCAAGTGATGCAGTTCCTGCGCGACCTCGCCAAACGCGCCCGCCCTTATGCGGAGAAGGATTTGCTCGAACTACGCAGCTTTGCCAAGAGCGAATTAAACCTGCCCGACTTGCAAGCCTGGGACATTGCGTATGCGAGTGAAAAACTCAAAGAAGCCCGTTACGCCTTCAGCGAACAAGAGGTGAAGCAGTACTTCACTGAACCGAAGGTGCTGCAGGGGCTGTTTCACATCATTGAAACCTTGTTCGGTGTGTCCATCAAACCCGATGTGGCTCCACTGTGGCATGACAGCGTGCGCTTCTTTCGCATCGAAAGGTCGACCAAGACGGGTGACCTTCCTGCCACCTTGGTGGGTCAGTTTTACCTCGACCTCTACGCACGTCACGGCAAACGCCCGGGTGCTTGGATGGACGGCCAGCGCGAGCGCTGGGCGCGCCCCGAGGGCGTGCTGCAAACACCGTTGGCCCATTTGGTCTGCAACTTCGCCCCACCGGTTGAAGTGAACGGCCAGCAGCGACCCGCGCTGCTCACCCACGACGATGTCACCACCCTGTTTCACGAGTTTGGACATGGCCTGCACCACATGCTCACGCAAGTGAATGATGTGGGCGTGTCTGGCATCAGCGGCGTGGAGTGGGACGCGGTGGAATTGCCCAGCCAGTTCATGGAGAATTTTTGCTGGGAGTGGGAGGTGGTGAAACATCTCACTGCTCATGTGGACAGCGGTGAGCCCCTGCCGCGCGCCTTGTTCGACAAAATGCTGGCCGCCAAAAACTTCCAAAGCGGCTTGCAAACCTTGCGTCAGGTGGAGTACTCGCTGTTCGACATGCGTTTGCACGCCGAGCCCGGCAGCGAAGCACGCATCAACCAAGTGCTGGCCGAGGTGCGCGATGAAGTGGGCGTGTTGCCACCACCCGACTTCAACCGCTTCCAACACACCTTCTCACATATTTTTTCCGGCGGTTACTCTGCCGGCTATTACAGCTACAAATGGGCCGAGGTACTGAGCGCCGATGCTTGGGAAGCGTTTGAAGAAGCTGCCCCCCAAGAAGGTATCTTGAGCGCCACCACCGGCCGACGATACATGCAAACCGTGCTGGAAGTTGGCGGCAGCCGCCCGGCCATGGAAAGTTTCAAAGCGTTTCGTGGCCGCGAACCGCGCATCGACGCCTTGCTGCGCCACCAGGGCATGGCGCAGAATTAGCTTCTCTCTTAAGAAAGACAGTCGCCATGTCACAACACTCATCCCCTGCAAGCGCATTCAAATGGACGGGTCTGTGCCTGTGCATGATGTTCTGCATCAGCCCAGCGCATGCGCTGTACAAAGTGGTGGGGCCAGATGGCAAGGTCAGCTACACCGACCGCCCACCCACCGCCAGCAACGACAAAATTTCCACCGTCAAACCCGGTGGCGCTGGTGCAGCAGCAGACAGCAGCAACAGCACGTTGCCCGCCGCACTGCGCCAAGTGGTTTCCAAATTTCCTGTGGTGCTGTACGTCAGCACGCCCGACTGCGACCCCTGCAACACCGCCCGCAGTTTTTTGAAGCAACGTGGCATTCCCTACGCTGAACGTTCGGTGACCACCACGGAAGATGCCGAAGCCTTCAAACGCATTGCGGGTACGAATGATGTACCGGCCTTGACCATAGGTGCACAGGTGTTGCGCGGTTATTCCAGCACCGAGTGGACACAGTACCTGGACGCCGCCGGTTACCCCGCTACATCTGCCTTGCCCACAAGCTACAAACACGCGCAGGCCACGCCCCTGGTGGCACCACGCACGGTCACTCACGCACCAGCGGCGCGCCCCATTTCGCCACCACCCGCACCCGCTGCGACAACACCCACACCCAACACGGCAGACCCCACGGGCATCAAGTTCTGACCGCCCGGATGGATCTCACAGCGGTTGCGCCCACCGCCCCATGCGCTTGGCGCTGACGCTGCCAGTCGCCACCACAGCTGCCATGGCCCAAAACAGCGGGTCGGCTCCCCACGTGGAACCCACCAGCCCAAACAGCAGCGGCATCACGGTGCTGGACAAATTCACCACCATAGAGCGCAATGCAATCACCTCACCGTGCCGACCAGCCGGTGTGATGTGGTGCAAGGTGGACATGACCATGGGCTGCACCGCCCCCAATGCCAGCCCCAATACCAAAGCACACCAGGCCATCAGCACCGCGCTGTGGGCCAGTGGATATGCCGCAAACACAGCGGCGGTCAGCAACATCGCCCCTGCCAGCACCTGGGGCGGCCCGAGGCGGTGGGCGAGCAAGGGAATCAACAAACGCACCGCCGTGACCGCAGTAGCAAAGAGGCCCAGAATCAAGCCAATGGCTGAAGCGCTGAGGCCACGGTCGTGCCCGAGCAGGGGCAAAGCGAAGGCATGCATGTCCCAGCTTGCCGACAACATCCAGTTGAGCGTCAGCAGCCGCAACAGCGGCATGGAACGCAGCAAGTCCCAGGCGGTGTTAGGTGTTTGATCTGTCGCCAGCGTTTGCAGCGAACGGCTTTGCTCCAGCGGCACCCAGCGCGCTGCCACCAGGCTGGCCAGCGGCATGGCCGCTAAGGCGGCAAAGGCTGCGACGAAACCCAGCGTATCAATCAGCACACCCGCCAAAACAGGGCCAATCACATTGGCCAGTGCCGGGGCCAAACCCAACCAACTGAACACCTGCATGCGTTGCGTGGCATCTTGCGCCATGAGCCCGGCACTGCGCTGGCTGGTGATGATGCCCATATTGGCCCCGGTGCCGGTCAACAGCGCCGCCAGGCAAAGCAGCAGATACGACTGACCCAAGGCCGCCAGCAAACCACCCACCACTGCCAAAGCACAGGCCCACCGCATGGGGTGGTGGTAACCCACACGGTCGGCGTAACGGCCTGCTCGCAGCGCAAAAAACATGGGGCCCACGGCAAACAAGGCCATCAAGACGCCAACGGCCCAGGCTTCCATGCCACTGCGCAGTGCGAGCAGCGGTGCCGCTACCCGCACACCGGCCATGCAGGCATGGATGCAGATTTGGCTGAGCATCAAGCCCAGCAGTGGCCGACTGAATCCAGCGCTCACCCGCCGTCTCGCTCTGGTGTGCTGTCGTCCAATTCGTCGGCAGCAGCCAAGGGCAGCACAGCCTGGGCGCGCGAGGTGGGCAACCCTTCCACTGACTTGAGCTTACGTTGCATCACATTGGCGCGAGTCTGCGCTTGGTCGATGGTGTGGCTGGCTTCATCGAGTTTTTTCTTGGTTTTGGCCAGCACCTCACCAAACTTGGCGAACTCGGTCTTCACCGCGCCCAGCACCTCCCACACCTCCACCGAACGTTGCTCCAAAGCCAGGGTGCGAAAGCCCATTTGCAAACTGTTGAGCGTGGCCAGCAAGGTGGTGGGGCCAGCCAGCATCACCTTGTAATCACGCTGCAGCGCCTCCACCAAACCCGGGCGGCGCAGTGCCTCAGCGTACAAACCTTCCGTGGGCAAAAACAAAATCGCAAAGTCGGTGGTGTGGGGGGCTGCAATGTATTTGTCCTGGATGGTGCGTGCTTCCAAACGCAAGCGCACCTCGATGGCTTTGGCGGCGGCGTCAGCGGCCAGCATGTCGGCCCGGTCTTGGGCGTCGAGCAAACGTTCGTGGTCTTCACGCGGAAACTTCGCGTCTATCGGCAGCCACATGGGCAGGCCATCATCACGGCGTCCTGGCAGCTTCACCGCGAACTCCACACGCGCTCCAGAGCCTGGCACGGTCTCCACATTGGCCGCATATTGTTCGGGCGTGAACACCTGCTCCAACAGCCCAGCAAGTTGCACCTCACCAAAAATGCCGCGTGTTTTCACATTGGTGAGCACACGGTTGAGCGAGCCCACGTCTTTGGCCAGCAACTGCATTTCGCCCAGGCCCTTGTGCACTTGCTCCAGCCTCTCGGCCACTTGCTTGAAACTCTCACCCAGCCGCTGCTCCAACGTGGCATGCAACTTTTCGTCCACTGTGAGGCGCATTTGTTCCAGCTTGGCTTCGTTGCCTTGTTGCAAGACAGTGAGGCGCTGCTCCACCGCCGCGCGCACCTCGCTCAAACGGCGCTCATTGGTTTCAGACAATGCCCGCAACTGCTCGTTGAGTGTGTCGGAAAAACGTTTGAAGGCCGCATCTTGCGCATCACGCGAACTTTGCGCCTGGTTGGCTTGCGAACTCACCGCCGCTTGCAGCGCTTGGCTCACGGCCGTTTGCAGCGCGCCCAGTTGTATGCGAAAGCTGTCAATCTGCTCGTTCTGCGTACGCGCCACATCACCTTGTTGATTGAGCAGGGTCTGCTGAAACAAACCCAAGGTACCCGCGATTTCTTGGCGTGTACCCTGCGCACTGCGGCTCACTTCATCACGCAGCTCACGCTCCAGACGTTCCGCTTGTTGTTGGGCTTGTTGTGCTTGACGCGGGTCAGCACCGCGCGACGCACGCAGCGCCCACCACAGCAACACAAGCAAATTCAAAGCGGCCAGCAGCACCGCGATCCAGGGCAGGTAACTCATGCGTAGGATTGTCGCAGTGATGGACGTGAAAACGACTGCCCATGTAAGAATCCCTCCATGCGCATTTTCCTCGACGCTTGCTGTTTGCAGCGGCCATTTGACGATCAGACCCAGCCACGAATTCGTGTTGAGTCTGAGGCGGTGCTTGCTGTTCTTGCCGCAGTAGAGGCCAAGGATGCCATCCTGCTTTCTTCGGAAGCACTCGAGTTTGAAATTGAACGTATCCCGGACGCCCACAGGCGCACGGAGGCACTTGCCATGTTGACTCTCGCACAAGAGCGCCTGACGATCACCGAGGCGGTTGAAGCGGTTGCGGTAACGTTAGAAAAGGTAGGTGTGACAGCCATGGACGCGTTACACACCGCACTTGCTTCACAGGCCTGCGCTGACTTCTTTGTCACATCCGACGACAGGCTTCTGCGCAAACTCAAAGGCTTGCCAGGTCTAAAATGCCAGCTGACTTCGCTTATTTCTGTCGTCTCGGAGGTTACGAAATGAATGCTCGTTTCGACCCTATTGCACTCGTGACCCAACGCGGCACGGACGCGCTCGTGAAAGAACTTGGTGTCGTTAACACCATGCGTTTCCTCGGACAGTTTCGGGAAGGAAACGGAGACTACACGGCCCAACGAGAGCATCTTTTTCAGGGAATGTCGGTTGCCGAGATGGCACGCGAGATTCGTGCGAAAAAAGCAGGCAATTGAATTCACCGTGTTCTTCGCTCACCAAACAAGACAACGCATTCGCATCGCTTCTGCGGCGTGTATTGCGTATGCCTTGCTGATTTCCTTAGTCACGTTACTGCTTCCCCGCGAGGGCAAGAGTCTCTTGCAGTCGTTTGGTTGGTGGTTAGTCGCCATTCCGATTGGTCTGGCCACCTATGTCGCACTTGAGCTGTTCGGCACTTGGTTCCTTGGATTCGCGTTCTGGCAACGTATCCCTAGCTGGGCGCGTGTTCTGCTTTTGGTCTTGCTCATCTCCTTCGGAACCATCGCTGCCATTCTCGTCGGGCAGTACATAACGGGCGACGGTGCCCACTAAACTTTGAACGACACCTCGGGATTGATCGGCGTAGGCGGCCTCCCCGCCAACGGCCCGCAACCCAGGGCCGCTATCAAGTTGTCCGCCGCCAAATCCGCCATGGCCCGGCGTGTCGCCAAGGTGCTGCTGGCGATGTGCGGGGTGAGCACCACGTTCGGCAATTCAAGCAAAGCGGGATGCACCTGGGGCTCGCCTTCAAACACGTCCAAACCGGCTGCGGCGATGCGTTTTTCTGCCAGCGCCTGGGCCAAGGCAGCATCATCCACAATGCCGCCGCGTGCAATGTTGGTGAGGGTGGCAGTGGGTTTCATCAGTGCCAGCTCGGCGGCACCGATGGTGTGGTGCGAAGCGGCTGAATACGGCAGCACCAGCACGAGGTGGTCAGCCTGGCGCAGCAGATCTTCTTTGCTGACGTAGGTGGCGTTCAGTGCCTCTTCTAGCTTGGCATCAAGCTGGGAGCGGTTGTGGTAAATCACTTTCATGCCAAAACCCAAGGCGCCACGCCGGGCAATGCCTTGGCCGATGCGGCCCATGCCGAGAATGCCCAGCACCGCCCCATGCACATCGCTGCCAGCGAGCAAGTTGTAGCTCCATTTCTTCCACTGGCCGCTGCGTAAATAGCGCTCACCCTCGGCCATGCGTCGGGCGGTGGCCATCATCAGGGCAAAACCAAAATCGGCGGTGCTCTCGGTCAACACATCGGGTGTGTTGGTGCAGATCACACCGGCTGCCGTGCAAGCGGCGATGTCAATGTTGTTGTAACCCACGGCCATGTTGGCAATGGCTTTGAGTTGCGGGTTGGCGGCGAGCAAGGCCGCATCCATTTTTTCGCCCGTGGTGATGAAAGCGCCTTGTTGACCTTGCAGACGCCGGCTCAATTCAGCAGCCGACCACGGCTCGTCCGCGTCGTTGGTTTGAACCTCAAAGTGCGCGCGCAGACGCTCGACCACCTCGGGAAAAATCGCCCGCGCCACCAAGACATGGTCACGGGCACGCGAACTCATCCACGGAACCAAATCAAGGTCATGATGGCGAACAAGGGCAACAAAATGGCACCCGACCAGGCCATGTAGCCAAAGAAGCTGGGCATCTTGATGCCCCGATCCTCAGCAATGGCTTTGACCATGAAGTTGGGCGCATTGCCAATGTAGGTGTTGGCCCCCATGAAGACCGAACCGGCGGAAATGGCAGCCAAGGTGGTGGCCAAGATGGTCATCAAAACCTGCGGGTCGCCACCGGCCATGTTGAAGAACACCAAGTAAGTGGGCGCGTTGTCCAAGAAAGAAGACAACAAGCCCGAGGCCCAGAAATACATGGCGTCTATCGGCTGCCCGTCGGGCCCCGTAACGGCCGCCACCACCCCAGCAAACGCACCGCTTGATCCGGCGCGCAACATCGCGAGGACTGGAATGATGGTGAGGAAAATGGCCGCGAACAGCTTGGCCACTTCCAGTATCGGCCCCCAAGTGAATTGGTTTTTCTCGCGTGCGTTTTGCGGTGCCAAACGCAGTGATGCAAGCGCCAAGCCAATCAGGCCCACATCACGCAACAAAGCAGCCCAACTGACATCGGCACCGGCCACGCTGAAGGCCACGCCGGACTTCCAAATGCCACTCATCAGCACCAAGGCCACCACGCCGCCCAGGAACAAGAAGTTCACGCCGCCCTCAAAACCAAAAGTGGGTTTGTTATCGGGCGTTGGATCGACGGGCAACACACCTTCTTTGCGGTAGTAATAACTGTCAATCACATAAAAAATCGCCAACAAAGAAACGACCAAGAAAATAGTTTCTGGAAAGAGGTGCTTGGCCGTCCAAAAAAAGTCGACGCCCTTCAAAAAGCCCAAGAACAAGGGCGGGTCACCCAGGGGGGTGAGCGAGCCGCCCGCGTTGGACACAATGAAAATGAAAAAAACAATCACATGCGCCGCATGTTTGCGGTTGTCGTTAGCGCGAATGATGGGGCGAATGAGCAGCATAGACGCACCCGTGGTTCCCATGAAGCTGGCCAGGACGGCCCCCGTGGCAAGAATCGACACATTCACACCCGGGGTGCCGTGGATGTTGCCGCGAATGAAGATACCCCCGGCCACGATGAACAAAGTACCCACCAGGACAATGAAGGGAATGTATTCAGCCACCAAGGCATGCAGCAACCCTGACGCGGCCGCACCGCTGCCGAACAGGTAGGCAAACGGCAGTAAAAAAGCTGCTGCCCAACCCAGCATGACCTTGCCAAAATGGTGGTGCCAGAAAGTAGGAATCAGCAAGGGCATCAAGGCAATGGAGAGCAAAACGCCCGCAAAGGGCACGCCCCACCAAATGCTCAACTTGGATCCGTCCAAGTCAGCGGCATGTGCCCAGCTTGGCAGTAGAAATAACAGCGATACCAGCCAGCCAGTCAGTGTTCGGCTCTTCAATGTCATCATCACTCCTCGTTGAATGCCCTTGGGCGTCAAGGCCACTCTGGGTTGAATTTTTTCGTTCTCAAACCGGGACAGTTACCAGGGAGGCCTTGCAAACGCTTTGGATCAGCGACCCAACAGCGAGTGCGTGCCCTGAATACAACTCGTACGCTCATTTCAAAAAAGAAATTGTAGAGAGGCGAATATCGGCCCCTTACGTAGGTAAGAACCCGTGTGGAGCCAGGTCGACCGCGCCGCGCTCTGGGTGATAGCACGTCACCATCGCTTCAGCGCATGAATCGGGTAAAACCAGCCACAGGCTCGCGCTCCGTCACAAGACTGTTTTCCACTGCACCTGGATCGGCCCAACCCAGAGACATGCCGCACACCAGCATGTCGCTGGCAGGGGCTTCAATGTGCTCCAAGATGATTCGGTGGAAGGGGGTGAAAGCGGCTTGCGGGCAAGTGTCGAGTCCACGTGCACGCGCTGCCACCATGATGTTTTGCAAAAACATGCCGTAGTCCAACCAACTGCCTTGTTGCATCGCCCGGTCGATGGTGAACATCAAACCCACGGGGGCATCAAAAAAGGTGTAGTTGCGACCTTGCTGGGCATGCATGCGGGCTTTGTCGGTTTTCTGAATGCCGAGCAAGCCATACAAATCCCAGCCGACTTTGCGCCTGCGTTCGATGTAGGGCGAACGCCACTCGGTGGGGTAGTAGGCGTACTCCTCGGTGTGGGTGGCCGCCACCGCAGGGTCATCAAACGCCGCATGCAGTTTGCGGGCCAGCGACTTCAGCGACGCCCCCGTCAACACCGTCACCTTCCAAGGCTGGGTGTTGGTACCCGAGGGCGCACGGGAGGCCACTCGCAGAATGTCGGTGATGGTTTCTTGCGGCACCAGGGTGGGCAAAAACGCCCGTATGGAGACGCGGGAAGTGATGGCGGCGTCGACCGCAGCGGTTTGATCTGGGCTGAAGTTGGGACGTTGGGGCATGTGCACGACTCCAAAAAAGTGCTTGATTTTTACCGCACCGTCCAACGAGTCCAACTCTCTAGGGCACTGCGGTAGGTGTTGACCTGCACGGCCACAGTGTCTTCGATCACACGGCCATAACCACCGGCCATGGAAAACGCCACTGGAATATGGCGCTCACGTGCGAACTCGAACACCCTGCGGTCTCTCTCGGCCAGACCCGCCGTGGTGAGTTTGAGCCGCCCCAGGCGATCGCCCTCGTGGGGGTCGGCCCCGGCCACATAAAAAATCAAACCCGGTGGGCCGTCCAGATGGCGTTGGTGCATTTGCAGCAATGCGGCGTCCAGGGCCCGGAGGTAGGTGTCGTCCGTGCAGCCATCGGGCAAGTCCACGTCCAAATCACTGACTTCTTTGCGGAACGGAAAGTTTTTCTCTCCGTGCATCGATAGAGTGAACACCGTGGAATCGTCGGCGAAGATGGCCGCCGTGCCATTGCCTTGGTGTACATCTAAATCCACCACCGCCACCCGCAGCAATTGACGGTGCTGGCGATGCCACTCGGCTTGCATCAAACGCGCGGCCACGGCCACGTCGTTGAACACGCAATAACCCCCGCCTTTGTCGGCGCAGGCATGGTGGGTGCCACCGGCCAAATTGGCCGCCACGCCTTCACGCAAAGCCGCACGCGCTGCGGCCACCGTGGCTCCCACGGAGCGCCTGGAACGCTCCACCATGCGTGGCGTCCAAGGGAAGCCAATTTCGCGCTGGGCCTGTGGACTCAACGTGCCCTGCACCACCGCTTCCACATAAGCGGGCGTGTGGGCCAAGGCCAACTCGCCATCGCTGGCTGCGGGGGCCTCGTGCATCACCACAGCGGGAAGCACCGCCTGCAACTGCTCGCGCAGCAAGCGGTACTTTTGCATCGGGAAGCGGTGCCCGTCGGGTAAGGGCAAAACGAAATGGTCGGAGTAATACGCTTTCACCGATACACCTTCATGACAGCACTGGAGAACGGGCACCCATAAACAGCGCCATTGTCACCAGATGTTTCATTGCTCGACGCGGAGTTCTGACCCACCTATCCTCCCCGCTTTCTTGGTTTTTGGGCAGAGCACTCCAATTTGCTGCGCCGCAACAAAAACCACTTGATTTGTCATGATCTGCCCGTATACTTCTGGTCATGGTGCAGTGCAACAAACGCTGTGTCAGATGGCTCGATTTTCAGTATTACCCGGCCCCGTTTTTCGTTGTACTTTTCATTCAATCACCTCTAGGAGAACCTCATGAGCTTCACCCCTGAACAACTGATCGCCGCCCACAAAGCCAACATCGAAACCCTGTTCGGTTTGACCAACAAGGCCTTCGACGGCATTGAAAAACTGGTTGAGTTGAACCTGCAAGTGGCAAAAACCGCCCTGGGCGAAGCCGCTGAAACCACCAAAGCCGCTCTGTCCGCCAAAGATGCGCACGAGCTGATGGCCCTGCAAGCTGCTCTGTTGCAGCCAGCCGCTGAGAAAGCCGCCGCTTACAGCCGTCATCTGTATGACATCGCTGCTGCCACCAATGCCGAAGTGGGCAAAGTGGCCGAAGCCACCGCCGCTGACGCACAGAAGAAATTCGTTGCCGCTGTGGACGCTGCTGTGAAGAACGCACCTGCTGGTTCCGAGAACGCTGTGGCTTTGGTGAAGTCCGCTGTGGCTGCTGCCAACAACGCTTACGAGAGCGTGAGCAAGGCCGCTAAACAAGCCGCAGACGTGGCCGAAGCCAACTTCGCTGCTGTGACCAGCACGGCTGTGAAAGCCACCCAAACCGCTTCCAAAAAGCGTTAATTGACTCGCACCGAGCCGCCATGGCTTGGTCGTGTGGATTCAAGAAGCCCGGTGATGAACCGGGCTTTTTTTTCGTCAATTCATTTTCTCTAGCAGCTTGGCTCGCAGTGCAGGCAACAGCGCCAGCATGGCGTCACGCCCGGCTTGAATGGATTGTTTACGCGCCGCGAAGGCGGTGGCAGACACGCCGGGCAGCAGCGGTTTCACCACCACATCAGCGTCGCGCAACTCAAATTGGTTGATGCTGCGGCTCATGATGGCGAAGGTTTGCAACAGCAAACGAAACGAGTCACCGGTGGGCGCGCCTTCAGGCGGCGTGGAAATGTCCACCGCCAGCACCACTTCAGCGCCCAGTTGCTTGGCAAACCGCACTGGCACTGGCGACACCAAACCGCCGTCGACATACTCGCGCCCAGCAATCTTCACCGGCTGGAACACCGCCGGCACACTGCTGGAGGCACGCACCGCCATGCCGGTGTCGCCGCGCACGAAGAGAATGGGTTGGCCTGAGGCCAAGTCGGTGGCGACGATGCCCAAGGGCAAGCGCATTTGTTCCATGTTGCGACCGCCCACCTGGTCACGCACGTATTTCGCCAGCGCCTCGCCACGAATCAATCCACGACCGGGGAAGCCCCAGTCGGTGATGGCGGCTTCGTCCATCTCCTCGGCCAATTGGCCCAGCACCGTACCCGACTTGCCCGAGGCGTAAAGCGCCGCCACCAAACTCCCCGCCGAGGTGCCCACGACCACATCTGGCGCAATGCCGGCTTCTTCTAGCACCTGAATCACGCCAATGTGGGCAAACCCCCGGGCCGCTCCTCCACCCAAGGCCAAACCCAGGCGTGGAGGCTTGGGGGGAGGCTTGGGCGCCGCCACGGGCGCGGGGGTTGGTGCCTGCTCACTCACCTTCGGTGTGCTTTGACACCCGAGCAGCCCCAAACACAGGCACAAACATGCCCCAGCCATTTTTATATTCTTCATTAGCATAATCACAATACAAATATGTAGTTCTTAAATATATAGCGCCCGCTTACAGTGCCCACCTTCTATGGACTGGATGGCAATTTTGAGTGGGCTGGGGGTCGGCATCATTGTCGGCATGACTGGCGTGGGTGGTGGCTCTTTGATGACGCCGCTGCTGCTGTCCGTCTTCAAACTCAACCCTGCCGTGGCCATAGGCACCGACCTGTGGTTTGCCGCCATCACCAAAATTTCAGGTTCGGTGGCCCACCACCAATCCGGCCATGTGCAGTGGAGGCTCACCGCTTGGTTGCTGGCGGGTAGCATCCCGGCCTCCTTGGCCACGATTTCTTTGATGCATTTCACTGGCATCACCAAAGGCTGGGCCAGTACATTGACATTTTCCTTGGGCATCGCCCTCTTGCTGACGGCGGTGACCGTCGCCTACCGTCAGGCTTGGCATGCGGTGGGTTTGAGACTGGAGCGCTGGATACCCGACAATCGCAAGCCCGCCATCACCGTGTTGTGTGGTTTGATTTTGGGCGTGTTGGTGTCCCTGAGTTCGATTGGCGCCGGGGCCATTGGTGCGACCATGATCATGCTGCTCTACCCCCGGCTGGAAAGTCACAAGGTGGTGGGCACCGACATCGCCCATGCGGTGCCGCTGACCTTGGTGGCAGGCATAGGCCACGCCACGCTGGGCCATGTGAATTGGGGCCTGCTGGTTTGGTTGCTGATGGGGTCTGTGCCGGGCATCTGGTTGGGGGCTAAGTTAACGCGGCATTTGCCAGAGAAACTGGTTCGTGCTTTGCTCTGTGTGTCGCTCGTCACGGCGGGCCTCAAAGTTATTCACTGATTTTTTAAACACCCATGTACACCTACACCGAATTCGACGCCCAGTTCGTGCGTCAACGTGCCGCACAGTACCGCGACCAGTTACAACGCAACTTGAAAGGCCAACTCAGCGACGACGAGTTTCGTCCCCTGCGGCTGCAAAACGGCTGGTACATACAGCGCCATGCACCGATGCTGCGTGTGGCCGTGCCTTATGGCGAACTCAGCAGCAAACAGTTGCGGGCCTTGGCACGCATTGCGCGTGACTACGACAAGGGTTACGGTCACTTCACCACGCGCCAAAACCTGCAATACAACTGGATTCCGCTGACGAAAAGCGCTGACGTGATGGACGCCTTGGCCGCGGTCAACATGCACGGCATTCAAACCAGCGGTAACTGCATACGCAACATCACCAGCGATTGTTTTGCGGGTGTGGCCGCCGACGAAATCGTTGACCCACGCCCCTACTGCGAAATTTTGCGCCAGTGGAGCACCTTGCACCCCGAGTTCGCTCACTTGCCACGCAAATTCAAAATTGCAGTCAGTGGCGCGAAAGAAGACCGCGCGGCCATCGCCTGGCACGACATTGGCCTGCAGTTGCTCAAAAACGCCGCGGGTGAAGTGGGCTTCAAGGTGTTGGTCGGTGGTGGCATGGGCCGCACGCCAGTGATTGGTTCCGTCATCAACGAATTTCTGCCGTGGCAACAAATCCTCGTTTACATCGAAGCCATCGTGCGGGTCTACAACCGCTACGGTCGGCGCGACAACATGTACAAGGCGCGTATCAAAATTTTGGTCAAAGCCGAAGGTCAAGCGTTTTTTGATGATGTGAACAAGGAGTTCCACAACATCCTGACCCGCGACATCGAAGGCAGCGCCCACCTGATCCCGCAGGCCGAGTTTGACCGCGTCAACGCCTGCTTCGTGCGCCCTGCCGGCGTACAGCACCACGCCAGCACCCACCATGTGGACGACAACGCACCTACGGCGTTCAAGCGCTGGTTAGAGCGCAATGTGCATTCCCACCAAATCAGTGGCTACCGCGCGGTCACCCTTTCGCTCAAACGCGCCGGACAAGCGCCGGGCGACGCGACCGACGCGCAAATGGACAAAGCTGCCGACCTGGCCGACCGCTACAGCCACGGCGAGCTGCGCGTGTCGCACGACCAAAACCTGGTGCTGCCCTGGGTGCGCGAATCTGAGCTTTACGCCTTGTGGCAAGCGGCGCGCGATGCCAGTTTCGCCACCCCCAACATCGGCTTGCTCACCGACATGATCGCCTGCCCCGGCGGCGACTTTTGCTCGCTGGCCAATGCACGTTCACTGCCGCTGGCCGAAGAACTCACCACACGCTACCAAGACCTGGACGAGCTCTACGACATTGGTGACATCGACCTGCACATCAGCGGCTGCATCAACTCCTGCGGCCACCACCACAGCGGCCACATTGGCGTGCTCGGTGTGGACAAAGACGGCACCGAGTGGTACCAGGTAACGCTGGCGGGCTCCGACGGCTCCACCCAAAGCGGCGAGCCCGTGCCGGGCAAAGTGATTGGCCCCTCATTCGCTGCCGATGAAGTGGCCGATGCGATTGAGGCCGTGATTGACACCTACCGCGAGACACGCGCCGCGAACGAGCGTTTCATCGACACCGTCAAACGTGTGGGTTTGGAGCCATTCAAATCCGCCGCCAATGCGATCCGCCGATCTACAGCCAAAGCAGCCTAAAACGCGCCGCCTGATCAAAGACAAGACCATGAAATTCATAGACCCCCAACGCGACCCCTGGCACAGCGTCATCGGTGAAGACGGCCCCGTCGTCAACCTCACGCCCAAAGACCACAGCCTGCTCACCTTGGCGCAGTGGCACGGCGTGCGCGCCCATTGGCCGCAAGACATGAAAGTCGGCGTGCTGTTCCCCAACGATGCCGACATTGAAGAGCTGGAAGCCGACCTGCCGCGCCTGGCCCTGGTGGCACTCGAATTCCCCAAGTGGGTGGATGGCCGCGCCTACAGCCAAGCCCGCCTGCTACGCGCACGCTTTCGTTTCCAAGGCGAAGTTCGCGCCACCGGGCAAGTGCTGGTGGACATGCTGCAACTGCTGCAACGCACCGGTTTTGATGCCGTGCAACTGCGCGCCGACCAATCACGCGAAGCCGCTGACCGCGCCCTCACCTTCTTCCCCGCCTACTACCAAGCCGATGTCAGCGAACACCGCCCCGTGTTTGCAAGGCCTGAAAGCGGCAAAGCGGCGGTGCCCGAGTTCAACCAAGCGGGCTCGTCGATATGAGCGCCATCACCCTCTATGCCCGCGCCA
Source organism: Burkholderiales bacterium (assembly GCA_046094425.1). Classification (GTDB taxonomy): domain Bacteria; phylum Pseudomonadota; class Gammaproteobacteria; order Burkholderiales; family Burkholderiaceae_C; genus JANPCX01. The sequence goes on along the minus strand of JBJTHI010000350.1, from coordinate 5,369 downwards.
CCGCCGGGTTTGAAGAGCGTGTGGCGCATGCACTGACGGTGCTGCGGCAAGCCGCCAGTAAACACGCGAGCCAGGTGGTGCAAGCCACCAGCCTGGGTGCAGAAGACATGGTGATCACCGATTTGATCGCACGCCATCACATCCCCGTGGCCATTGGCACCTTAGAGACCGGTGCCTTGCACGAACAAACGGTGGCTTTGATTTCGCGCATCGAAGCCCACTACGGCCTGCAAGTTGAGGTTTATCGCCCGCAAGCCGAGGCGGTGATTCAGTTCGTGAAAACGAACGGCGAACGCGCCATGTACGACAGCATAGCTCTGCGCAAAGCCTGCTGCGGCATTCGCAAGTTGGAGCCGCTCTCCCGCATGCTGAATGGTCGCACCGGCTGGATCACCGGCCTGCGCCGCGAGCAGTCCAACAACCGGGGTGATGTGCCCTTTAGCGAGTTGGACGACAAAGGCCGTACCAAATGGAGCCCCCTGGCCGATTGGAGCTGGGCCGACGTGTGGCACTACATCGCCACCCACAACGTGCCCTACAACCCACTGCATGATGAATTCATGCCCAGCATTGGTTGCGCGCCTTGCACCCGCGCCATCGCCTTGGGTGAAGACTTCCGCGCCGGTCGTTGGTGGTGGGAGAGCGAAAACGCCAAAGAGTGCGGTTTGCATGTTCACGCGGATGTTGAAAAAGCGGAAGAAACCGCGGTATCAATGATTGGAGATAGACAATGAACGCCCCCCTCACCATCGAGCAACTGTTGCCCCAGCTCGACCACAGCCACCTCGACTGGCTGGAAGAAGAAGCCATCTTCATCCTGCGTGAAACCGTGGCCGCGTTTGAGCGCCCCGCCCTCTTGTTCTCGGGCGGCAAAGATTCCTGCGTCGTTTTGCGCTTGGCCGAAAAAGCCTTCAAAACAAAGGGTAAGGATGGCGAGTTCAAAGGCCGCCTGCCCTTCCCGCTCTTGCATGTGGACACCGGCCACAACTTCCCCGAGGTGATCGAGTTCCGCGACCGCCGTGTGGCCGAGATGGGTGAACGCCTGGTGGTGGGCCATCTGGAAGACTCCATCAAGCGCGGCACAGTGCGGCTGTCGCATCCGCTTGAATCGCGCAACGGCCACCAAACCGTGGCGCTTTTGGAAGCCATTGAAGAACACCGCTTTGACGTGCTCATGGGCGGTGCCCGGCGCGACGAAGAAAAAGCCCGCGCCAAAGAACGCATCTTCAGCCACCGAGACAGCTTTGGCCAATGGCAACCCAAAGAACAACGCCCCGAACTCTGGACGCTGTTCAACACCCGCATCAAACCGGGCGAGCACATGCGCGCCTTCCCCATCAGCAACTGGACGGAACTCGATGTATGGCTCTACATCGCCCGCGAAAACATTCCTCTGCCCAGCCTCTACTACAAACACGACCGCCAGGTGATACGCCGCAAAGGGTTGTTGGTGCCATTGACCGAGGTCACACCCCCTGAAGCTGGCGAGGTCGTCGAGACCGCGCAAGTGCGCTTTCGCACCGTGGGCGACATGACCTGCACCTGCCCCGTGGAGAGCCCCGCCGCCAATGCCACCGAGATCGTCGCCGAGACGCTGAAGGTGACGGTGAGCGAACGGGGGGCCACACGCATGGATGACCGCACCTCGGATGCTTCGATGGAACGCCGTAAAAAAGAAGGCTATTTCTGATGACGATCGACAACAAAAACACCGCCCCCACCGACCACCGCGCCCTGCGTTTTCTCACCGCAGGCTCGGTGGATGACGGCAAGAGCACCTTGATTGGCCGCTTGCTCTACGACAGCCGCGCCATCCTCGCCGACCAGCTCGACACACTCGAGAAAAAAGCCGCCGGTGCACCCATCGATTTATCTCTGCTCACCGACGGCCTGGAGGCCGAACGCGAGCAAGGCATCACGATTGACGTGGCCTACCGATACTTCGCCACCAAGTCGCGCAAATTCATCATTGCTGACGCACCCGGCCACGAGCAATACACCCGCAACATGGTGACCGCCGCCGCAGGCAGCGATGCCGCCGTGGTGCTGGTGGACATCACCAAACTCGATGTGAAAGCGCCCGTGCTGTTGCCGCAAACCCGCCGCCACGCTTTGCTGGCGCATTTGCTGCGCGTGCCCAGCATTGTGTTTGCCATCAACAAACTTGACGCGATTGACAACCCCGGCGCGGCCTACAACACGGTGAGAGCGGCGCTGGAAGCCTTCGCCCAGCAAGCGGGCATTGCAGTGGCCGGCATCATTCCCGTATCCGCCTTGCGCGGTGACAACGTGACCCAACCCTTAGGTGCCGATTGGTACAACGGTCCGTCACTGCTGCAACTGCTGGAAAGCCTGCCCGCCTTGCAAGAGCGCAAAGACGGCGACCTGCTCATCCCCGTGCAGTACGTCAGCCGCGAAGGCGAAGGCACGGGCAACCAGCCCCGCACCTTGTATGGCCGCATAGCTCATGGCCGCGTCAAGGCCGGTGATGCGGTGCAAATTTTCCCCAGCGGACAAACGGCCGTGGTCGCTGAGGTCCGCCTGGCCGCCGAGGTGGTGGACGTGGTGGAAGCCGGCCAAAGCGCCGGTGTGGTGCTGGACCGTCAACTTGATGTGTCGCGTGGCGACTGGATCAGCACGCCACAAACCATCCATGAGGCGCAGCGTTTCACCGCAACCTTGGCCTGGCTGGACGTGGAGCCCGCCGTGGTTGGTCGCAAATACTGGGTGCGCCACGGCAACCGCTGGGTGCAGGCCCGCATCAGCAGCATTGAAAGTCGCCTCGACATCCACAACCTGCAAACCATCGACGCGCATGAACTGGCGGTGAACGACATTGGTTACGTCACCATCGAAACCCAGCAAGCCCTGCCGGTGGAGGCCTACGCCGACAACCGCGTCGGCGGATCCCTCATCATCGTGGACCCCACCAGCAACCGCACCAGTGGCGCGTTGTTGGTGAAGGCTGCGGCTTGAGTGCGAGGTCATACAAGACATGGCTGCCATTTGAAAAAACCCCATGCTCGGTTTTCAAAGCATCGTGACCAACCAACCGTTCGGGCTGAGCCCGTCGAAGCCAGCGAGTACCTCAGTGCAGGCACTTCGACAGGCTCAGTGCGAACGGCACGTAGTCAGGAGTGGCATATGAAAGCATTGATCGGACACGTCATCTTCATCGGCGCGGGCCCCGGCGCTGCAGACTTGATCACACTGCGGGGTGCCCGCGCCTTGGCGCAGGCCGATGTGGTGCTGTTCGACGCCCTCACCGACCCGGCCTTACGCGAGTTTGCCCCGCAAGCGCAGTGGATCCACGTCGGCAAACGCGGCTTTTGCGACAGCGTGGCGCAAACCAAAATCAATGCCCTCTTGGTGCAATACGCGCAAGCAGGCCAGTGTGTCGTGCGCCTCAAAGGGGGCGACCCCAGCGTATTTGGCCGCTTGGAAGAAGAACTATTGGCTTTGGCCGAGGCGGGCATCCAAAGTGAAGTCATTCCCGGCGTCACCGCCGCCATTGCCGCCGCAGCCGCCACACAGCGCCCCCTCACCCGCCGTGGCAGTGGGCGCAGCGTGAGCCTCACCACCGCCATGACGCGCAGTGGTGAATTGCGAGCCCAGCGCAGTGCCGACACCGAGGTGTTTTACATGGCAGGCAAACAGTTGGTGGCCCTGTCACGTCAACTGATCGCCGCCGGTTGGGAAAGCAGCACGCCGGTCAGCGTGGTCTCCCGCGCCGGTTGGCCCGACCAATTGCACAGCGACCACTGCGTCGCCACCTTGGCCCGAGCCAGTTTGTTGCACGCCGGGCGGCCCACCGTCGTCACTGTGGGGGCTGGTGCCGCTGCTTTGACAAGCGACATGCCAACGAAAAACGAAACCAAGGGCTTTCAACAGCCTGTATCCCGTGCCAAAACCCCAAGCCCGTAAAATCGGGAGCTTTTCTTCTACAGCAGTCGTCTCCCTGATTGCCACAGACTGCTGAGTGTTTCCATTTAACTTGCCGAGTTTGAGTCATGACCCACGTTGTCACCGAAGCCTGTATCCGCTGCAAATACACCGACTGTGTGGACGTGTGCCCTGTCGACTGCTTCCGCGAAGGCCCCAACTTTCTGACCATCGACCCCGATGAATGCATCGACTGCGCCGTCTGCATTCCCGAGTGCCCGGTCAACGCCATCATGCCGGAAGAAGATGTGCCAAGCGACCAGCAGCACATGATCAAAATCAACCTCGACCTGTCCAAAAAATGGCCCAGCATCACCAAACGCAAAGCACCTTTGCCAGATGCTGATGATTGGAAGGACAAGACGGGCAAGTTGCCTGAGTTGATCAAGTGACAATGCCGTCATAATCTCACCTCAGCAGCAAAACGTTGCTGCATTCGTTTGTTTTTAATCGCTAGGGGTGTTGGGCCGTGTTCGCCACGGCTCGACTGAGAAAGTCCCTTTGAACCTGATTGAGGTAATCCTCGCGCAGGGAAGCATGCTCCAGGCAGAGCTATCACGTCTTGTGATGCGCCTTTGTTTGAGAGCCCGCCGCCCTGCCATCGCAACACGGAAATACGATGGCACATTCATACCAGTCACCACCACACCGCTCGTTCAGCCCCAAGCGCTGGCCATCACGCCTACCCATCGCGCAAGCGGCATTTTTGCTGTGCTTGGGCAGCACCGCCTGGGCACAAAACACCACCGCACCCCAGCTTGACACGGTCACCGTCACCGGCCGCGCCAACCCACCTGCCGATGTGAGTGGTTTTGGCGATGTGCCAGCCGCCAAGGCACCCTTTCAAGCCAGCAGCATCAACTTGGAAGCGCAGCGCGACCGGGGGTTTTCGCGTTTGTCGAACAGCACAAAGTTGGATGCTGCTGTGAGCGACGCCTACAACAGCGAAGGTTATTGGGACTACCTCACGATTCGCGGCTATGTGCTGGACAACCGCAGCAACTACCGCCGCGATGGTTTGCCCATCAGCGCGGAAACCTCACTCCCGCTGGACAACAAAGAGCGCATCGAAATTCTCAAAGGCACCAGTGGCTTGCAAAGTGGCGTCAGCAGCCCGGGTGGTTTGGTCAACCTGGTGGTGAAGCGGCCCTTGGCCGAGCCGCTGCGCAGCGCCTTGCTGCAATGGCGCGGCCCGGGCTCGCTCTTGGGCGCGGTGGATGTGAGCCAGCGTTTTGGCCAGGAGCAAAACTTCGGTCTGCGCGTGAACGCCGCCCATGAGCGTTTGGACTCTTTCGTTCGCCAGTTGCAAGGCCACCGCCACTTGTTGGCCGTGGCGGGTGATTGGCGCATCACCCCCAACAACTTGCTGGAAGCCGAATTTGAAACCAGCCGCCGCAGTCAGCGCAGCCAGCCGGGATTCAGTTTGC
>JBJTHI010000349.1:0-2239 GCA_046094425.1 Burkholderiales bacterium | reverse complement strand
GGCGTTCTCACCTTTGAATACCCCCGTCCCGCCGATGGCGTGGCCCTGACCGTCACCGCCAGGCTGACCGATGCCGCGGGCAACGTCTCGGCCCCGGGCAGCGACAGTGCCACCATGGGCGATAACGCTGCCCCCGTCGACGGTAACGAAACCAACACCGTCACCGAAGACACCTCCCTCGCCGTGGCCGATGGGGCGGCGGGTGACCTGTTGAACAACGCCACCGATGTGGATGGCGACCCTCTGACCATCACCAGCTACCGCATCGGCGACGCGGATGTAGCGCAACCGATAGGCACTCCCGTTGAGATTGCCGGTGTGGGCACCATCACCATCAATGCCAACGGCAGCTACAACTTCAGCCCGCTGGCCAACTACGCGGGTGCCATTCCCGTCATCACCTATACCGTCTCCGACGGTAACGGCGGCACCGATACTTCGACGTTGACCTTGAGCATGCAGGCGGTCAATGACACGCCCAAAAATCTGCTTTTTGCAAATTTGTATAACACGGGGGTGAATGACGATCACGTCGGGCTCGCTACGAATATTCCTATTGCGGATCCACACTATGATCTCATTATTAAACCTAATGGAGCCAATGTCACCGATAGCGTCGTTCATCTGCCTTATGCATGGTTACCAGGTGACGATAACTCGCGTTGGATTGGTAGCACTGGCGATAACTTAGCTGGCGAATATAAATTCACAACCAGTTTTAATATAACCAATGGATTTGATCCCAGTAGTTTTGGGATGAGCTTTCATATTTTCGCGGATAATACACTTGAGGATATACTTGTAAACGGACGATCGACTGGAATATCAACACCACCGGGTTCACCCGTCCCGTTCACTTTCCAGAACGGAATCCAAGTTGAAATAACCAGTGCGATGGCGCTATTTCAGACAGGAGCTAACACCTTAACCTTCATTGTCAGAAATAGTGATGACAAGAACGGATTTGGCGGGCCAACGGGCATGCGAATTGACGACATGACAGCCGGTTACTCTACCCAGGTGAATGATCCGCTTAAGTTAAGTGGTCTGCAGATTTCTGATGCAGATGCGGGTGGCGGTATCATGACTGTCACCTTAAGCGTGAACAGCGGAAGCCTCATGGCTGTCGACGCTGGTGGGGTTACCGTGGCAGGCACGGGTTCCAACCAACTGGTGTTGAGTGGAACTTTGGCAAACCTCAATAACTATCTTTCAAATTCGAGTTACCAGCCAGAGTTCACCTCGGCTCAGAATGCGACTGGCAGGGTGACTTTAACGATGACGACCAATGATGGTGGCAACACGGGGATTGACCCAAACTTAACCGGTGGCCCTAACTACGAGAGTGACACAGACGTCATGCACATCCTCGTTAGTCCGGAGCCACTGGTCATTGATGTTCTCCAGACCGACAGCAACATCACGGCCAGCAACGTCGCCGAAGTGTTTGACTGGAACTTCACCCCTCCCCCCGGGGCTCAAGGTAACCCTGGCGTGGATACCATTAGCAACTTCAGCATCAGTGCAGACGCCCTGGATTTGCGCGACCTGCTGCAAGGCGAGTCTCACGCTGGCATCTCCCTGGGCAACCTGGATACCTTCCTGAACGTGGCGGTGGTGAATGGCGACACCGAAATTCGCATCAGCAGCACGGGTGGGTTTGCGGGCGGCACCTACAACAGCGGTGAGGAAAATCAGCGCATCGTGTTGGACAACGTGGACTTGGTGGCGTCTTTGGGCTTGGCACCTGCGGCCAGCAACCAGGACATCATCGCTGCCATGTTGAACAACGGGAAGTTGATCACGGACTGAACGGTCTGAGATTTTCTTGGTTCAACCTTTTGATGTTTCCAAAATTCATGACAAATCATCCCTACACCGTTCGGGCTGAGCTCGTCGAAGCCAGCGCGTACCTCGCTGTGCCCTTCGACAGGCTCAGGGCGAACGGTGTGGGGAGTCACGATTGATGGAAACCTCAATAGATCTGGCAGTTGACTTCAAACAGCCGGGGTTGCCCTTTTCGGGCTATTGATCCGGCCCGATGAAGTCTTAACCGTTCGCCCTGAGCTTGTCCAAGGGTAGCGCGTACAACCTGGGTTTCCTGAGTTCGACACCAAAGCGCGTAAGTGGTTGATCTGTATAGGGTGCAAGTTCAAATTGCCACTACAACAGGCTGAGTTGGGGGTTGGCTGAAGGTTTGTTGGTCTTGAGGGCGGAGAAGATGGCGGCCTGATCCTGG
>JBJTHI010000348.1:0-5669 GCA_046094425.1 Burkholderiales bacterium | reverse complement strand
TAGCGATACTGGGCACCTCGTATTGGGTTAGCGGTCGCTTGGGATTGTCTGTGCCCCAAGTGGGAGACATGGTGAGCCTGGTTTGGCCCCCCAGCGGCTTGGCCGTGGTGGCCTTGATTCGTTTTGGTGTGAAGCTGTGGCCAGGCGTCACGTTGGCGGCATTTTCCATCGCTCACGGTTTGGGTGCGCCATGGACGGCGGCAGCGGCCATCGCCCTGGGCAATACCCTCGGGCCGGTCTTGGCCGCAACACTGCTGACACGCTACGGCCTGCGCCGCGAATTGGATCAGCGCCGCGACATTTTGCTTTTTTTCGCCTACGGCGTGGGCTTGTTGTCCTTGGTCACGGCACTCAACGGCGCCACCTGGCTTTACCTGGCTGGCAAAGTGTCGGAAGAAAGCTGGCCCGTTACCGCCTTCTACTGGTGGCTAGGCGATGCTGCGGGCGTGCTCCTGGTGGGGGTGCCCCTGCTGACCGTCAACCGCCCTGATTGGACACAAGCAGCGCAGCGACAACGTGACTTGTCAGGGCTCATAGGAGCCGGCTGCATCGTGTTTCTTGCCCTCCTCCCTTTTTTCCAGCCACCAGCCCAAAACGCCAACCTGTCACCTTTGCTTTTTGTACCGCACTTGCTGCTGTGTTGGTTGGCTGCCAGTCGGGGGCTGTTCATCTCAGCGCTGGCGGTGTTGGTGATTGCGGCGGTATCGGCCACAGCCACAGCAAAAGGCCTAGGGCCTTTTTATCTGGGTCAACCATCGCACAGCTTGGCCATGTTGTGGGCTTATGTCTGCACGCTGGCGGCCATGCCCATGTTGATCACCGCCTTGGTAGGCGAGCTGTCGGCCAACGACAGGCGCTGGCAACTGGCACTGGACAGCTCCAATATCGGTGTGGCCGAGTGGGATGCACGCGTGGATCAGATCACGCTGTCTCCGAGGTGGATGTCCCTCTTAGGGCATCGCGCCCGCGCTTGGACTACCACGCCCACGCTGCTTTGGTCTCGCGTGCACGCTGATGACCGCACCGCCCTGCTCAAAGCCTTGGCACCGTTGCAGACCGGGGCGGTGAAAACCAGTTTGGTCGAGTTCCGGCTTCAAGCCAGCGACGAGCAGTGGCATTGGTTTCAAGGCAACGCGGTGGTGGCACAACGTGCCACCGACGGCAGACCGCAGCGGGTCATTGCCACCGCGCGTGATGTTTCCGAACAGCGCGCCGCTGAAGAGCAGAAACAACTTTCTGCGCAATTGTTTCAGCACTTGGATGAGGGCTTGCTGATCACCGACGGCCAGTTTCGCGTGCTGGATGCCAACCCCATGTTCAGCCAAATCACTGGTTATGTGCGGCAAGAGGTGGTTGGCAATGTGCCCCCCTTGTTGCGACCCGGCGCGCCCAACTCCATGAGCGAAGAGTTACGTCTGGCCATGCATGCCAGTGTGCAAAACAGTGGCCATTGGCGCGGTGAGGTGCACACACGTCACCGCAACGGGGAGCCTCGCACCTTCCAAGTCACGGTCTCGGCAGTCAAAAGCCCGCAGGGCTCGGTGCGTTTTCATGCGCTCGCCCTATCGGACATCACCCGGGCCCAACGCCAACTGGCGCAACTGGAACGCCAAGCCCATTACGACGAACTCACCGGCTTGCCCAATCGGGCGCGTTTTGCGCAAATGATGAGCGACGCCATGCGCACCAGCGAGCGCGAAGGCTTTTTGCTGACGATTTGTTATTTGGATTTGGACCACTTCAAACCCGTCAACGACCAATACGGGCACGACGCCGGTGACCGCCTCTTGATCGAACTGGCAGACAGGCTGCGCCGTTCCATGCGCAACTGGGCCAGCGGCAGTGATGCCATGGCGCGGCTGGGTGGCGACGAATTCGTGCTGCTGCTGCGCACCGCCACGGTGGAAGAGAGCAGGCAGGCTGTCGAACGTATCTTGCGCCATCTGGCAGAGCCCTATACCTTGGGCTTGGGAGCGCCGCCGGTGGTGGTGACCTCCAGCATTGGTGCCACGGTATACCCACTGGATCATGTCGACCCCGACACCCTGATGCGCCATGCCGACCATGCCATGTACGGCGCCAAACAATCCGGTCGCAATGGTTACCTCTTCTTCGACGCCGAGCACGACAGGCAAACCGAAGCGCAATTTGAAGCCATCGCACGCGTGCAGGAAGCGCTGGACCGCGACCAGTTCGTTTTGCACTTCCAGCCCAAGGTGAATATGCGCACGGGCCGGGTGCTGGGCATGGAAGCTTTGTTGCGATGGAACCATCCACAACACGGCGTGATTCCACCGGTTCAGTTTTTACCCTTGATCGAACACAGCGCCCTCAGCGCCAAAGTGGGTGACTGGGTCATGCAGCAAGGCATAGACCAATTGGCGCAGTGGCAACGACTGGGATTGGACTTGACCTTGAGCATCAATGTCTCCGCCCGCCATTTACAAGAACCTTTGTTCGCACAGCGGCTCACTGCCTTGGTGGACAGGCACCAAACCCCGGTCGCGCAGCGCCTAATTTTGGAAGTGTTGGAAACAGCCGCCTTGGCCGACATCGACCACACCGGGGAATTGATGCAACACTGCCAAGAACTAGGTGTGCGTTTTGCGCTGGACGACTTCGGCACCGGATACTCCACCCTCACCTACCTCAAACGCCTGCCGTTTGACATGCTGAAAATCGACCGCTCCTTCGTCCACAACATGCTCAGTGACAAACAAGACATGGCCATTGTCGAAGGCATCATCGGCCTGTCGCACACCTTTGGCTGCTCCTTGGTGGCCGAAGGTGTTGAAACGGCGGAGCAAGCACGCCACCTGCTCAGTTTGGGCTGCGATGTAGGCCAAGGCCACGGCATCTCCAAACCCATGCCCGCCAGCAGCGTGAATGCCTGGGTGCAACAGTACCGGGGCGCACCGCTCACGCCGAGCGATCTGGCCCAGTTTGAAACGCTCTGAGACTGTAGCTCTATAGACTCTAGCCCGTGATCCCCGCTGGCTTTCTCCAAGACTTGCTCTCTCGCGTCGATATCGTTGACGTGGTGGGCCACCACGTGCAACTAAAAAAAGGCGGTGCCAACTGGATGGGCCTGTGCCCTTTCCATGCCGAGAAGTCGCCGAGTTTTTCAGTCAGCCCGTCCAAACAGTTCTACCACTGCTTTGGCTGCGGGGCGAGCGGCGACGCGATTCGTTTTCTCACCGAGCATGTCGGCCTGAGTTTTGTAGAGGCGGTGCGGGAACTGGCCCAAGGCGTGGGCCTGCAAGTACCCGAGGAACAGGTGAGCGAGGATGAGCGCCAGCGCCGCGACACCCTGCGCCAGCGCAAACTCTCACTGGCTGATGTGCTCGTGAAAGCCGCAGACTTTTACCGTCAGCAGCTCAAGTCCCGCCAAGCGGCCTCACAGCGCGCGGTGGACTACCTCAAGAAACGGGGTTTGACGGGCGAAATCGCGGCACGTTTCGGTTTGGGATATGCCCCCGCAGGTTGGCGTACGCTGGCCAGCGTATTCCCTCAGTACGACGACCCTTTGCTGGAGGAAGCAGGCCTGGTGCGGCAACGCGAACAGGATGAAGTGACTGCATCTGCCCCACAAGAACGTGGCCGCTACGACTGGTTTCGTGACCGCATCATGTTCCCCATTCGTGCTGTTTCAGGTGAGGTAATAGGTTTTGGCGGGCGAGTGCTGGACGACAGCAAGCCCAAATACATCAACTCCCCCGAAACACCGCTGTTCAGCAAAGGCCGCGAACTCTACGGCTTGTTTGAGTCGCGCGCCTCATTGCGTAGCCGAGGGTATGCCTTGGTCGTCGAAGGCTATATGGATGTGGTGGCCTTGGCACAGGCTGGCCTTGAAAACGCGGTGGCCACCTTGGGTACCGCTTGCACCGCAGAGCATGTGCAGAAACTATTTCGTTTCACCGACGCCGTGGTGTTCAGTTTTGACGGTGACGCTGCCGGCAGGCGCGCCGCAGGCCGCGCCCTGGAAGCCTCCCTGCCCCACGCCAGCGACACCAGAACAGTGCGTTTTTTGTTTTTACCCAGCGAACACGACCCCGACTCTTACGTGCGCGAATTGGGGGCACCGGCGTTTGATACGCTGGTGCAAAACGCAGTGCCACTGTCCAAACAACTGATTGAGCAAGCCAAAGACGGCTGCGACTTATCTGCACATGAGGGCCGCGCACGTTTTTTGACCCAAGCCAAACCACTGTGGAATGCGCTGCCCGACGGCGCATTGAAACGCCAACTCTTGCCCGACCTGGCCGCGCAAGGGGGGTTGAGTGTGGGTGATTTAACTTCCTTGTGGCTGGCGGGCTCGCCAACCAGTAGCACCGCCCTGGAATCTCGCGGTTCTACTACAGCAAGCAGCGCTTCTGTCCAAGCCTATCGCCGCCCCATCAAGCGCCCCAGCGTTCGCCAAGCACCCGCCAGCCCAGCCACCCGGGCGCTGCGCATGTTGCTGCTCAATAGCGCCTGGTGGGACATGCTCAATGCCGACGACCATGAACTGCTGCACCAACTTGCAGCACCCCACGGAGCGGTGTTTGCGTGGTTCGAGCGCCAGATCGCCGAACACGGCCCTCAACCTTGGGCCGTGCTGGAACACGGTTTGATCGAGCACGGTTTGCAAGATGAGGCCTCACCTTGGGTCAACGAATCGGCGCTGGCCGACACCATGACATTGAATGAGTTGCGTCAATTGATCGACGGCATGTGGATCAAACGCTTTGCCGAAGAACAAGTGCAACTTATCGCCATGGCCGCCACCGACCCCAGCGCGCTGCAACGCTGGCGGGAACTGGATGTCAAACGCAAAGCACGCCTGGTCGGCCTGGCAAATAGCACTGAAGGAACGGGTTAGCCCCCCGAATTCAATTGGTCGTGGCACCTACAGACCAAAACACGCCGACTCGCCCGCAGTATGGTGAACTACGCCTTGCGCATTGACCACCAATTGGCCATCCACCAACCAACGCACCGCTGTGGGGTACATGCGGTGCTCAAGTTGCAAAACCCGCGAGGCCAGTTTCTCTGCATCATCGTTCCGCATCACGGGCACCACCGCTTGGGCCACGATGGGGCCATGATCGAGCTCAGGGGTCACGAAATGCACGGTGGCCCCGGCCACCTTACAACCCGCATCCAGTGCCCGTTGGTGGGTATGCAGGCCGGTGAACGCGGGCAACAAAGAAGGATGGATGTTGAGCAGCCTTCCAGCCAAGGGGGTGATGAACACCGGCGTCAAGATCCGCATGAAACCCGCCAGCACCACCACATCCGGCGCAAAAGACTGCACGGTTTGCAGCAGCACCGCGTCGAAACTTTCGCGGTCGGGATAGTCCCGGTGGTTGACCACGGCAGTGGCGATGCCCTGCGCCTGCGCAAACGCCAGCCCGGCGGCATCCGGCCGGTTGCTCACCACCGCAGCAATCCGAGCCTTCCACCCTTCTCGAACACAAGCCTGAACGATAGCTTCCATATTGGAGCCTCGGCCAGAGATGAGGATGACGATGTTTTTCATGGGTAGAGTTTAATGTGGAAGACACCTACCCGCAGACGTGACAGTGCCTGACCTGAGGCTGGCCCGAACCTGAGAGGCGGCCTGGCGATGAATATCAGGCAGCTGCTGGCGTGGCGATGAAGCCGTGTTTGCGCAGCATCTTGATCCA
>JBJTHI010000347.1:0-16413 GCA_046094425.1 Burkholderiales bacterium | reverse complement strand
GGCAAGCCGCCCAAGATGCACCGCGAGGTGCAGCGTGTTTTGGTGACTTCAGCCGCTTTGAATTTGACCGATGTGTCGCTTGAGAAAGTCGCTTTCGATGTGCTGCGCCACCCCACGGTGGCGAGTAAACGTTTTTTGGTGACCATAGGCGACCGCACCGTGGGCGGCTTGAACCACCGCGACCAAATGGTCGGCCCCTGGCAAGTGCCGGTGGCTGATTGCGCTGTGACCCTGGCCGACTTCAGCGGTTTTGCGGGCGAAGCCATGGCCATGGGCGAACGCACGCCGCTGGCTTCATTGAACGCACCCGCCTCGGGTCGCATGGCGGTGGCAGAAGCCATCACCAATTTGCTCGCCGCACCCATAGAGCTGCCGCGCGTCAAACTCAGTTGCAATTGGATGGCCGCTTGCGGTGAACCCGGTGAAGACGCCGCGCTCTACGACACCGTGAAAGCCGTGGGCATGGAACTGTGCCCCGCACTGGGCATCAGCGTGCCGGTGGGCAAAGACAGCCTGTCCATGCGCACACGCTGGGCCGAGCAGGGCGTGGACAAACAAGTGACTTCGCCGGTGAGTTTGATCGTCTCGGCCTTTGCCACGCTGGCCGATGTGCGGCCCACGCTCACACCGCAATTGCAAAGCGGCGACACCACCTTGGTGTTGATCGACCTGGGCCAAGGCAAAAAACGTTTGGGTGGTTCTATGTTGGCCCAGGTGCTGAACCAGTTTGGCGACGAAGTGCCTGATGTAGACGACCCGGCGCAGATCAAAGCCCTGGTGGCCGCCATCAACCAACTGCGCGGCCAAGGCCGCCTCTTGGCCTACCACGATCGCAGCGACGGCGGCCTGTGGGCCACGGTTTGCGAAATGGCCTTTGCAGGCCATGTAGGTGTGAGCCTGAATGTGGACATGCTGGTAACGGAAGGCGACGGCATTGCCGACAGCCGCGCCGAGTATGGCGACTCCAAAAATTGGGCCAGCCAGGTTGGCGCGCGCCGCAACGAACTCACCTTGCAAGCCTTGTTCAACGAAGAAATTGGTGTCGTCGTGCAGGTGCCTTCTGATGCGCGAAACGAGGTGATGCAAACCCTGCGCCAGTTCGGTTTGTCTCAGCACAGCCACTTCATCGGCAAAACCAATGATCTCGGCACGGTGGAAGTGTGGCGTGACGCCAAATCGGTCTTCAGCGCCAGCTTGCGCGACTTGCACCAGGCTTGGGACGAGGTGTCTTGGCGCATCAGCCAATTGCGCGATAACCCAGCCTGTGCAGATGCTGAACATGCGGCGGTGGGGCAGATGGACGACCCCGGCCTGCATCTGCACCTGAGCTTTGATCCCGCAGAGAAACAAAGCCCTGCGCTTTTGCTCAAACGCCCGGCCATGGCGATTCTGCGCGAGCAAGGCGTGAACAGCCATGTCGAAATGAGCTACGCCATGGATCAAGCGGGTTTCGACACCTTTGATGTCCACATGAGTGATCTGCAAACTGGCCGCGCGCGCTTGGCTCAATTCCAAGCTTTTGTAGCCTGCGGTGGTTTCAGTTATGGCGACACCTTGGGTGCAGGCGAAGGCTGGGCCAGATCCATCATGTTTAACTCGAAGCTGGCCGAGCAATTCGCCACTTTCTTCAACCGCCCCGACGTATTGGCCCTGGGCGTGTGCAACGGCTGCCAAATGATGGCGGCCTTGGCCCCCATCATCCCCGGCGCGCAAGCCTGGCCGCAATTCACCCGCAACAAGAGCGAGCAGTTCGAGGCACGCTTGAGTTTGGTCGAGGTGCTGGACAGCCCCTCGGCCTTCTTCACCGGCATGGCCGGCAGCCGCCTGCCCATTGCCGTGGCCCATGGGGAAGGGTTTGCCGACTTCTCGCAGCGCGGCGATGCCAACACTGTGCATCGCGCCATGCGTTTTGTAGACCACCACGGCCAAGCGACAGAAGCCTATCCCTGCAACCCCAATGGCAGTCCGGACGGTTTGACTTCGGTGACCACCGCAGACGGCCGCTTCACCGCCCTCATGCCCCACCCGGAGCGCGTGTTCCGTAACGTGCAGATGAGCTGGACGAATGGCGATAGGAGTCAACACAGCCCGTGGATGCGCATGTTCATCAATGCGCGGCGGTTTTTGGGGTGAGAGGCTTGGACTGCCAGTGTGGTGTCCCGCAGATAACTGCCCGAAATGGAATTGATGGATTTCGAGTCGTGGCAAGGCGCAAACCACAGCGATACCTCTTGGTATCGTGCGGATTTGCAACGCGGCCATGGCTTGAAAGACACGATTCCATGGGCAGTTATCTGTGGGGCACTGAACTGGGGATGGTGACGGTATGAAGACACTGCAACCCTCGGCGCCCGTGCCAACGGAACTTCTGAGCGATATCAAAACCCTTATTGAAGACGGTCGCCGTCAGGCTGCCGTGGCCGTCAACATGGGGCTCACGCTGCTGTACTGGCGTGTGGGGCAACGCATCAATGTAGAAGTTTTGCAAGGCGATCGTGCTGCCTACGGAGAGCAAATTGTTGCCACGCTGTCGCAGCAGTTGAGCATCGACCATGGTCGTGGCTTCGGTATCAAAAACTTGCGACACATGATGCGTTTTGCCGAGGTGTTTTCCAGCATCGATATTGTCTCGACGCTGTCTAGACAATTGAGTTGGAGTCATTTTCTAGAAATCATTTACCAGAAGGATCCACTGAAGCGGGACTTTTATGCCGAAATGTGCCGCATTGAGCGCTGGAGCGTGCGCTCTTTGCGCGAGCGCATGGGCTCCATGCTGTTCGAGCGAACTGTCATTGCACGGCAACCAGACGCGCTGATCCGTCAAGAACTCGATACCCTGCGCACGACCCAAGCCGTGACGGCACCGCTGGTGCTCAAAGACCCTTACGTGCTCGATTTTCTAGGCTTGCAAGACAGACACCTGGAAAAAGACATTGAAGATGCCATTCTGCGAGAACTTGAAAACTTCTTGCTCGAATTAGGAGCGGGCTTCAGTTTCGTGGCGCGCCAAAAACGCATCCAAATCGATAACGATGATTTCTATATCGACCTGCTGCTGTACAACCGCAAACTCAGGCGTCTGGTGGTCATTGACTTGAAGCTGGATGACTTTCGCGCCGAGTACAAAGGCCAGATGGAGTTGTACCTTCGCTGGCTGGCCAAGCACGAAACCGAGTCCGACGAAGCACCACCGCTGGGCATCATCCTTTGCACGGGCAAGAAACAGGAGCAGATCGAGCTGCTGGAGTTGGACGCATCAGGTATCCATGTCGCCGAATACCTGACGGTGTTGCCACCTCCCGACGTTCTGCACCGCAAGTTGCATGAGGCCATCGAAACGGCTCGAGCACGACTAGAGGCGAAACAGGACAGACCTGGGCTGGAGAACGGGCAGTGAAGTACGCCGGATACAACGGTCCGCATCGCTCTTCGCGTTACCCCCGCCTAGACGCCCTGCGCGGCGCGGCGGTGATCTGGATGGTGGCTTTTCATTTTTGTTTTGATCTGAATTATTTTCGCTTCATTCAGCAAAACTTTTACCTGGATCCTTTTTGGACGACGCAGCGCACCGCCATCGTCACCTTGTTTTTGTTTTGTGCCGGTGTGAGCCAAGCCGTGGCCCAAGCGCAAGGACAAAACTGGTCGAGGTTTTGGAAACGCTGGGCGCAGGTGGCCGCTTGTGCGCTGCTGGTGAGTGCGAGTTCTTGGTTGATTTTTGGCCCACGCTTCATCAGCAGTGGGGTGCTGCATGCACTGGCCCTCATGTTGCTGTTGCTGCGGGTGTTATTGCATTGCTGGCCCGCCATGACGCAGGGCAAGAACGTCTGGGGATTGGTGCTGGTGGGTGGGCTTTGCTTGTTGCTACCGCAGTGGTGGCAACACCCCTTCTTTGACGCCCGCGCCACGTATTGGCTGGGTTTTGCCACCGGCAAACCGGCCACGGAAGACTATGTGCCGCTGTTCCCTTGGCTCGGCGTCATGCTTTGGGGTTTGGCTGCTGGCGCTTGGGTGATGCGATTCCGCCCCATGTGGTTGCAGGCAGGACTAACTTCCGCTTTGCAACCACTCGCCCTCGTCGGTCGATGGAGCTTGAGCATTTACATGCTGCACCAGCCTATCTTGTTTGGAATTCTCATGGCCGTCATTTGGCTCAAACGCTGACCGCATACCATTGCTCATGGCTCACAAAATTCTTTTCGGCTTTCATGCCGTTGGCGTGCGTTTGAAAACCGCCCCCAAATCCATTCTTGAACTGCATGTGGACGTGACGCGCCGCGACCAGCGCATGCGCCAGTTTCTGCAAAAAGCCACCGAAGCAGGTGCCAAACTGGTGGAGACTGACGATGAGCGCTTGCAAAAAATATGCGGCTCCTCACGCCACCAAGGCGTGGTGGCGCGTGTGGATGCCTTGGCACTCTCGCACTCCCTTGACGACACCCTGGATGCGGTGGAAGGCGTCCCCTTGCTCTTGGTGTTGGACGGTGTGACTGACCCGCATAACCTCGGCGCTTGCTTGCGTGTGGCCGATGGCGCGGGCGTGCATGCGGTGGTGGCGCCCAAAGACCATGCCGTGGGTTTGAATGCCACCGTGGCCAAGGTGGCCAGTGGCGCAGCCGACACCGTGCCTTATTTCATGGTGACGAATTTGGCACGCACCTTGGGTGAACTCAAAGAGCGCGACATTCGCATCGTCGGCACGTCGGACGATGCCGAGCAAACCGTGTACGACCTCGACCTCACTGGCCCCCTTGCTTTTGTGCTGGGCGCGGAAGACAGCGGCATGCGCCAACTCACTCGCCGCCACTGCGATGTGCTGGTGCGCCTGCCCATGCGCGGCGCGGTGGAGAGTTTGAATGTGTCGGTGGCCAGCGGTGTTTGTTTGTATGAGGCCGTTCGCCAGCGCGACCACAGTGGCGATTGATCCAATTTGAAAGGAAATCTGATGAACAGAATTTCAGCACTGATGTTGGCGGTGGTTTGTCTGCTGGGCCTGTCAGCCTGCACCCAAGAACGTCAAAACCAAATCAAGCGCGACATTCAAAACTGGACGGGCACCAATGGGGTGCTGGAGGTCTACGGTGGTGACAAAGTCGTCAAGCGCTTTCTAAAAATCGACAAACTCTCTACCGCCCTGGGCACTGACGACGGCAAGGCCCGCGCCTACCGGTATGGCTATGGGGTGCTGGACGAAAACCTCAATGGTGTGATTGATGCAGGTGAAAAGCGGGTGTATTTCGAAGTGAGCGATTTCACCCACTACGTGTTCTTCGAGAACCCGCGTTGAGTGGTGTCGGGGCTGTCAAGAACCAACGTGACGGCAAACCCCACATCTGAGGGGGGCAGTTGCAGCCGCCCGCCATGTGAGCGGGCCACCAAGTCGGCCAGCATCAAACCCAGCCCGGTTTGGCCTTCATAGTGTTGTTTTGCCAAGGCCGCTTCCAGCGCTTGGCGCTGCTGCGCCGAACAGCCACGCCCATCGTCCCTCACCTGCACCGTGTTGGGCGCAGTGAGGCACAAGGTCACCCGGTGCGCACCGCAGCGCAGCGCGTTGTCGAACAAATTCAGCAAGGCAGCAGCCAACAGGTCGGCGTCTGCTTGCAATGGGTGCTCGCTGGCTTGCACGTTGATTTGTAAGCCCGAGATCGGCAACTTCGTGACCAACGACTCCAGATCAAAGCGTTGTCGCTGAATGTCCACGCCGGTGCGAAACAGCGTCAACAGGGCGGCCACCACGCGCTGCAAACGCGCTGCGCCTTCGCGCACACGCTGCAGTCGCTGTTGCAGTTCGGGCGGGCACTCGCGCAAGGCCACGGCCAGTTGCGCGTCAATGCCGGCCAAAGGGGTGCGCAAGGCATGGGCGGCATGTGCGGTGAAAGCACGTTCGTGGGCGATGCGCACTTGCAGCCGCTGGGCCAAGGCGTCGATGGCCTGGTGCACGGGTTGCAGCTCCAGCCGTTCTGCAGCGCCCAGACCGTTGCTGGAATCGATGGGGTCGTAGCGACTGAGGCGGTCTGAGAGCGCTTGCAGCGGGGCGAGTTCATGCTGCACCTTGCCGCGCAACCACAGGTGACCGAGCCAGCCAACCGCCAAGGCAATCAGGGCGGCGCTCAAGGCAATTTCGGCTTGCGCTTCGTCACGCTCTTCATGGCTTTGTGCGACATAGAGCATGCGCCCGGCACCGACAGTCTGGGCCGTGTCCGGCGGTGCCGCTGGCGTTGCGCCCAAGGCCGAACCAAACACACGCCAGCCTGGAACGTCTGTGAAACCGCTGTGCGGTGCCTGGTGCCAGGCTGGCGCTGGCGCAAGGGGGGAGCGCAGCAGTACCAGGCCGTCGGAGTTCACCACTTGCCATGCGAACTGGTCGCCCGTGGGCGCGGCGGCATCCATTTTTCTGATGGGCTCTGGCGCGTTGCTCGGCGCTTGGTTGGGGTTGTCACTGGGCAGCACGGAAGCGAGCAGCAAGGCCGAACTCGCCAAGGTGTCGTCCAGCAATTCATTCACCTCGTGTTGCACGGCCAACCACACGGCCAAGGTCACGGCCAAGCTCCAAACCAAAGTCCAGGCCAACAAAGAACGCGCCAAGCGTTGGCGTATGGAGGGGAGGGGTGACTTCATGAGGTACTGCCAGTTAAAGCCGGTTGTCTCGATTGATTCTGTAGCCCAATCCGCGCACGGTTTCAATCAACTCGCGGCCCAGCTTGCGCCGCAGCGACGATACATGCACCTCCAAGGCATTGCTGGCCACGCTGGCGTCCATGCCCAATACCAGTTGCTCCAATTCCGCTTTGGGCACGATGCGGTCGCTGCGGCGAACCAGTGCCTCCAAAGCGGCCCATTCCCTTGCGGTGAGGGCCACGGCTTGTCGATCCACATGAACGCTGCGTGCAGACAAATCAACCACCACATCGCCAAAGCGCCATTGCGCGGTGCTGTTGCCCGCGTGCCTGCGCGACACCGCGCGCAAACGCGCCGAGAGTTCTTCGGGCGCGAAAGGTTTGACCAAATAGTCGTCAAAGCCTGCATCCAGGCCTGCAATGCGGTCACTGAGCAAATCTTTGGCGGTCAACATCAATGCGGCTGTGGCGTCGCCTTTGGTGCGGCGCTGGTTCAACCAGGCCAAACCTGAGCCGTCCGGGAGTTGCCAATCCACCAACCAAGCGTCAAAAGCTTCGCCTCGATAAGACTCGGTGCTGCCTAGGTTGCGGCACCAGTCCACCACATGACCTTCTGCACGCAAAAAGTCGCGCAGGCCTTCACCCAAGAGGTCGTCGTCTTCAATCAAGAGCAGGCGCATGGGGGAAGGGTGCAGGGGTGAAGATGGGGGAGCACTTTACAGCGCAAGCGACGCATTCGAGTCTTCAGGTGATCTTCAGGTCAAGCAGGCCCACTGCGCGTTAATGACTGCTACCGAATCGCCTCGTTTTTCTTTCTCTGCCAGTGTGAATCAAGTGTTACTTGCAGCCAGTGTGCTGTGGACGTTGGCTGCAGACACCGGTTTTTTTTCAGCTGCACTGCAAAACAGAAACCTCTCAGAAGCTTCCACCTGGGGTTGGTTGGCGGGCTTGGCGCTGCTTTTGGCCGCAGGGCATTTTTTGATTCTTTCTCTTTTGGTCAACCGCTGGTTGGTCAAGCCTGTGCTGGCGCTGTTGATTGTGGCAACCGCCATGGCGACTTATTACATGCAGCGCTTTGGTGTTTATCTGGACCCGAGCATGCTGCGCAATGTCATGCGCACCGACGTGAGCGAAGCGCGCGAGTTGTTCTCCTGGTCGCTGCTGCCGCATTTGCTGGTTTATGCCGTGTTGCCATTGGTAGTGTTGTGGCGGGTGCATATCGTGCGCCAGCCGCTGCTGCCTGCATTGGCTTGGCGCTTGGCAGCCGCTTTGCTGGCCCTGTTGGTGGCAGCCGTGAGTTTGTGGGCTATTTTTCAACCCTTCTCTTCGCTCACCCGCAACCAGAAGGAGTTGCGCTATCTGATTACCCCAGCGAACTATTTATGGTCTTTGACCAAGGTGGTGGTAGACGATACACGTGCTGCGGCCGAGCCAAGGCGGCCCATTGGGCTGGATGCGGTGCCCGGGCCGTCTTGGCAGGCTAGTGCTCGAAAGCCGCAACTTTTGGTGGTGGTCGTGGGTGAAACAGCACGCGCAGCCAACTGGGGCTTGAATGGTTATGCGAGGCAAACCACGCCGCAACTGGCGCAATTGAATGTGCTGAATTTTGCCCATGTAACTAGCTGTGGCACCAATACCGAAACCTCAGTTCCTTGTTTGTTTGCGCCCGTGGGGCGCCGTGACTACAACGAAGCCCGCATCCGGGGCAGTGAGTCGCTCTTGCATGTGCTGGCACGGGCCGGTGTGAATGTGTTTTGGCGCGACAACCAAGCTGGTTGCAAAGGGGTGTGCGACGGTTTGCCCAGTGACGCGGTGCAGCCTTCTAACGCCCCTGGTCTTTGTGAGGACGGACACTGCTTGGACGAAGGCCTGATCTACGGTTTGGATGAAAGGCTCAAGGCTAGTAAAGGCGTGAATATGCTGGTATTGCACCAGTTGGGCAACCACGGCCCGGCCTACTTCAGGCGCTATCCGTCTGCCTTTGCCAGGTTTGTACCCGCTTGTCAGCAAGACGACTTACGTCAATGCACGCGGGAAGAAATCGTCAACGCCTACGACAACGCCTTGCTCTACACCGACCATCTGCTGGCCAGTGTGATTGCCCATCTGAAGCAGCATGAAGGCGATGTGGACTCGGCCATGATCTATGTCTCAGACCACGGCGAGTCGCTGGGTGAGAGCAACCTTTATTTGCATGGCATTCCTTACGCGATTGCGCCCGCTGTTCAAACTCATGTGCCCATGGTGATGTGGTTCTCCTCCGGCATGAAACAGCAGTTGGGCCTGGATGTGTCCTGCCTGGAGCAGCGCGCACGGCAAAGTGCCGCGCACGACCATTTGTTTCACACTGTGCTGGGTCTGCTGGACGTTCGCACCGCCATGTATGAAGCACCGTGGGACTTGACGGCGAATTGCCGTGGGCCTGTCGTCAAAACATCAATCGATCCGCGATGAGCGCAGGGCCTGCTTCAGCCCAGGTCAGTGTCAGGTTGCTGCCCCGGCTGGACTGGGTGGGCGTGCTGTTGGGCGCTTTGCTGTTGTGGGCTTGGGACAGGTCGGGATGGGATCTGACCGTGTCGCGTTGGTTTGGTGATGGCGGCGGTTTTGCCTGGCGCGACGCCTGGCTCACCAACATGTTGCTGCACCAAGGCGGGCGGGCGTTGGCCTGGTGCTTGGTGGCGCTGTTGCTCGTGCATGTTTGGCAACCCTTGCCGTTGGTCTCCAAGCAACAAACCCGCTCCCAGCGGGGGTGGATGTTGGTGGCCGTACTGCTGTGCATCGCCCTGGTGCCCATGCTCAAACAATTCAGTGTCAGCAGTTGCCCTTGGGATTTGCGTGAGTTTGGTGGTGTGGCTGCCTATGTGTCGCACTGGGACGCCATACTGCAAGGTCTTCGGGACGGCGGCCCGGGGCGCTGCTTTCCCTCCGGCCACGCGGTGGCGGCGTTTGGTTTTTTGCCGGTTTACTTTGCTCTGCGTCGCCACGAACGACAGCGTGCCCGGGGTTGGTGGTGGGCGATCGTTTTTTTGGGACTGCTGTACGGCACAGCTCAGTTGGTGCGTGGGGCGCACTATGTGAGCCACACCTTGTGGTCGGCATGGAGCTGTTGGACCTTGGCGCTGTGTCTGAATGGTTGGGTTGTGCGTCGTTGAATCACTAAGCCTAGATTCGGCAGTTGACCGCTTCGTTCCGCTTGCAAACCCTGATGAATATTGAGTTTTCTTCACACGAACCACTTCACCAATGGGGTGAAAGCGCTACGCGCCCGATTGAGCAGCGCTGCGGCACGCTGGCCGCGTTGTTCCTCCTCGCGGGCACGAGCCCGCAGCGTCGTCTCGCCTTGCCAGCGCACCGAATCGCAGCCCACTCGGGCGCGTCCAGCTACCGAATCTAGGCTAAGTCCAAACCGCCAGCGTTGCCCCCACCGCAGCGCCCACTCCAATCAAAGCCATCGGCCCCAGTTGGCGTCGCAGCATGGCGACTACGGAAAAGGTGAACAGCAGGGAACTTACAAGCACTTCGGTTGGCAACGCTTGCAGTGGAGCAGACCACCAACCCCGCAGCGCAGGCTCAACAAGCAGCCAAGCGGTCGCCAGCAACAGCCCGATGGTGATGGGGGCCATCGCTCCCGTGAACACTCGCACGGCGATGTGTTCGCGGTGCGCGCCTTGCCAACGTGAGGCCCACAAGGCCAAGGTGGTGGAGGGCAACAAAATGCCTGCCAGTGTGGCCAGCACACCCCAGCCACCCGCCACATTCCAGCCCATCACCGCCACGAAGAGCACATTCGGCCCCGGCGCAGCTTGGGCCAGTGCGATGGAGTCGGTGAATTGGGTTTCGGTCAACCAGGCTTGCTCGGTGACCAAATAGCGGTGCATATCGGGTGTGGTGGTGATGGCGCCGCCCACAGCGAGCAGGCTCAAGCCTAAAAAATGCAGGAACAACTGCAACAACTGCGCGGTGCCGAATTCATCCATTGCGCTGCTCCGAATCGCTGCGGTGTTGCAACCTCCACCACACGAGCAAGGCACTGCATGCGCCCAAGCCCAACACCACCATCCATAGCAGCCAGCGCCACAGAGCCATGCTCAAGACGGTTGCCAATATCAAGAGGCCGCACAGCACGGGCCCCAATGGGTTGCGCGCCAGGCTGGGCGCAAGTTTGAGTGCGGTGGCAGCGATCAAACCCGCGGCCACCACGCCCATGCCATGCAAAGCACCGCTGACGGCGGGCCAGTGGCGGCTGTGTTCATAGCTGCTGGCCAACACCAACACAACACCCAAAGGCACACACAACATGCCCGCCAAGGCAGAAAACGCACCGCGCCAGCCGAAGAATCGATCGCCCAGCATCAAGGCCAAGTTCACCACATTGGGGCCAGGCAGTACCTGGGCCAGTGACAGTGCATGCAGAAATTCTTCGGCGGTGAGCCAACGCTGTTCGTCCACCAACTCGCGCTGCGCGACGGCGAGCACGCCACCGAAGCCTTGCAACGCCAGCCGGGTGAATACCCAAAACAACTCGGTGCAGGAGGCAGGTTGGCGCAGTTCGCTGTTCATGCGTTCTATTGAGCTTTACAAAATTTATGACGTGCCACCACCCTCACTTGCACTGCGCACCTGGGCCTGCAAGCCCAGGTGCGCAGTGCAAGTGAGGGGGGTAGTTGGTGGGCGACTGTTGTCACGCATTTTGTAAACATCAATAGGCTAGCAACGGCGGTTTCGGGCAAGCGTCATCCGCGTATCACCTTCAACGCTTCGGGATTGATGATGTTGCTGGGTTCGCCTTTAACAAAGTTCAGCACGTTGTCAAACGCAGCGTTGAAGTAAAGCTCGTAGCTGTCTTGCTCCACATAACCAATGTGGGGCGTGCACACGGCATTTTCCAAACGCAACAGCGGGTGGCCTTGCAAAATAGGTTCGCTTTCAAACACATCCACCGCTGCCATGCCGGGCCGTCCCCGGTTCAGCGCGTGAACCAGGGCACCTTCCACAATCAACTCGGCCCGTGAGGTGTTCACCAGCAAGGCCGTGGCTTTCATCAAGGACAAATGCTCGGGTTGGACGATGCCACGTGTGGCATCGGTGAGGCGCAGGTGCAAGGACAACACATCGCATTGCGCAAAAAACTCTTCGCAGCTCTCGGCGTTATCGTGGCCGTCCAGCGCGGCTTGGTCGCGCGCCGAGCGGCTGCCCCAGACCACGGTTTTCATGCCAAAGGCTTTGCCGTAACGACCTACGCGCTGGCCTATCTTGCCGTAACCCCATATGCCTAAGGTTTTGCCTTGCAACTGCATGCCCAGGTTGAAATTGGGGGGCATGGAGGCGGCGCGCAGCCCTGACTGTTGCCAGGCCCCATGTTTCAAGTTGCCGATGTACTGCGGCAAGCGCCGCATGGCCGCCATGATGAGGGCCCAGGTTAACTCGGCTGGGGCAATGGGCGAGCCGACTCCTTCAGCCACGGCAATACCCAAACGGGTGCAGGTGTCCACGTCAATGTGGTTGCCCACGCGGCCAGTTTGAGAGATCAACTTCAGGCGAGGCAGCTTTTCCAGCAACTGGCGGGGGAACTGGGTTCGCTCGCGGATGGTGACCACCACGTCCACATCACGCAGGCGAACCGAAAGTTGGCCTATGCCTTTGACCGTGTTGGTGAACACCTTGGCTTGCAGGTGTTCCAGTTTGCTGGCGCAGGGCAGTTTGCGCACCGCGTCTTGGTAGTCGTCCAGGATGATGATGTTCACAGGCTATGGGCACAGCGCACAAGAAAAGTGCCTGTGATTGTGCCTGCTGTGACGTCGGGTCTTGATCGGCCCTGGTCGAATCCCCGGACCTCGTGGTTCAGCGTGGAAATACGTGGCTGAGTTGCCTGCGGATTTCTTGCTGATGCAATTGGTTTTGTTGGTTGCCGCAGTCCAGCGCATCGAAAAGCTCGTCGCGCAGCCGCCACAGCTCGACCGCCTGGGTGCTGCTGCGGATCTTGCCAGCCAAGCGTTCGCCTCTGGGGCCGGGCACATCTTTGGCGGCTTGCATGAAGCGCAGTTTCATCTCCACAAACGCACGCCGCGCCGCCACGCGGGCCAGTCTTTCGCCTGGCATGCCAAAACTTTGTGATGCGGCACTTCCCAGCGCCAATTCAATGCCCGTTTGTGTGGGCGCGTAAGCGGTGGACGAGATGATCATGGTGCTGTGTGCAGTGCTTGAAGGTGTGAGGGGGAGGTGCCACCCAAGACGCTGCTGGGGAAGTGGCGGTTGAGCCGGGCCAGTCGTTCTTGTGCTGATCCTTGGTCGCGGTGCACCGCGATGAGCTTGAACAGCTCGCTGCGCAAATGCCACAACTCACGCAAGGAACGCGAACTGCGGATGCGACTCTCCAGGTCAATGCAAGCTTGTCCAGGCAAGTCTTGCAGGCTAGACAAAAACTCGTTGCGGATGGCTGGCAGCGGCGTGGCACGGCGCGAGCGCAGGCTCACCAAGCGTGGTGGGGGTTGTTCGGCAAAAGCCAAGTCCGTGCCGCTGTCCAGCCAACTGGAGCCAAGCAGACTTCCCAAACCCGAATCGCTGTTCAACCAGGGCTGCAAGGTGGGTGGGTGTACTGCGATGCGAACCTTGCCACGCGCTTTCACTTGCGGCCTGCGGCGTTGTGCGCACCAGAGTAGCCAGTGCTGACGCAACGATTGAATCCAGGAGAACGACATGGCAGTGATGACGGCGGCGTTGGTTAATCTGCCGACCGCAGCCAAATAGGGCTGAATCAGTCGGTGAACAAATTGTCAACAGCCGCACTCAAACCAAAACTCGGAAAAGACTTCCTTTTTGGGTTCAATCGCCAGCTAGAGAAGGCCGTAAAGCTGCTTCCTCTGTTGGGTGTACTGCCACCACGGCGCGGCGGGCGCACCGCGCATGAAATCGGTGGCGGCTAAAAAAGTGTCTAGCACGCAAGGGTCGTGTCGTTGATGAGTGACTGCACACAGTCGTTGGTAAAGCGCGTATCCGTCTTGCCCAACCAAGTCTTGGGGGTGAGCGACACCAATCAAACGCAAATTCGCCGCCAACGAGGGGCCGATATTGGGCAGTTGCTCCAGCACCTCGCAAGCTGCCGGGCAAGTGGTTTTCGGTGCCTTGATGCGCTGGCTTTGATGCAAACGATTCCGGGTTGCCATAGCCATTGCTCACATCAGCATGTGGTTGCGTATGAGCCCCACCGCCAGCCCTTCGAGTGCGAAGCTGGTATCGCCTTCAGCCACCACGATGGGTTCAAAGTCGGGGTTCTCGGGCAGCAGTTCTATGCCTTGTTTGCCGCGCTTGAAACGCTTCACGGTGACTTCATCACCCAGCCTCGCCACCACGATCTGGCCATTTTTGGCGTCCACCGCTTTTTGCACCGCCAGCAAGTCGCCATCCATGATGCCGGCGTCTCGCATGCTCATGCCGCGTACTTTGAGCAAATAGTCTGGGCGGCGGGCGAACAGGCTGCTTTCCACCACATAACTCTTGTCAATGTGTTCTTGCGCCAAGATGGGGCTGCCAGCGGCCACGCGGCCCACCAGGGGCAGGGTCAGTTGGGCCAGGCTGGGCAGAGGCAAGGCAAATTGTTTGACCCGGCTTTGGTTCAGCGCGCGTAATGTGTCAGACTTCAAACGGATGCCGCGCGAAGTGCCACCCACCAGCTCAATCACGCCCTTGCGGGCCAGGGCTTGAAGGTGTTCTTCTGCGGCATTGGCTGAACGAAAGCCGAGTTCAGACGCAATTTCGGCCCGCGTGGGCGGGGCACCGGTGCGTTCAATGGCGCTTTGCACCAGGTCGAGAATTTGTTGTTGGCGGTCGGTGAGTTTGGGGGCGTCAAACATCATGGGCTTCCTCAGGTCTCTTAGGCGACCGTTTTTACGACATTAAGCTGGCGTTTCATCCAGTATCTGTATTTTTATCCAGTTATCAAAAAAATGCAAAACAAAATCATTGCGGTGTTGGGAACGGGCGGAACGATCGCAGGCCGGGCCGCCAGCAGCGAGGACAACACCGGCTACCAAGCCGGGCAAATCACTGCCGCCGATTTGGCGGCTGCCATACCCGCCTTGCAGGCCTTGCCGCTGGAGTTTGAGCAAATTGCCCAACTCGATAGCAAAAACATGGATCACGCCACCTGGCAGCGGCTAGCGCAACGCGCTGCGGCTCACCTGGCGCGCGACGACGTGGGGGCACTCATCATTACCCACGGCACTGACACCCTGGAGGAAACGGCCTATTTCCTGCACCGCGTATTGGCTCCCAGCAAACCCGTGGTGTTCACCGCCGCCATGCGGCCTGCCACCTCGCGCCAGGCCGACGGGCCACAAAACTTGGTGGATGCGACCGTCTTGGCGCAAACGCCAGGCGCAGCCGGTGTGCTGGTGGTGATGGCCGGGCGCGTCCACAGTGCTGTTGATGTGTTCAAAGCCTACCCCTACCAACTGGACGCTTTCAGCTCAGGCGAGAGCGGCCCAGTGGCCTTGATTCAAGAAGGTCAGGTGCGTCAACTGCGGGCTTGGCCTGTTGCCGACCAGGCGCTGGGTTTGGCTGCGGTGCAGGCTGATCCCGCCAACTGGCCTCGTGTTGAATTGCTGGTGAGTCACGCGGGCAGTGATGGGCGCATCGTGCGGAGTGTGCTGGCCTCGGGCGCGCAAGGTTTGGTGGTGGCGGGTTGCGGCAACGGCAACATCCACCAGCAACTGGAGTTGGCGCTGTTGCAAGCGGTCAGCGACGGGGTTGTGGTCTGGCGCAGCACTCGTTGTGTGATGGGCAGTGTGGTGAACAAAGATTCATCTGCGGGCAAGGCCAGCGGCGCGTCGTTGCAGCCTACAACCCTCAGTCCGGAGAAAGCGCGGGTGGAGGTGATGTTGCAGTTGATGGCGGCGGGGGCTTCGGCTTGAGGTGTAGCCTCATGCGGTGGCGGAGCTCATAAGCTCTTTTTCGTACCGACCAATCAACCGACTCACCCGCGACACCGACAAGCCCAGCGCTCTGGCCATGGCCGTCATCGACAGCCCGCCTTGTGTGTGTGCTGTGAACAAACCCTCTTCGCGCGAGGTTGCTTCATCCAACCAAGCCTGCAAAGGCTTGTGCGTGAGCAAACGTTGCGGCTTGGGAATGTTTTTGTCCGCTACACGCGGGGTCGCCATCAGGGCCTGCATGTGCAGCACAAAATTTTCGTCTCCCAAGAAAATTTGCTGGCGCAAACCCTCGGCCCAAATTTGCAGATCTGGGCTGCTGGCTACTAGGGCCGCATAGCGGCCCGCAGCCTGCTGTCGGTCTTGGGCGTGGCGCACATCGTGCCCCAACAAATACCCATGCAGGCCGTCTGAATCCAACCAGTCGGGCGTCACCGCCAACCCTGCGTGCGCACGGTAGCTGGACCAAGCCCAATCCGCCGCCGTCCTGCAAAGCTTCGCCCGCACGGGGTTCAACTCCACATAGCGGCACAGCGTCAACAAATAAGCGTCCCTATCCACCAAAATTGCCTTGAACCGCCCCTGGAACAAATGTCCCACCACACCATGCCGCCGGTTATAGGCCTGTGTGTAAACCCCATTGAGCTGACGCATCAGCAAGGACAAATTCCCCTGCCGCGTGTGCAACACCAGGTGATAGTGGTTGCCCATCAAACAATAGGCCAGCACCTGGGCATCAAACCTTGCGGTGGCTTGATCCAGAACGGCCAAGAAGCGCTCACGATCCACGTCGTCCTCAAAGATCGATTCACGCCGATCACCACGTGAAGTGACGTGGTAGATCGCGCCAGGGAATTCAATGCGTAGAGGGC
>JBJTHI010000346.1:0-3995 GCA_046094425.1 Burkholderiales bacterium | reverse complement strand
ATGCTGGCCCTGCGTAAAGCCCAGGTGGCGCTGGCCTATAGAGCCGAGGTGCTGGCTGAAAACGTTTACCAAGCCAACCACAGCTTGTCCGCCCTAGAGCGCGACACCATGTTCCGCATGGCCTCATGGGCAGAGCGGCATGATCCTTTGCTGGGCAAACATGTGGACCGCGTTTGTCACTACACCCGGCAAATAGCGCGCAAATTGCAATTGCCGCAGGACGAGCAAGAAACGTTGTTTGAAGCCGCGGCCTTGCACGATGTAGGCAAGCTGCTCCTGCCACCCGAATTGGTTCAATTCAGCGGTGTTTATAGCGACGAGCAGCGTTTGGCCATGCAACAGCACACGGTCAAAGGCTTTGAAATGTTCCACACCAGCCCTTCCAAAAGTTTGCAGTTGGGCGCCCTCATTGCCGAGGGCCACCACGAGAAGTTTGATGGCAGCGGTTATCCCAACGGACTTGCGGGCCAAGCCATTCCATTGGCCGCTCGCATTGTGGCCGTGGCCGACGTGTTTGACGCCATGACCAGCGAGCGCCCCTACCGTCCGGCGGTTTCTCTGAATGAGGCGTTGGAGTACCTCTACACCCAGGTTGGAACGCACTTTGACCCGGACTGTGTGACGGCTTTTGCTGAAGACTGGAAAGAAATCGAGGCCATCAGCGAGCGTTTTGCTGATGAAAAGCGCTGACGCTGTCCGCGTCGTCGTCTACAACTGCCGCACCCGTGCCAAGGGCGGGTTCTTCGCAAAATAGCGCTGTATGCCTGTTGCCAAGGCTTGTACCAACTCGGCCTGGTAGTCGGGGTCGCGCAGTTTGGCTTCTTCTTCCGGGTTGGAGATGAAGGCGGTCTCCACCAAGATGGAGGGAATGTCCGGCGCTTTCAGCACAGCAAACCCCGCCTGCTCCACACGCGGTTTGTGCAAACGACCCACTTTGCCTATTTGTCCCAACACCTCGCGGCCCACGTGCAGGCTGTCTTTGATTTGCGCGCTGGTGCTCATGTCTAGGAGCGTACGCATCACCTGGGCGTCTTGGGCCTTGACGTTCACGCCGCCCACCACATCGGCCGCATTTTCTTTGTTGGCCATCCAGCGTGCTGTGGTGCTGGATGCACCGCTTTGACTCAGAGCGAACACCGAAGCACCGCGCGCTTGGGGAGTGAAAAAAGCATCTGCATGCACCGAGACAAACAAGTCAGCCTGCACCCTTCGTGCTTTCCTGACACGTTCATGCAAAGGGACGAAAAAATCAGCGTCGCGCGTCAGCATGGCACGCATGCCGGGCAGCGTGTTCAAACGTTCTTGCAGTTGTTTGGACACCGCCAGCACCACGTCTTTCTCTTTCAACCCGGTGGGGCCAATCGCGCCCGGGTCTTCACCGCCGTGGCCTGGGTCAATGGCCACCACAATGAGGCGGTTGATTTTTTGTTGCAGCGCGGGGGGTAAATCTGGTGGCGGGCTGGTTGCCACACGGGGCGCGGTGGGCGTGGGCGCAGCAGGGTCAGCCTTGGGCTTTTCCATACGCGCCAAAAACTCACCCAATGCGTCTTGCACCTCTTTGCTGGCATTGTTGGAGGCTTGGGTTTTCTCTTGAATCAGGGCCAACAAGGGGTCACGTTCTTGCGTGGGTTTGAGGTCAAACACCAAACGGTGCTGGTAAGCCGCTACAGGTGCCAATGAAAAAACTTGCGGGTTGACGGCCTGCCTCAAGTCCACGACCAAACGCACCACACGCGCTTGGTTCTGACCCACGCGCATGCCCGCAATGTAGGGATCGTCGGCCCTGACCTTGGCGACCAACTCACGCAGCGCGGGGCTTAACTCCAGGCCCTCCACATCAACCACCAAACGAGACGGGTTCTCGGCCAAAAAATGTTTGGCGGTGAGAGGTACATCGCTTTCCAGCGTGACGCGGGTGTAGTCCTGCGCTGGCCACAAACGCACTGCCACGATGCTGGCTCCGAACGTCAAATCGGTGGCAGTGAAGGTCAGCACCAAGGTGCCCATGCGTCGCAGGGCTTGGCGTCGGGCTAAAACGGTCTTGGTGGCTTTCATGGCAACAGGCTACGGCCCACGGTGGAGTAAGCATGGAAGACCACTTGACGGGGCTCGCCGCCGTTGGCGGGCAGGGCGCTGATGGTGATGCACAGATCGGGCTGAGGCATCAGACCCAAGGCTTTGTCTGGCCACTCCACCAGCTTCAAGCCTTTCTCGGAAAACACATCACGAAACCCGGCGTCTTCCCATTCTTGGGGGTCGTTGAAGCGGTAGAAGTCGAAGTGCGCAATACGCATCCGGGGAACATCGTATGACTCCATCACCGCATAACTGGGGCTTTTAATGGTACCCACGACGCCAAGCGCGCGCAGCAGGTGACGCGCGAAAGTAGTCTTGCCCGCACCAAGGTCGCCTTGCAAGGTGATGACCGCATTGCTTAACGCGGTACGGCGGGCCAGCAACCCGGCCGCGGCCGCTGTGGCTTGTTCGTCAGGCCAGGTGAGTTGGCGGGTTTCTAGAATCGGCAAATGAATCAACCTCGGGTGATCGACGAAGCGGCGCTGCTCAAGGCTTTGAGCGCTCATGCGCATTCGCTAGGATTTTCCCAGATTGGTGTGGCCGATGTGGATTTGACTTCCGCCGAACAGGGGTTGCTGGCCTGGCTACAAGCCGGGTTTCATGGTGGCATGCACTACATGGCGGCGCATGGCCTTAAACGTGCGCGCCCGGCAGAGTTAGTTCCCGGTACGGTGCGTGTCATCACCGCGCGCATGAACTACCTTCCCAATCAAACGCCGCAGGGCGACTGGCAAACGATTGAATGGCAACGTTTGAAACGTCCAGAGCAAGCCGTGGTGTCACTCTACGCCCGGGGCAGGGACTACCACAAGGTACTTCGCCAGCGACTAAAACAACTGGCCTCGTGGTTGGAGGCGCAGGTGGGAGCGCTGGGCTACCGCGTGTTCACCGATTCAGCCCCTGTGTTGGAAGTAGAGCTTGCCAGCCGGAGCGGCCTGGGCTGGCGCGGTAAACACACCCTGACTTTGAACCGCGAGGGGGGATCCCTGTTTTTTCTGGGTGAGATCTACATCAATTTCCCACTGCCTGTCACCGCTCCCAGCAGCGCCCACTGCGGCTCTTGCCAAGCCTGCATCGACGTGTGCCCCACCCAGGCCATCGTGGCCCCCTACAAATTGGACGCGCGGCGTTGCATTTCTTACCTCACCATTGAACACGACGGCCCCATTCCGCTGGAGTTGCGACCTTTGATGGGCAACCGCATTTACGGCTGCGACGACTGCCAACTGATTTGCCCCTGGAACAAATACGCCACGGTCAGCAGCTTGCCCGACTTCGACGCGCGCGCTCCCTTAAATGCAAGCACCTTGTTGGAGCTTTGGGCGTGGACAGCAGACGACTTTCTGCGCCACACCGAAGGCAGCGCGATACGTCGCATTGGGTTTGAGCGCTGGCAGCGTAATGTGGCGGTGGCGCTGGGCAACGCGCTCGGTAGCACCACCTCAAGCACGCGCGAGCAGCAGCCGCGCATACAGAAAGCATTAGAAGCGCAACGAGAAAGTGCCAGTCCTATGGTGCAAGAACACATAGCCTGGGCACTGGGGCGCATAGGCATTTCAGTTATTTCTGCGCCGCCGTGACATAGGCTTTGCCCCTGTTGGACGCAGGGTAAGCGCTGCGTAGTTTCCACAATGGCAAACCTGCGGGCCTGTAGCAACATCTGCTCCATAAAACGAAACAGCGTCGACCGCCGCCGCTCCTGTTTTATCCACGTCGTTCAACCTACTGGAGACCCTATGACGCGCAGACCTCTCTCCCTGGCTTTGCTGACCTTGGCCGCAATGGCCGCCGCGCCCAGCGGCGCATGGGCACAGGCCTACCCCGCCAAACCTGTTCGTTTGGTGGTGCCGTTTGCACCAGGGGGTACCACCGACATCATTGCCCGCATCGTGGCTGAACGCATGGGATCTGCACTGGGC
>JBJTHI010000345.1:0-7958 GCA_046094425.1 Burkholderiales bacterium | reverse complement strand
CCCCGTCAGTCCATAACCCTGGCCGCGCTCAACATCAAGAAACCCACCGTCGATGCCCAGCTGACCCTGTTGTAGTGGCAATTCCGACAGGCTGCCCTATACAGATCAAAAACTTACAGCGCTTGGTGTCGAACTCGGGAGACCCGGTGTGTTTGGCCGAGAACGCCGCACGTTTGGCCGAGCTGGGCCCCACTGGTGTTGATCTAAATTTTGGCTGCCCTGCCAAGGCGGTGAATCGCCACCGAGGTGGTGCCGTATTGTTGGATGAGCCCGAACTCATTGCGACCATCGTGGCCGCCGTGCGGCGCGCAGTGCCTGCGCATTTGCCGGTGTCGGCCAAGATGCGCTTGGGCTATCACGACGACAGCCGCATGCTTGAATGCGCCCACGCGATTGAAGACGCAGGTGCCAGCGAGCTGGTGGTGCATGCCCGCACCAAAGCCCATGGCTACCGGCCTCCGGCCTACTGGGAACGAATACGCGAAATCAAAGAAGCCGTGAAGCTGCCCGTGGTGGCCAATGGCGAAGTTTGGACGGTGGCCGACGCTAGGCGCTGTCGCGAGGTGTCGGGCTGCGACACTCTGATGCTGGGGCGCGGTGTGGTGGCCAACCCGGCGTTGGCGCTGGCGATTGTTTTGGACAAGCAAACTCAAGCCTCGCAGCCCAGCACGACACCGGTTTTGTCATGGGATGAACTGCTGCCCTTGTTGCACCTTTTTTGGCAACTGGTGAACCAACGTGTGCAGGCCCGGCACAGGGCTGGGCGCTTGAAGCAGTGGCTCAACTACTTGCGCCGCTACAGCGTTGATGCACAAGGGGCCTACGAACGTGTGCGTGCGATCAACGATCCGCTGCAACTGGCCGAGGTTTTGTTTTCACATCAAACATCGCATCAAACGCAGGGCAGCGTGATGTCGCTGCTGCCAGCGCAAACCCATTTGGGAAACTCACGCGAGCTGTCGATGCAACCGCCTTCTTGGTAAACCCCCTGGGGGTCACGCAGGCGCTGCATTTTGTTCAGGATGCGCTCCACCTCTATCGGGTCGCGCAGCGAGTTGGCGACCAAGTGGGCCACCTTGTTTTCGTCAATACGCAACTCGCCTTGTGCGTCTTTGAACGTGGCGTTGCGCCAATGAAAAATTTCCAAACACTTGCTGGTGAAGGTGAAGGGCTGTTGCCATTTCCAGAAGTTAGAAAACTCGCCGTTGCCCAAATAAATCACCCAAGAGCCTTCAAAGCCCGAAGCGTCGGATGAAAACCCGTCGGGATTGCGGAACCAGGTGCGGTCACCCGGCACCCAGTACTTGGATGGCAGCGGTTGTTCTTGCGAGCCCAGTTCACGCAGAAACACGTCGTGAAACTCCCCCGATTTGATGGCCCGGGTGGCGCACTGCGCTTGCAGTTGGGCATAAAACGCAGGGTTGTTGGCTTGGGCTTCTTTGGCAATGGCCAGCAGCATGAGGTACTCGCTGGCGCGGTAGCAAGAGAACGAATAACGCTGACCGTGCTCGCCCGGCTGCGTGGCGTCTTCCAGGGCTTGCACCAGATCACAGCCGGGGCGAACTACAAAACCACGGTCTTCGTCGTAAGTCCAGTTGTGTTCGGGGCGTTCGGCTTGTGCGGTTTCAAAGTTCAGCATCGTGCGGCGGGCTGCCTGCACCACATGCACCCGCATGCGCACCGCAGCCAAAAACTCATGTGCGCTTGGAAAAAAAAGGGGTACCGGGCTGGCCAGTAGGGACAGAATGATTTCGCGCTGCAAGTCATCGCTGTTGGTGCGCGTGTCCAGATTCAGATGTTCGCAAAGCTGGGTGGTGTCTGAGCCCGGCGTCCAGTCTCGATAGGGCCTCAAGGCCAAACGCAGCGCCAGCGCAGGCCTGTCGAATTGTGTGTCGATGGAGCACTGCACCCAACGGTTCAGCCCCAATGCGCGAAACGCTTGCGAGCACACCAACTCCGCAGAAAAACATTCACTGACCTGCCCGCAGATGATGCGCACCCCGGCGCGTGTGGCGCTGAGGTGGGGGTTGGACTGGGTCTCACTTGCCGTGGTGGACAGCACGTTTGGCAAAGAGCCCTGAGTGCCGAAGACGCTCTGGGCTGTACCGAGGACTGATGTTGATTCCATCAAACATTTCCCAATAAGCGTGTCAGTGTGTATCGCCGAGAAGGAATTCTGCCAGCGACATTTGGGGCCATCACTAAGGGCAGACCCGTGTGTTGATTCCGAGGTGCAGATCCCCCACTTCCGTTGTTACAAATGAACGCAGGCCCCGCGCTTGTTTCACGCACATTCGTGGCTCGTTCATTGACAAACCCCGCGTTCGCAGGGCTGTGTCGGGACTCTGATGCAGGAGACGCCATGCAAGCACACCAAGCGCCACAGCCTCAACCCGTTGATGATCTTCATGCATCAACCGACCTGACGGAGCAACCTCGTGCCACAGGCACCACCAGCGTTTCCTTCTTGGCCCTCGCTTCCACCCTGGCCGCTTGCGGCGGTGGTGGCTCCGGCACAGCACCTGCAGGTGCCAACGAGGAATTGCTGCAAAACCTGGGAGGACTGCCCGGCAGCGGCGGCAGCGCACCCCCTGTGGCCGTCACCCCCGCCAGCAGAAAAGATGCGGCGCGTTTTCTCACCCAGGCGACGTTTGGCCCACGCTCCGTGACCGAGATCGATGATGTACGCAGCAAAGGTTACGAGCGCTGGTTGTGGGAGCAGTTCAATCAACCCACGATGTCGCACCTGAGTTACATCGCAGCTCAACGCACGCGCGAAGAAGAAAATCGTGCCACTGAGGAGATGAGCTACGAAGCCATTTGGCAGCAATGGCTCACCGGAGGCGATTTGCTGCGCGCCCGCGTGAGCTGGGCCTTTCTGCAGTTCTTTGTGATTTCCAACATTGCGCCCGACATCCGCCCCCATGCCATGTCCAGCTACATGGACATGCTCAACCGCAACGCCTTTGGCAACTTCCGCCAATTGCTGGAAGACGTGACCCTGCATCCAGCCATGGGTTACTACCTGAACATGCTGGAGTCAGAAAAGGAGGATCCCAAAGAAGGTACCCACCCCAACGAAAACTACGCCCGCGAGGTGATGCAGCTTTTCACCATTGGTCTGGTGAAGCTGAACATGGACGGCAGCAGCCAAACCGACGCGCAAGGACAACCCATTGCCACCTACGATGAAACCGTGGTCAAAGGTTTTGCCCAAGCCTTCACCGGCTGGAGTTATGGTGGCCTGGACAACACCAAAAACAATCTCTTCCACGATCACGACGACAACCAAGAAGGCCTGTGGGTGGTGCCCATGAAACCCTGGGCGGCTTTCCATTCACCAGGCACCAAAACGCTGTTGGACGGCCGCGTATTGCCCGCAGGCCAAAGCCCGCAACAAGATTTGAAGGACGCGCTGGACAACCTCTTCAACCATCCCAACGTGCCGCCTTTCTTTTGCCGCCAAATGATTCAGCGTTTGGTCACCAGCAACCCAAGTCCTGAGTACATTGGCCGCGTGGCCAACGTGTTCGCCAACAATGGCAACGGGGTGCGTGGTGATTTACGCGCCGTGTTCAGGGCCATCTTGCTGGATGCTGAAGCACGCGGCGATAACGCCACCACCCGGGCGCGTTTTGGCAAACAACGCGAACCCGTGGTGCGTTTTGCCAGCTTCTTGCGCGCACTGGGGGCCAAAAGCAAAAACGGCATCAACAACATTCACTACCTGGACAGCGCCGACAACGCCTTGGGGCAAAGCCCCATGCTGGCCCCTTCGGTGTTCAACTTTTACTCACCCAACTACCGCCCGGCAGGGCTCGTCGCACAGGCGGGCATGGTGGCCCCCGAGTTTCAAATCACCAGTGAAACCACGGTGGTGGGCTCGTTGAACTTTTTTCTTCTTTGTTCAGCAGCATGGGTTACGGCTGGGGCGACTCGCGCTTGGAGCTGGACGCCAGTTCATTGACCGCACTGGCCGGTGACCCTGCTGCGTTGGTGGCACGCATCGACCTTTTGTTCTTTTGCGAACAAATGAGCAGCGCCACCCGCGACCGCATGACCCGCATGGTGAGCAGCTTGTCAGCCAACAACAAAGAAGGGCGTGTTAAAGCGGCTTTGTTGCTGACCGCCATGTCGCCTGATTTTGTGATCCAGAAATAAAGGCCTGCGGAATGAACAACACAATGAATAACAACCCACAACGCCGCCACTTCCTCAAACTCGCCAGCAGCGTCGGCGTGGGCGCGGCACTGGGCCCTTGGTCGCAGTTGCAAGCCCTGGCCCAAACCACGCAGGGCAGTGACTACAAAGCCCTGGTTTGCCTCTTCATGTTCGGTGGCAACGACAGCAACAACCTCATCGTGCCCACCGATGCCGCGCGTTACGCCCAGTATCAGCGCGCACGTCCCAACCTCGCGCTTGGCCAAGGGCAACTCTTGCCGCTCACCTTGAGCAACGCCACCGGCACCTACGG
Source organism: Burkholderiales bacterium (assembly GCA_046094425.1). GTDB lineage: Bacteria > Pseudomonadota > Gammaproteobacteria > Burkholderiales > Burkholderiaceae_C > JANPCX01. The sequence goes on along the minus strand of JBJTHI010000345.1, from coordinate 3,484 downwards.
CATTCACCCCGCCATGGCGGGTATGCAGCAACTCATCAACAGCGGCAACGCCGCCGTGGTGGCCAATGTGGGGCCGCTGATGGTGCCCACCACCAAAGCGCAGTGGAATGCACGCTCGGTACCCTTGCCTGACAACCTGTTTTCTCACTCCGACCAACAAGGGGCCTGGCAGTCCGCCATCGTGGACGCACCGCCACGCACCGGTTGGGGCGGGCGCTTGTTGGAGCGATTGGTGAGCGACAGTGCCAGCAACCGGGGCTACAGCGCCATCAGCGTCACCGGCGGCAATGTGTGGCAGGCAGGCGACCGCAGCCTCACGCCCTACCGCGTGTCGTCCTCTGGCGAATTTGGCTTTGACTTTTACAAGCCCACGGGCACCGACCCGCTCTCGGTCGCCATCACCGATTTGCTGCGCGAACAACGCATCGATCCACTCGAACAAACCTGGCTCAATATGATGGGCCGCAGCATTGACAACCAACGCATCCTCACAGACGCACTGAGCAGCAACGCCATCACCACCGCCTTCCCTGACACCGGCATGGGCCGCCAACTGCGCATGATCGCCCGCCTCATCAGCGCACGAGGCAAACTGGGTTTGTCACGCCAGTGTTTCTTCTGTTCTATCGGTGGCTTCGACACCCACGGCGACGACCAACTGCAACGCCAGAACGAAAACTTCAGCGAAATCAGCGCCGCCGTCGCTGCCTTCCATGCTGCAACGGTGGAACTCGGTTTGGCCAAACAAGTCACCCTCTTCACCGCCTCCGACTTCGGCCGCAACCTGCCCTCCAACGACGCAGGCACCGACCATGGCTGGGGTGCGCATCACTTGGTGGTGGGCGGTGCGGTGCGAGGTGGCCGCATGGTGGGCAAGTTCCCGGAACTGGTGGTGGGCGGTGCCGACGACGTTGGCCAAGGTGTGTGGATCCCCAGTGTCGCCACCGACCAACTGGGTGGCGAACTCGCCCGCTGGTTTGGTGCCGACAGCACAGTGATGGAAGCGGCGTTTCCGCGCTTACGTTACTTTGATGCGAATTTGGGGTTGATGGTGTGAGGGGCAGCATTTCTGCCCTCTTATGGATGGAGGGTCGTCAGTTTGTGTTGACATAGAAAAGTCTATAACATGTCGACGTGTGATTTCATGTGGTGGGCGAACGCACGATGTATGGAGACTGGCATGCATTTCAACATTTATCTTGACGACGAAACGGGTCAGCAACTGAACGAAGTCGCCCAACAAAAAGGCGAAAAACGCAACACCCTGGTGCGCCGTGCCGTACAGGAATGGTTGGCGCATCAAGCTCAACCCGGCTGGCCCCAGACTGTGTTGGCTCACGTCGGCGACGACAAGATGCCTGCTTTCGAAACAGGCCGTCGCCACCTGCGTCCGACCGTGGACGATCCGCTGGCTTGAGGCACGATGAAGTACTTGCTCGATACCTGCACTGTCAGCGATTTCGTCAAAGGTGAACCGGGTGTCTTGGCGGCGATCAAGGCTACTGCGCCGCAGCAGATTGCGATTTCGGTCGTGACGCAAATGGAGATCGAGTATGGCTTGTTGCTCAACGCTGCTCGCGCCAAAAAACTAGCTCCTTTGTTGGACGCTTTTCGCTCGGCCATACACATCCTGCCCTTTGAAGAGGTCGACGCCAAAGCCTGTGCGGGTGTGCGTGCGGCACTGCGTGAACAAGGGCAACCCATCGGTCCTTATGACAGCCAGATTGCAGGCACTGCCCTGGCGCGTGGCCTGGTGGTGGTGACCTCCAATACGACCGAGTTTCAAAGAGTGGGTGGCCTGCGCTTGGAAAACTGGCGAGGCAGTTGATGGTTCTTGTGCAGGCGGATTGCGGCGCTCAATCCAACAAATTCCGATTCAATCTCCTTCCTGCAAAGATTTCCCACCCCAGCCATACTTCACCCCCGGCGCAAACCTCGCTGCGCCGGATCTCACACCCAATCAATCACCAGGAGCCCCCCATGACCCACCCCCTCTACACCGCCAGCGTTCCCGTCTTCCAGCAAATGCTGGGGGGGCTCTCCAATGTGTTGACCAAAGCACAAGCCCATGCCGAGGCAAGGAAGATTGAGCCCAATGCTTTGTTGCAAGCACGGCTCTACCCGGACATGTTCACCTTGGTTCGCCAAGTGCTCATTGCTTGCGACTTTGCCAAGGGTGTGTCCGCTCGCCTGGCCGGTGCGGCGGTACCGGCGTATGAAGACAACGAGCAGACGTTTGAAGACCTGCAAGCGCGCATTCGCAAAACCCTGGGTTTCATTGAAAGCCTGCCGCGCGGTGGTTTTGAAGGCAGCGACACCCGCGAAGTGCTGTTGAACCCCGGCACGCCCAGAGAGCGTCACTTTGCAAGCGGCACGGCTTACTTGAATACTTACGGTCTGCCGCACTTTTATTTCCACACCACCACGGCCTACGCCATCTTGCGCCACAACGGGGTGGAGATAGGCAAAAAAGACTACATGGGTGCCTGACCTCACGTGAAAACCTACGACATTCAATTCGAGCGCGTCAAAGGCATGCGCCACGGCAATGGCATGGTCTATTTACAACTGGACGCCACCGTTTCACCCAAAGCGGCCCCCGCCGAGGGTGAACCTTGTTCTTTGCTCACCCTGAGCGAGGAACAAGCGCGCGTCGTCATGGCCGCCATCAAGTCGCAATTGTTGGAGTTGGACAAACGCAAGGCCAAGAGTCGGCGAGGATGAGGTGGTGGGTTCGAGTGCGCTGGGTCTTGCCCAGTGCATTCGCGGGTTTTGTCATCCACTCTTTCACCCCGGACATGGTGTTTGTCTGACATGCCGCATCGGCGTGCACTTGCATCCAGCTTTTGAGTCAACCGCTAATCTGACCTCAGCGTTGGAGAGCTGCCGCGTTGGTTGCGGTGTAGCCCTTGCGCCAGGAGGTTGATGCAATGAATACGTCTTCCATGCCACTGGGCAGTTTGAACGGTAACTCGGGCCACTATGAGTTGCGTTTTCAGTCTTTGTTCAGCGAGGGGCGGGCGCTGGCCTTTCCTTGCGACGCAACGGGTCATGTGTACCTGGACGCGCTCAGCGAGCGCGCGATGGAGAACTACCTTTATGCGCGCGCCGTGGTGGGGCGGGAGTTCGCCACGCCGTCCGTGGTGAGCAGCGCCTCGCATTGACGCACTGACAACGCTTGATGCGTTGACGAGTGCGCAGCGCCGTGAAGTTGCCGCAACAACTCAAATAGCTGGTCTTTTGCGGGCTTTTCTGCGCTTGAACTTTGGTTCCAGGCCTTACAACCTGGTCATGGAATAACCCACGGGTTGGCGGCTGCTTGGCCGACTTGACTCGTACTTTGGAGATGTTATGGATGCCTCCCTCCCCGCGGGGACAAGAAGGAGCTGATCGGTGAAGAGTGCTGAACAGCCGCTAACCAAGGAGGGGGAACCGCTGCTGCAATGCAGTGGGGTGGATCCTCTGATGGATACGGCATCAAAGT
>JBJTHI010000344.1:0-2039 GCA_046094425.1 Burkholderiales bacterium | reverse complement strand
GGGTGGGGGGGCGCTATTCGCTGTGGAGTTCGATTGGCCTGCCCATTGCATTGGCCATTGGTGCCGAGCATTTCCGTGCGCTGCTGGCTGGCGCGCGGGCCATGGACGAACATTTTGCGCAGGCGCCGCTGGCGGACAACCTGCCCATGCAGCTTGGTCTGCTGGATGTTTGGTACCGCAACTTTCACCAGCGCAGCAGCCGCAGCGTGGCACCTTACCACCAGGGATTGAAGCGCCTGCCTGCGTATTTGCAGCAACTGGAGATGGAGTCCAACGGCAAACGGGTGGATGCGACAGGCGAGCCCTTGCCCTATGCCACCAGTCCTGTGGTTTGGGGGGAGCCAGGCACGAACGGACAGCATGCCTACTTTCAAATGCTGCACCAGGGTACCGACGTGATTCCGGTCGAATTCATTTTGGTCAAGCGCCCCAGCTTCAACGACGTTGAGATCAATCCCATGGTGCGTCAACATCTACAGCGCCAACACACTTTGCTCTTGTCCAACGGTCTGGCCCAGTCCCAAGCCTTGATGCTGGGCAAGACAACGGCTCAGGCGCTGCGAGAAAAAGCGCCCACAGCCTCCCAGGGCATGGATGCACAAGTGCTCGCCCAACAACGCACCTTTCCCGGCAACAGGCCCAGCACCACCTTGCTGCTGGACCAACTCACGCCACGTTCCTTGGGCGCATTGATCGCTCTGTATGAGCACCGCGTTTTTGTTTCGGGTGCTGTGTGGGGCATCAACAGCTTTGACCAATGGGGGGTTGAGCTCGGCAAAGCCTTGTGCAAAGACTTGTTGCCCAAATGGGCGGCAGACGATGTGACAGACCTGGATGGATCGACTGCTGGCTTGATGAAAAAACTGCGCGCATGAAAGACGACATGAAAGCCGACTTGGTATTTGACTTTGGCGGTGTGGTGTTCAACTGGCAGCCGCTGCGCTTGTTGAGGGAAACTTTGCCAGAATCTGTCACTGACGAGGCCCAAGCACGCAGCGTGGCAGCTCAGATATTTCAGTCGTTTTCGTTGACCAGTGATTGGGCCTTGTTCGACCTGGGTCAAATCGACGCGGGCCCTCTGGCCGAGCGCATCGCCAAGCGCTCTGGAATGAAAGAGGCTGACGTGCTGCGGGTGATTGAAGCCGTACCGGATCACCTGGTTCCCATCCCAGGCACCGTCTCGTTGTTGCAGCGTTTGAAAGCCCAAGGCCACCGTTTGTTTTTTCTCTCCAACATGCCAAAGGCCTATGCCTTGGAATTGGAGCGGCGCAACGATCTGGCGGCTTGGTTTGACGGCGGCGTTTTCTCCAGCCGCCTGCAATTGATCAAACCGCAGCCTGAGATTTTCCACGCGGCCGTCCAGCGTTTTGACCTGGAGCCTGCAAAGACCGTGTTAGTCGATGACTTGGTTCACAACATTGAAGCGGCTCGGTTGCAAGGATGGCAAGGCGTGCACTTCCAAAACCCGCAGCAATGCGGTGATGCATTAGACGCGCTGCTGTTAGCCTGATGCGGTCTGACGCCTTCTCGCATCCACGGGCTTTCCACCCCACTGCCTGGCCCAAGCCCGGCGCAGTTGTAAATCGGCGCTGAACCCGGCCACCTCAGCTGCTTGCCCCACACTGGCCCCACCAGCCAGCGCACGGCGAGCATGCTCCAGGCGTATCAACTCCACATAACCGGTCGGCGAGATGCCCGCGTGTTCAGTGAACAAACGCAGCAAATGGCGCTGGGTGACGTGAGCGGCAGCGGCTAGCGCAGTCATCGTCCAGTTCAGGCTCGGTTCTTTGTTCACTGCATCTTGCACACGGTGCACGGCGGGGTGCAGATGGTTGCGGTGCTGCAAGAGGGGTGACAACTCGGGATCACGTGGGCCGCGCCGCAAATAAACCACCATGTCTTGCGCCACGGCGGCAGCAATGTCCTCGCCACAGGTCTGGGCGATCAAATGCAAGGCCAAGTCAACGCCTGCTGTGACCCCTGCGCTGGTGGCGATGTTGGCGTGTGCGCCATCCATCACGAACACGCGGTTGTTCACC
>JBJTHI010000343.1:0-3635 GCA_046094425.1 Burkholderiales bacterium | reverse complement strand
GATCGGGTGAGTGGGCTGTCCGCCGCCCGCCCCAACAAACGCTGCGCGGAAGCATTCGCCACGACGACCCACTGCCGACTGATTTCATACCGCAGCCCCACACCCACACGCACATCACGCAGGCCCGCGCTGGGGTCGTACACCGCATACCCACTGCGGCTGGCCTCCCCGGACGTGATGCCAAAGTAACTGCGCATATAGCTGCGACTGGCCCAAGTGACCCCGGTAGATGCAGACCATTTGAGTCGGTCGCTCAGTTTCCATTCTTTGCCCAGCGACACATCCGCGGTTTGCCCCACGCCTTTGCCTAGCAAATCCAGGTTAACGCCGGGTGTGACCAGCAATCCGCTGACCCAAGCCGTATCCAACTCCTTACGCGCAGACAAGCGCAAACGTAAAGTGCGCGGCACATCGTCCACGCCTTGCAAGCCCGCCACATCTTTGGAGCGGCGGCCGCTGTCCACCCGCAGCGAGAGTTTCACCCAGTCGTGTTCGTCACCCAACAGGTTCAGGCCCAGGCCACGCGGCAAATCATTGGGGTCGTCTGTATTGGCAGCAAAACTGCCATTGCTGCTGACAGACCAACGGCCGTAACGCAATAACAGACCAGGTTTGACCGACCAGCCGTAATTCTTGGACCCCATGTAGTCAGGGCCCCACTCCAACACCGTTGTCACCGCGCCTCGAAGTTTGGGTTTTGAAATGCTTGGGGTCGACACCGGCAACGAAACATCGGGTTCAGTTTTTCCTGAAACTTCACCCGATGATTGGGCTAACGCACCGGCCACAGTGGCCAACGCCAGGAGCCATCCAAGAACCAAACACCTCCACAACCGCCTACCACATCGATGAATGCTCTCTTGGCCGATAGAATGTTGCATGGATTCATTGTGCATCGCATCCGACATTGGCTGGTGTTTCAGATTGTTGACGGTCGCCACCGAGAGACAAACCACGCGCGACCGAATTCGGGGCTGTTGATAGGCCCCCTTGTTGCCCAGGCCGCCTTGCAGCCGCCTGCTCCCTGCGCACCCACTCAACGCGTGTCAACGCCGTACGTTTAGCGGTGACCCACTCCAATCAGAGCTTCCCCATGCCTTCCTCCGATCAAACCTCAGCCAGCGCGAACCCGGACTACCGCAGCACATTGAACCTGCCCGACACCCCCTTCCCCATGCGCGGCGACCTGCCCAAACGCGAACCGGCTTGGGCCCGGGCTTGGGATGAAGCGGGGCTGTACGAGCAGCTTCGCCAGTCGCGTCTGGGCGCAGACAAATTCGTTCTGCACGACGGCCCGCCCTACGCCAACGGCCAACTCCACATTGGCCATGCGGTAAACAAAGTACTCAAAGACATGATCGTCAAAGCGCGGCAGCTCAAAGGCATGGATGCGCGTTATGTGCCGGGCTGGGACTGCCACGGCCTACCGATTGAAAACCAAATCGAGAAAACCTTCGGCCGCAACCTGTCGCGCGCCGACGTGCAGGCCAAAAGCCGCACTTACGCCAGCGAACAAATCGCGGGCCAAATGGCTGACTTCAAACGCCTCGGGGTGCTGGGCGACTGGGCGCGCCCCTACCGCACCATGGACTTCGGCAATGAAGCGGGCGAAATCCGCGTGCTCAAACGGCTGATGGAACGTGGGTTTGTTTACCGTGGCCTCAAGCCCATTTATTGGTGTTTTGACTGCGGCTCCTCGCTGGCCGAGTTTGAAATCGAATACGCCGACAAAACCTCCCAAACCCTGGATGTAGCGTTTTTGTGCGCCGAGCCTGCACGCTTGGCGGCGGCATTTGGGCAAGCTGCACTAAAAAAAGACGCCTTTGCCGTCATCTGGACCACCACCGCCTGGACGCTGCCGACCAACCAAGCCCTCAACCTCAACCCGGCGCTGGAATACGCGCTGGTGGACACGGAACGCGGCCTCTTGGTGCTGGCAGCCAGCTTGGTCGAGAAATGTTTGGCGCGTTACGGCCTGCAAGGACAAGTGCTGGCCACTTGTTTGGGCGACCAATTGGGTGGCCTGAACTTTCACCACCCCTTGGCCCATGTGCATGAGGGCTACAAGCGCTTGAGCCCCGTTTACCTGGCCGACTACGCCACCGCCGACGACGGCACCGGCATCGTCCATTCCGCACCCGCTTACGGTGTGGACGACTTCAACTCCTGCCGTGCCCACGGCATGAAGTTGGACGACATCCTGAACCCAGTGCAAGGCAATGGCAGCTATGAAGCTGCCCTGCCCTTGTTCGGTGGTCAAAACATTTGGAAAGCCTGTCCCCTCATCATTGACACCCTGCGTGATGCGGGCCGCTTGATGGCCACCGACAAACTCGTGCACAGCTACCCGCATTGCTGGCGTCACAAAACCCCGGTGATCTACCGCGCCGCAGCACAGTGGTTTGTGCGCATGGACGAGGCGAGTCCTGGCACGGCCGGGGTTTTCACACAAGACAAAGCCGCCAAGACCTTGCGTCAATCGGCTCTGGATGCGATTGACGCCACCGCCTTCTACCCCGAAAACGGCCGCACCCGCTTGCGCGACATGATCGCCAACCGGCCCGACTGGTGCATCAGCCGCCAACGCAACTGGGGCGTGCCCCTGCCTTTCTTTTTGCACAAGGACAGCGGCGAATTACATCCCCAAACAATGGCCTTCATGGATCGTGCAGCCGCCTTGGTGGAACAAGGGGGCATTGAAGCCTGGTCCACACTCAACCCCGCCGACTGGTTGGGTGCAGAGGCCGAGCACTACACCAAGAGCAACGACATCCTGGACGTGTGGTTCGACTCCGGTTCCACCTTCTCTCACGTGCTGCGTGGCTCGCACCTGAATGAACGCCATGACAGCGGCCCCGAGGCCGATTTGTATTTGGAAGGCCACGACCAACACCGGGGTTGGTTCCATTCCTCCCTACTCATCGCCTGCGCGCTGGAAGATCGTGCACCCTATCGGGGCCTCTTGACCCACGGTTTTGCCACCGACGGCCAAGGCCGCAAGATGAGCAAGAGCCTAGGCAATGTGGTGGCTCCGCAAAGCGTGAGCGAAAAATTAGGCGCAGAAATTATTCGCCTTTGGGTCGCCAGCACCGACTACTCGGGCGACCTCAACATCGACGACAAAATTTTGGCCCGCGTGGTCGATGCCTACCGCCGCATTCGCAACACCTTGCGTTTTTTGCTCGCCAACACCAGCGACTTCGACGTGGCGCAAGACTTGGTGCCCGTGGCCGACATGCTGGAGATCGACCGCTTTGCCCTGGCCCGCGCCGCGCAGTTGCAAACCGACATCCTGGCCCACTACGAGGTCTATGAATTCCACCCCGTGGTCGCAAAACTGCAGGTGTATTGCAGCGAAGACTTGGGCGCGTTTTACCTTGACGTGCTCAAAGACCGGCTCTACACCACCGCCCCTAAATCCTTGGCCCGTCGCTCGGCGCAAACCGCGCTGTGGCACATTACCCATGCCATGCTGCGCTGGATGGCGCCGTTCTTGAGTTTCACTGCAGAAGAAGCCTGGCCGATTTTTGCGCCGAGCGACGGGCGAAGGATTTAGGGGCGGTGGGGTAGAGCAGGTCTTTGAGCACGTCATGGTACAACGCGCCCAAGTCTTCGCTGCACTACACCTGCAGTTT
>JBJTHI010000342.1:0-3105 GCA_046094425.1 Burkholderiales bacterium | reverse complement strand
GACCTATTTGGTCGCTTTTGGTTTGTTCATCTACCTCGGTCGGCAGCGTGTTCAACAAGCACATGCGGTCCAACAAGGTTGGAGCAAAAAAGACATTGAAGACTTGCTGTTCTTTGGCGTGCTGGGGGTGGTGATTGGGGGACGCTTGGGCTACGCGTTTTTCTACAAACCCGACTACTACATCCACCATCCCCTAGAGGCGTTTGCGGTGTGGAAGGGCGGCATGTCTTTTCATGGCGGTATGTTGGGCGTGATTGTGGCCATGGCCTGGTTTGCGCGCAGCCGCAAACGGCATTGGCTGGCTGTTACCGACTTGATTGCGCCTTGCGTGCCCACGGGATTGGCCAGTGGTCGCATAGGCAACTTCATCAACGGCGAGTTGTGGGGCAGGGCGGCCGACCCGAGTTTGCCTTGGGCCATGGTGTTTCCGCAGTCCGGTTCCGTCATGGCCCGTCATCCCTCCCAGCTTTATCAGTTTTTGCTGGAGGGGCTGTTGCTGTTCATCGTGTTGTGGCTTTACGCCCGAAAGCCACGTGGCTTGGGCCAGGTGTCGGGCGCATTTTTAGTCGGCTACGGTCTGCTGCGCTTCACTGCTGAGTATTTCCGCGAGCCGGACAGCTATTTGGGCTTGCTGGCCCTGAACCTCAGCATGGGCCAGTGGCTTTGTGTGCCCATGGTGCTGGCGGGTGTGTTTTTGTGGTGGTGGGGCCAGAACCGCGCTACGCCGAGTCATAAGGTTTGAGTGATGCGACAAATTTTTCTGGACACTGAAACCACAGGCCTCAGCCCCGAGGCCGGTGACCGGGTGATTGAAATTGGTTGCGTTGAAATGGTGAACCGCCGCCTCACCGACAACAACCTGCATTTCTACCTGAACCCTCAGCGCTCTAGCCATGAAGACGCGCTGCGCGTGCACGGCTTGACTGACGAATTCCTGGCGGACAAACCCCTCTTTGCGCAGGTGGTGGATGACTTGCTGGCTTACTTGCAAGGCGCAGAAATCATCATTCACAACGCCAATTTCGACGTTGGTTTTTTGAATGAAGAACTCAAACGCCTCGGCCGCCCTAAATTCCCCACTTTTGTAGCCACCGTGACCGACAGCCTTACCTTGGCCCGGGAAATGTTCCCCGGCAAGTCCAACTCGCTCGATGCACTGTGCCGCCGTTTGGAGGTGGACAACACCAACCGAACCTTACACGGCGCTTTACTCGACGCGGGTTTGCTGGCCGAGGTTTACATCCGCATGACGCGGGGGCAAGACTCCTTAGTGCAGGTGGAGGCACAAGAGGGCAGCGCCGAGCACGCAGTCGAAGCCGTGGATTTCAGCCTACTGAACCTGCCTTTGTTGGCCGCGAATGATGAAGAACAACAAGCCCACGCCCAGGTGCTGACCGAACTAGACAAAGCATCAAGCGGCAAAACCGTGTGGCGTAAGTTGGTTGCGGAGTAGCTTTCCTCGTGAAAACTATGACATAATCATGGGCTGTTTTCGGCGGGCGAGGTTGTACGCCAAAACACGCCAGCATTTGGGACGTTAGCTCAGGGGTAGAGCATCACATTCACACTGTGGGGGTCGGAGGTTCGAAGCCTCCACGTCCCACCAAATGCAACAAATCAAGCCGCTGACGATCCAAGTCGGTGGCTTTTTTTTCGACTCCTCTCTCGATGCGCAATCAATCCAACACCACGCCCACAAGACCAGCCATCAACCCCTGGCGGCTCTCGGTTGCGCCCATGATGGATTGGACGGACAGGCATTGCCGCTACTTTCATCGCCTGCTCACCAAGCGCACCCGTCTTTACACCGAGATGGTGACCACAGGGGCGCTGATTCATGGTGACGTAGCTCGGCACCTGGACTACAACAACAGCGAACATCCAGTTGCCTTGCAACTCGGCGGTAGCGAACCTGCCGATCTGGCTCATTGCGCCAGACTGGCCGAGCAGTGGGGATACGACGAGGTCAATCTCAACTGCGGCTGCCCAAGCGAACGTGTGCAGCGCGGTGCGTTTGGTGCGTGTTTGATGCTTGAGTCCGCCTTGGTGGCCGACGGTATGAAGGCCATGCGTGATGCATGCGGCCTGCCGGTCACGGTGAAACACCGTATTGGAATTGACCGCACCGAGGATTACAGCTTTGTGCGCGACTTTGTAGGCACCTTGGCAGCGGCAGGTTGCGATGTCTTCATCGTGCATGCGCGCAATGCCTGGCTGCAAGGTTTGAGTCCGAAAGAAAACCGCGAAGTGCCGCCGCTGCGTTATGAAACGGTGTACCAACTCAAAAAAGATTTTCCCCACCTCACCATCGTGCTCAACGGTGGCGTGACCACCAATGAAGAAATTCAAGTCCATCTTGCGCAGGTAGACGGCGTGATGCTGGGCCGCGAGGCCTACCACCGCCCCTGGTGGCTGACTGAATGGGACGCAGCGTTTTTTGGTGACGAGCCATTCACCTTGACGCGCGATGAGGTTGAGCAGCAACTGCTGGACTACATGGACAAATGGGTCGCAGTAGGCGAGCCTTGGTCTCGTGTGGCACGCCACATGCTGGGATTGCGCAATGGCCTAGCGGGTGTGCGAAAGTGGCGGCAGGTGTGGTCAGACCACCGGTTAAAGGCCACCGCGCCTGCGCAGGTCGCCGCACTGGCACGCGCCGACGCTTTCAGCACCATTTGATACAGATTCATAGTCGGCTGCGTCCCGCACCTGGAGCTTTGCCTTATTTCCTTGCTTTCGGCAGGGCATTCGCCCCGCATGGATAGGCCTTGCCGCCATGCTGTTGACTTTTGAAATCTCTGCAAAACTCCGTTCGCCCTGACCCTTCGACGGGGCTCAGGACTAAAGGCCTTGTCGAGGGGTCTTGTCAATCAAATCAAGGACTTCGACAGGCTCACTTCGAACGGTTGGGAGTTTTGCAGAGATTCCTTTTGTCTTTGCTAGGGAAACGCTGAACAAGTCCACGCATATTGAAGCAAAGGCGTTATAGAGCGATGAACACACACAGCACCTTGGCGATGGCTGCGCCCAGATCGTGCTTCTCCAGCAGGTGACGAAAGTTCAACAGCGTGGTGGCATCGGGCACGCTTTGGCGACCCAGGTCAA
>JBJTHI010000341.1:0-6149 GCA_046094425.1 Burkholderiales bacterium | reverse complement strand
CGAGTGGTCGGCAGCGGGTCAAGTTAGCGATCGCGGTCCAAGTGCCATCAAAGATTTGATCGACCTCTACCCGCGCTGGCCCGCACGCCCCCAGTGTCTTCCATCGTCCAGGGTGCCTCGCCAGGGACATGACAGTTAGCGTGGAAGAAGCCGCGCTGATCCGCAAGCTGCTGGCCTAGTCGAAGGACCGCGTGAATCAAATCGAGGACTTCGACAAGCTCAGTCCGAACGGTTGGAGGTTTTGCAGGGGTTCACTGTAGATGGTCAAAGCGCGCTGTCAAACCGAATGCTGGCCAGCGTGACATGGTTGCCCCCCCGGCGACAGGCTTCGTCCAGCGCCGCATCCGCAGCCAGCAGCAGCGACTCTTCGTTGTGCGCGGTGTGCGGGAAACTCGCCACGCCCATGGACACCGAGAAACTCAAGGCTTGTCCATTGAGCGCCACGATTTGCGTGGCGCACTGGCGGCGCAGCCCTTCCATGCGGGCGTGCGCCGTGGCCAAACCCACGCCGGACAACAACACCGCAAAACGGTTTTCATCCAAACGACAAGACGCATCCATGGCCCGGGTGTTGCTGCGCAGCAGCCGCCCCAAGGCCTCCAGCACGCGGCTTTGGGCCACGTCACCCAGGGCCTGCACAGCGGAAGAAAACGGGTCCACCAAAATAAACACCAGCGCAAATTCGCGGTGTTCGCGCGACGACAAATCCACCTCGCGGCGCAGTTGTTCATCAAACTGAGCGCGCTGGTACAAATCGCCCGCGTCTTCGCCAACAACGGCGTCTTGGCTCTCGCGGCGCAGGGCTTCTACGGCTTGTTGTTGTTGCTCCAGTTGTTTCAGCGCTTGCTCCAATTGGTTGGACAAGCGGCGTGTGCTGCTGAGGTCTTTCCACACACAGACCAATTGTTTGCTTCCGTCGGCCAACGCGATGGGCGCGCGCAGCACCAAAAACTCACGCCGCGCGCCGCCCTGCGCGAGACGCTGCTCGCTGCTGAAAACACGCTGTTGTTGCCAAGTGGCTTGATCGGCTGCCTTCAAACCGATCAACTCGTTGGCCTCAAACAAATCGTCATCCGTCAAACCCAGCACCGTGTCCACCGAGCGTGCGGACAGCGCCGCAAACGCAGGGTTGGCATGCAAATAACGCCCATCAGCCCCCTTGACCGCAACGCCCAAGTCGCTGCGTGAAAGCAGTTCGAGAAATATGCTGTGGTCTGGGCTCAAAGGCTGCCCCGTGTCGTGTTGAAAACAGATGGTGGTTGGGACGACTTCATCGGACGGCGTCGCAACCGGGTCATCATAGCGGCGCTGGCGGGCGGGGCGACTTGAACTAACCCCCTTGGTTAAGGTGTGCCGCATCACCCGCCACCCGATGCGGTGAGAATGTCACACTTCGTGCACCCTCAGTGCCCCGCCACACTCCACCCATGATCCGCATCGCACCCTATTTGAAAGAAATCGGCCGAGGCAAACACGGTGCGCGCTCTTTGCCACAAGACCAAGCGCATACCCTGTTCAGCGCCGTACTGGATCAACAAGTCAGCGACCTGGAGCTGGGCGCTTTTTTGATGGCCATGCGCATCAAAGCCGAGTCGGTGGAGGAGTTGATTGGGTTTGCCCAAGCGGCCCAAGAACGCTGTATCTCATTGCCTGCCCCCAGCACACCCGCCGTGGTACTGCCTTCCTACAACGGATCGCGCCGCCTGCCCAACCTCACTGCCTTGCTGGCCGGTTTGTTGGCAAAGCAGGGGGTGCCGGTGTGGGTTCACGGCCCCTTGCGTGACCCCAACCGGATCGGCACTGCAGAGGTGTTTGAAGCCTTGGGCTGGGCCCGTACGCCAGCAGTCAGCGCAGTGACTGCCGCATGGTCGGCCAAACAACCCGTTTTCCTGCCGCTCGAAACCCTTTGCCCGCCTTTGTCTCGGCTGCTCGCCTTGCGCTGGACGCTTGGCGTACGCAGTTCGGGGCACAGCGTGGCCAAAATCATGAATCCTTGCCCGGGCCAACCCGTGCTGCGCGTGGTGAACTACACCCATCCTGAATATGTTGAAACCCTGTCCACCATGCTGCAACAAGCAGGAGCACATGCCATGCTGCTGCGCGGCACCGAAGGCGAGCCCGTGGCCGACGCACGCCGCCAGCCCCGCATGGATGTGTATTTGAACGGGCAACTTCAAACCGATTTATCGCTGCCCCTGCAAGACGGCCCCCTGGCCGAATTGCCCCAACTCGCAGCCAGCAACGACGCCCACTCCACCGCCGCGTTCACCCAAGCGGTGCTCAAGGGTGATGTGCCCGTGCCACCCCCCATTCAAACCCAGGTCCATTTATTACACGGGGCTTGGTCTCGCCTGCAGAACAAAAGCGCATGACACCCTTTGACGTGGTCATCATCGGCGCAGGTGCAGCCGGTTTGTTTTGTGCGGGCATGGCCGGTCAACTCGGGCTACGGGTGTTGGTGCTGGACCATGCCGACAAGGTGGCCGAGAAAATTCGTATCTCAGGCGGCGGGCGCTGCAACTTCACCAACCGCGACGCTTCTCCCGCCCACTTTCTCTCCAGCAACCCCCACTACTGCCGCAGTGCCTTGGCGCGTTATACGCCGCAAGATTTCATCCAGTTGGTGAAACAACACGGCATTGGTTTTCACGAAAAACACAAAGGCCAACTCTTTTGCGACCGCTCGGCTGAAGACATCATTCAAATGCTGCTGCGAGAGTGCGCCAGCGGTCAGGTCGAACGCTGGCAGCCGTGCAAGGTCTTGGACGTGCGCGCCGTGGCAGCCGGTGGGTTTCAGGTGGACACGGCACGCGGCCCAGTCGGTTGCCGACACCTGGTCGTCGCCTGTGGTGGCTTGTCGATTCCCAAAATTGGGGCCAGCGACTTCGGCTACCGCCTGGCCCAGCAGTTTGGCCACACCGTGATCGCCACCCGTCCTGGCCTGGTGCCGCTGACCTTCGACGCCACGGCTTGGGCACCGTTTGTGCCGCTGGCAGGTTTGTCACTGCCCGCGTTATTCAGCAGTGGTCAAGGCAAAACGCGGGGCGAGTTCCATGAAGACTTGCTCTTCACCCACCGAGGTCTAAGCGGGCCGGGCATTTTGCAAATCTCCAACTACTGGCATCCCGAGCAACCGGGCGCAGGCATCACCATCAACTTAACCCCCGCCCAGGCCCTGGCAGACCACTTGGTGCAGGCCAAAAAAACCTCTAAACGAAAACTCAGCAACGAACTCGCGGCAGTGGTGCCCGCCCGCTTGGCCGACACCTGGCTGGCCATCCACCCCCAGTTCCCCGACCGCGTTCTGCCCGACTGCAAAGACCGCGACCTGCAACAGCTCGCCCACAGCCTGCAAACCTGGACGCTCCAACCCAGCGGCACCGAGGGTTACCGAAAAGCCGAAGTCACCCTGGGCGGGGTGGACACCCGCGAGTTGCACTCGGGCAGCATGCAAAGCCAGCGCCAAGCCGGGCTCTATTTCATCGGCGAAGTGGTCGACGTGACGGGCTGGCTCGGCGGCTACAACTTCCAATGGGCCTGGGCCAGTGCGGCGGCTTGCGCGCGGGGGATGGCGGGGTGAGGGGTTGATGTGCGAACCCTGGGTCTGTTGTAGATCTTGCCTCTCAACGTTTAGCACGCTATACTCACGGGCTTTTCCAGGCTTGGCTGTCACTTGGACGCCCGGGCCTGAAGTTAAACGAAAACCCTCTACACAGGATTTAGCCTCACATGACCACGATTCGCGTCAAAGAAAACGAGCCCTTCGACGTGGCACTGCGCCGCTTCAAGCGCACCATTGAGAAACTCGGCCTCCTGACCGATCTGCGCGCGCGCGAGTTTTACGAAAAACCCACCGCCGAGCGCAAGCGCAAGAAAGCGGCCGCCGTGAAGCGCCATTTCAAGCGTGTTCGCAGCATGCAACTGCCCAAGAAGCTGTTCTGATCTAGCAGCACTTGCCACCGAACAGCCCGCCGAACGCGGGCTGTTTTGTTTTTCAGATTACTTTGTAGACTGCACACATTGCCGGGAGCTGCCGCCATGACCCTCAAAGAACAAATCAACGAAGACATGAAAACCGCGATGCGCGCCAAAGACGCGCCGCGTTTGCTAACCATCCGTGGCTTGCTGGCCGCGCTGAAACAAAAAGAGGTGGACGAGCGCATCGTGCTGGACGACGCCCAAGTGGTCGCCATCATCGACAAACTCATCAAACAGCGCAAAGATTCCATCTCGCAGTTTGGCGCGGCAGGTCGCACCGACTTGGTGGACAAAGAAACGGCGGAACTCCAAGTGCTGGAGGGTTATTTGCCGCAGCGCTTGAGCGCAGAAGAAATTGCGGCGCAAGTGGCAGCCATCGTGGCCTCACTAGGCGCAAGTGGGCCTGGCGACATGGGCAAGGTGATGGCAGCGGTCAAAACACAACTCGCAGGCAAGGCCGACATGGGCTTGGTGTCTGCCGCAGTCAAGCAACAACTGGCGCGTTGATGAACCAGGGTTCCGAGCATGAACATTCCCTACACGCCCCCACCCGTTCAGCCCGTTGGCCCCGATATTTGTGTGGCCCCGCAATTGGATGTGATCGACATGAACTGGGTGGCCCAAAACGGCTTTCGCAGCGTGATCAACAACCGGCCCGATTTTGAAGAAGGTGACCACCAGCCCACCAATGCCGCCATACAGGCGCAAGCTGTCGCCCTGGGCTTGCAGTATGCGTTTTTGCCGGTGGAACCGGGTTACCAAAGCCCGGAGCAAATCGCGCGTTTTGCCGAATTGATTGAACAACTGCCTAAACCGATACTGGCGTTTTGCCGCTCGGGCACCCGTTCGGGCAAGCTGTACCGCGCCGCCGTGGGCGGTTGAGCTGTTCAACCTAGATCCGGCAGTTGACCGCTTCATTCCGATGGCAAACGCTGATGAACATTGAGTTTTCTTCACACGAAGACCATTCCCAGTTAGGTGAGAGCGCTACGCACCCGATTGAGCTGCGCTGCGGCACACTGGCCGCGTTGCTCCTCCTCGCGGGCATGAGCCCGCAGCGTCGTCACGCCTTGCCAGCGCACCGCGGCGCAGCCCACTCGGGCGCGTCCAACTGCCGGATCTAGGTTCAATCCTTCAGCGAAAGGCAGCCTGCCATGGCCAAGTCCCTGCCTCGTTTGCGAACCCGGCCCAAGTTTTTGCTGTGGGCCATCTTGCCGCTGATCGCGGCCTTGGCCTTGATCTCTTTTGCAGTGTTGCACCAACAGCGCAAGCTCTCCGAGCGCGAGCGGGTGTTGGTGGAGTCTGCCTACATGTCTTCGCGCCAGGCGGAATTGCGGCATTACGTGGAGCTGGCGCACAGCATCATCACGCGGCTGGAAGAAACCGGACTGGACGACGCCGCACAACAACGCGAGGCCATTCGTTTGCTGGCCGCGCTGGACTACGGCCGTGACGGCTACTTTTTTCTCTACGACATGAGCGGGCTCAATTTGATGCACCCGCGACAACCCGAACTCATGGGGCAGAACCTTTGGGAACTGCGCGACGTGAACGGCCTGCCTGTGATTCAAGCACTGATTGCCGCCGCCAAAGAAGGGGGCGGGTATGTGCGGTATGTGTGGCAAAAGCCGTCCAGCAAACAAGTGGCGCCCAAGCTGGGTTATGTCATTGGCCTGCCCAAGTGGAACTGGATGCTGGGCACCGGCATTTATTTGGACGACGTGGAAGCCACACTGACCGAGTTGGACAGGCAAATCAGCGAAAACGTGGCCGCCACGCTGTGGTGGATTGCGGGCGTGGCATTGCTAGGCATTGCGGTGATTGGTGGCTCAGGCATGTTGCTCAACCTCACCGAGTTCCGCATTGCTGACGCCAAACTCAAGCTGCTGGCCCGTCAAGTCGTGAAGTCACAAGAAGACGAACGCGCCCACCTCTCGCGCGAGTTGCACGACAGCACCAGCCAAACACTGGTATCGATCAAGCTGTTGGTGGAATCAAGCATGGCGCAAATTCAGCGAGAGCCAGGTTTATTGCCTGCCGCCCTGCCCAAAGCCTTGGGCCGTTTGAACGACGCGCTGCTGGAGGTACGTAATATCTCTCACCGCTTGCGCCCGGCTGAACTGGACGTGTTGGGCCTGCCCGCCGCACTGGAGAGGCTGGGACACGAATTC
>JBJTHI010000340.1:0-15248 GCA_046094425.1 Burkholderiales bacterium | reverse complement strand
GTTGACCATTGCGTACTTCGACCGGTTGGGGGTGCCCCGGCTGTCATGACCTCAAACTCTCGAACCGCCTGGTGCGGACCCGCATGCCAGGTGGTGTGGCAGGGGTGCCTCCGATAATGGAGGCCCCCTATGCCGATTGGGTGGAAATGCCCCCCGCTTTCCTTGTACGCAATAGCTACGCCGTAGACAGGCGGAAAGAGCTGACCGCCTCAGCCAGTCGTCGCGCTTCTAGTTTCAAACTTTCCGCTGCCGCAGCAGATTGCTCCACCAAGGCGGCGTTCTGCTGTGTCACCGCGTCTAGTTGACTGACCGATTGCCCCACCTGGCCAATGCCAGAAGACTGCTCCGCAGCGGAATTTCTAATCTCCCCGATGATGTCGCTCACGTTTTTCACGGAGACGACAATTTCTTGCATGGTGGCACCCGCATCCGCTACCAGTTGAGTTCCTCCCTGGACTCGCTCCACCGATGAACTGATCAAGTCCTTGATTTCGCGCGCGGCCTGCGCACTGCGTTGCGCCAGCACACGAACTTCGCCCGCGACAACCGCGAAGCCCCTGCCCTGCTCCCCCGCCCTGGCCGCCTCTACGGCGGCGTTGAGCGCAAGGATATTGGTCTGAAAAGCAATGCCATCAATCACGCCAATGATGTCTGCAATTTTCTGAGAGGCGGCATTGATTTCCTCCATGGTGTTGACCACCCTGGAAACCACTTCGCCGCCTCGCGTGGCCACGCAAGAGGCCGAAGTGGCCATTTCATTGGCTTTGTGCGCCGACTGCGCGGACTCATTGACCGTACCCGTGAGGTGCTGCATAGCACCGGCCGTGCGCTGCAAATTGGCCGCCGCTTCCTCGGTGCGTGCACTGAGGTCTTGGTTGCCACTGGCAATTTCCGAGGATGCTGAGGCAATCGAGTCTGCCGACCTTCGGATGCCGCCAATCACATCACAAAGACTGCTCTGCATTTGCTCCAAAGCCGCGAGCAACTGCCCCACCTCGTCGGTCTGTATGGGTTGTCTTTCAACCGTCAAATCGCCGCGCGCCACGCGCTGCGCCACACTCACGGCTCGGCCCAAGGGCAGCACGATGCTACGAGTCAACGCCCATGCCATCAGCGCACCGAAGCTGAGTGACAGGCCCGTCAACACCAACAAAAGAATGCGCGTCGTGACGTTGGCCTCGTTCACCGATTGAGCCATTTGATCGATTTCCCGCCGCTGGTGATCCAGCAGGCTTTGCATGCTGTCCAAATAGAGTTTGGCATTGGGCATGAAAACATCCTGGAGCATGCGTTCGACTTCTTCCGTCTTGCCCTCTTTTTTGGCTGCAATGATGGCATCTCGGGTGGCAATGAAAACCTTGCGCTTCTTCGCCATCGACTCAAACACCTCTTTTTCTTCAGGTGTACTCAGCAGCGCTTCAATTTGTTTTTGGTACTCGTTGTTGGCACTGGTCGATGCCGCTGTGTCCTGGGCAAAAAAATCGGTCAATGAAGGGTCGCTGCTTTTCGCGATCGCCCCCGTTCGGCGCACACCCGCGTGAACATTGCGGTACCAGTCCGCAATCAGTCTTTCCTTGGCCAGGGGCTCTTTCATCATCGCTTGTGTGACGGTCGAGGTCGACTCCAAACGCCACAAAGACAGCGCTGTAATGGCCAAAGCCAAAAACAGGATGAATCCGAAACCGGCTGCCAACCGGGCTCCCAGTTTGATGTTTTTCATCGGGAGATGCTCTCGGTAAACGTTTGTTGCAACACAAATGGTTGCCGACGCTGAAGCCGACAGAGGGGATTGTTTGTCCGCGAAATCTACCGAAACACCTGGCACCAGAATCTCAAGAGAAGCGGGGTAATCCAGCCCTATTCCACTTCTCAACAAATCACGACGATTCGGATCGGGTTTCCGGCAAGAGACAGGCCTCGGCGACTTGAAGTTGGTTGTCGCGGGCAAAGTTCATCACAAAGTCCCAGGCCATGGGCTCCAGCTCGCGCAACTGCTCGCTGACGATCACGCATTTCACGCCGTTGATGACACGCGGCACGCAATAGGGCGAGTAACCAATGTAGGCCCCGATGCCGCCTTTGCCGCCACCGGGGCGAAAGCAGGACATGGCACCAGCCAATCGCTCAGACCAATCACTGGGCCTAAAGGTTTTGCCGTCCAAGGTCAGGCCTTGAATGAAAACTTCTCTGGGTTTGGAAGTGCTCATGCGGCGGACTAGTGAAATGAGATTCAGAGCGTTGTTGGAGTCTGTGATTGTGCCGTGCCTTTGCTGCGTCGCAGCAGCTCGCAAGTCAAACCCCCAACTTGCCGCTGCAGCAGCGCTTGAAAAAAACTGGCCAACGTAGAATTCTCCCAGGCCAAGCTGTCAAATCTTTCCAACGGCCACCGCACGGAGCCCCCTCATGAATGCCCCCGAAAAAATTGCCGCAAGCCCAGAGCCCCATGTGATGAGCACCTACGGGCGCTTGCCCATTGCGCTGTCGCATGGCAAAGGCTGCTGGGTATGGGACACCGAGGGCAAAAAATACCTCGACGGCCTCGGCGGCATTGCCGTGAACACCTTGGGCCATGCCCACCCGGGGCTCGTGCCTGCGCTGCAAGAACAAGTGGCCAAGTTGATCCATACCTCCAACTACTACCACGTGCCGCTGCAAGAACAACTGGCGGCCAAATTGTGTGAACTCTCGGGTTTGAGCAAGGTGTTCTTCTGTAATTCCGGCCTGGAAGCCAATGAGGCGGCCTTGAAAATTGCGCGCAAATTTGGGCACGACCAAGGCAACCACTCACCCGAGGTGATTGTTTTTGAGAAAGCCTTTCATGGCCGCTCCATTGCCACCCTCTCGGCCACGGCCAACCCCAAGGTGCAAGCCGGTTTTGGGCCTTTGGTAGAAGGTTTTGTGCGTGTGCCTTTCAACAACATTGCCGCCATCGAAGCGGCGGCCAAAACCCACCCGAACATCACCGCCGTGTTTCTGGAAGTGATTCAAGGTGAAGGTGGCGTGAACCCCGCCACCGTCGAGTTTTTGCAAGCGCTGCGCAAACTTTGTGACCAGCACAACTGGCTGTTGATGTTGGACGAAGTGCAATGCGGCATTGGCCGCACCGGCAAATGGTTTGCCCACCAGTGGGCGGGCATTCAGCCCGACGTGATGCCGCTGGCCAAAGGCCTGGGTTCAGGCGTGCCGGTGGGCGCAGTCGTCTGCGGCCCCCGCGCGGCGGGCGTGCTGCAACCGGGCAACCACGGCACCACCTTTGGCGGCAACCCATTGGCCATGCGTGCGGGGGTGGAAACGCTGCGCATCATGGAAGAAGATGGGCTGTTGGCTAACGCAGAGCGCGTGGGTGCGGCCTTACGCGCGGGTTTGGAGGGCGAACTCGGCGGCGTGGCGGGTGTGGTAGAAATTCGTGGCCAGGGCTTGATGCTAGGCATCGAATTGGATAGACCCTGCGGTGAATTGCTAAGTCAAGCAGCCAAGGCAGGGCTTTTGATGAGCGTGACGGCCGACAAAGTGATACGCCTCGTACCCTCACTCATCTTGACCGAAGACGAAGCGGCGCAAATCGTGACCTTGCTCGCACCGCTGGTGCGTAACTTCTTGCGGTCAAACCCAGCACCCCAAACCACATGAGCACCATGAAGCCAGGCAACAGTTTGATTCGGCATTTTTTGCAATTCAAAGACCTGCGGGCAGAGGAATACGCCTACCTGTTTGAACGCGCTGCCACCATCAAAAAACGCTTCAAAAATTACGAGAAATACACACCCTTGGTGGATCGCACCTTGGCCATGATTTTTGAGAAGGCAAGCACCCGCACACGGGTGAGTTTTGAAGCCGGCATGTACCAAATGGGGGGCTCGGTGGTGAACCTCACCACCAGCGACAGCCAACTTGGCCGCGCCGAACCGATAGAAGACAGCGCTCGCGTCATCAGTCGCATGGTGGACATGGTGATGATTCGCACCTACGAGCAAACCAAAATTGAACTGTTCGCCGCCAACTCGCGTGTGCCTGTTATCAATGGCTTGACCAACGAATACCACCCCTGCCAAATCCTCGCCGATATCTTCACCTTCATCGAACACCGAGGCAGCATCAAAGGCAAGGTGGTGGCCTGGGTGGGCGACGGCAACAACATGGCCAATACCTGGCTGCAAGCCGCCGACATTTTGGGTTTCACCCTGCACGTCAGCACACCCAGCGGTTACGAGATTGACGCCCAGGTGGCTGGTGTCACCAACACCGCCTGCGTCAAAGTGTTCAAGAACCCGCTGGACGCTTGCCGTGGCGCGCATTTGGTGACCACCGATGTGTGGACCAGCATGGGCTATGAAGCCGAAAACGAAGCCCGCCTCAAAGCATTTGCCAACTGGCGCGTCAGCAGCGCGATGATGGGTGTGGCTGCATCCGACGCTCTCTTCATGCACTGCTTGCCCGCCCACCGTGGCGAAGAAGTAGATGCTGACGTGATCGACGGCCCGCAGTCTGTGGTGTGGGACGAAGCGGAAAATCGTATGCATGTGCAAAAGGCGCTGATGGAGTATTTGTTGCTCGGCCGTATCGGCTGACCTCTGGCACGCATCAGTTCAGCGTCAGCAAGCTGCTGCAAGATCAAGCCATGAAGCTGGCCCTCATCACCGACATCCATGCCAACCGCGAGGCCTTGGAGGCTGTGCTGGCGCATGCTGCGCAACAAGGCACGCAGCGTTACGCTTTGTTGGGTGACTTTGTCGGCTACGGTGCCGACCCGGCTTGGGTGGTGGATCGCGTGCGTGAGATGGTGGCGGATGGCGCACTCGCCGTTATGGGCAACCACGACGCAGCGGTGGTGCAAGGCCCCATGCCCAGCATGGTGGCCCAGGCCCGCCAGGTGGTGGCTTGGACACGCGAGCGCCTCAACCCAGAACAAGTCCAGTTTCTGGCCGAACTGCCCATGACGGCAAGTGACCTGGGTTGCCTCTTCGTGCACGCCAACGCATTTTTGCCAGCGCAATGGGGTTATGTGCTCTCCCGCAACGATGCGGTGAAGAGTTTGAACATGACCGACTGCCGCTACACCTTTTGCGGCCATGTGCACGAGCCCAAATTGTTCCACTTGAGCAGCACGGGCAAAGCGGGCGAGTTTGTGCCCTCGCCCGGCGTGCCCATTCCGTTGTCGCCGCAGCGCCAATGGTTGGCCATTCCCGGTTCAGCAGGCCAACCACGCGACGGCAACCCCGCCGCTTGTTATGCCATGTTCGACATCACCACCGCCACCCTCACTTACCACCGCGTGCCTTACGACGTGGAATCTGCCGGGGCCAAAATACGGGCAGCCGGGTTGCCGCAGCGTCTCGCAGAGCGACTGGACGACGGACATTGAGCCATGACCACCGACCTCCAACAAACCCTGAGCAGCGCCCCCGGTGTCGAAGTCGGTCAAGTGATTGATGGCTTCAAGGTGGAAGCGCACGCCCACCAAGGCGGCATGGCCCATCTGTGGCAGGTGAGCAAAGTAGACGATCCAAGCGCGGGTCCCCTCATCATGAAGCTGCCGCGCGTCAAAGGCGGCGATGACCCAGCCACCGTGGTGGGTTTTGAGGTGGAGCAGATGATCATGCCCACCTTGAGCGGGCCTCACGTGCCACGTTTCATCGCCAAGGGCGACTTGAGCAGGCGGCCTTACATCGTGATGGAGTGCATCCAAGGCCCTTCACTCAAACCGCGTTTTGACGCCGCGCCGCTGGCAGTGCAAGAGGTCGTAGAGATCGGCCACAAGGTGGCTACCGCCTTGCACGAGTTGCATCGCCAGCATGTGGTTCACCTGGACATCAAACCCAGCAACATTCTTTTCCGAGAAAGCGGCGAGGCGGTGCTGGTGGACTTTGGCCTGTCGCGCCACGACCAATTGCCCGACCTGTTGGAAGAAGAATTTGAATTGCCCATGGGCACCGGGCCCTATATGTCGCCCGAACAAATTCAATTCATACGCAACGATCCGCGCAGCGACTTGTTTGCCTTGGGCGTGATGCTTTATGCCCTCATAACCGGACAGCGCCCTTTTGGTGCCCCCAACAATGTGCGCGGCCTGCGGCGCCGGCTGTATGTGGACCCGGTGCCGCCGCGCAAACTCAATGCACAGTGCCCGCCGTGGTTGCAAGAAATCATTCTGCGCTGCCTAGAGGTGAAACCTGAGTTGCGGCATCAAAGTGCCGCGCAACTGGCGTTTGATTTGCTGCACCCCGAGCAGGTGCCCTTGACCGCGCGGGCCGAACGCATGAAAGCCAGTGGTTTTGTGCACCAGTTTCGGCGCTGGTTTGCCGCGATGGGCTCAGAGCCTGACGAAGCGGCCAGCGCGACCACCCAAACCCAGCGCTGCCCCATTGTTTTGGTGGCACTGGACATTCAAGGCGCAGAACCCAACTTGTTGGAGGCGGTGAGGGTGATGGCTCACCGCATCTTGCAAACCGAAGCGGGCGCGCGACTTGCTTGCCTCACGGTGA
Source organism: Burkholderiales bacterium (assembly GCA_046094425.1). GTDB lineage: Bacteria > Pseudomonadota > Gammaproteobacteria > Burkholderiales > Burkholderiaceae_C > JANPCX01. The sequence goes on along the minus strand of JBJTHI010000340.1, from coordinate 8,766 downwards.
TGAGAACCAACCGCATTGGCATGGATGAGTTGGTGGACGCACAAGGGGCCAGCAAACACATGAATGTGCTGGTGCAACTCAAACACTGGGCACGCCCGATGGCACAGGCATTGAACCTTAAGAAAGAAAATGGCCGCCTCACCTTCCATGTGTTGGAAGCGCCGGATCCTGCAGTGGCCATCATCGAGTACGTCAAAAAGAACCAAGTCGATCACGTGGTGATGGGCGCACGTGACCAAGGCCGTTTGCGGCGTTACTTGGGCAGCGTATCAGCCCAAGTGGCGGCGGAGTCGGACTGCACGGTAACCGTGGTGCGCAGCCCCAGCACCGACTCTGGTGCCTGAGCGACGCGCCCCACTCAGTAATCAGCACCGTCATTGCTCACCTCAGCGGGGTGTGTCCTCATCGGACGCACCCCGTTGTCTTTTCCCGCCGCAACCTGACCATGGGTGGGGTTCAAAGTGATGTGTTTGCGCTTATGCACCCTTACCCCAACCCTCCCAGAGGGAGAGGGTTGGGGTGAGGGCAGCGAATCGTCACATCACTTTGGATCGCACCCCCTGACCATAGGGCTATCAAGCCGACTCCTAGAATGGACGAATCTTGTTGTGGCTCTGTTTTTCATGCCTCTTCCTGACAATTCATCTAAAACACATGCACTTCGCATCCACGCAGTTCAAGAGCGCTTGTGTGATCTGGGTTTGCATGCGCTGATTGTTCCCAGCAGCGACCCGCATTTGTCCGAGTACCTTCCAGCGTACTGGCAAGGGCGAGCGTGGTTGTCAGGGTTCACCGGCTCCATGGGCACCCTCGTGGTGACACGAACACAAGCGGCGCTGTTCGCCGACAGCCGCTATTGGGTGCAGGCTGAGGCGCAGTTGGTGGGCTCTGGCATCCGGCTCGAAAAAATCAACAGCGGTTCATCAACACAGCATGTCGATTGGCTAGCGAGCCAGGTGCAGCCCGGTCATGCAGTGGCTGTCGATGGCAGGGCACTTTCGGTCGCAGCGTTTGATCACTTGCACGCGGCCTTGCGCCATCAAGGTGCGGCGCTGCGCACCGACTTGGATGTGCTGGGTGAAGTCTGGCCTGATCGTCCCGCCTTGCCCCGAGCGGCTGTGTTTGAACATTTACCGCCCCATGCCGATGCAAGTCGCGCGGACAAATTGTTGGCGGTGCGGCAAGCCATGGCGAACATGCAGGCCAGCCACCACTTGATCTCCACCTTGGACGATGTGGCATGGCTGTTGAATTTGCGCGGGGCTGACGTTCCCTACAACCCGGTTTTTTTGGCTCATCTGCTGCTGACACCTGTGGACGCGACCTTGTTTGTGGATTCCCAGAAAATCTCCACCGAATTGCAAAACCACCTTTTGATGAACGGCGTGCGAACCGCGCCTTACGACGAAGTCACTTCAGCATTGGCCTGCTTGCCGGACAGTGCGACAGTGTTGCTCGATCCGCACCGCTGCACCATCGCATTCAAAGAGCGCTTGCCTCAGACCGTGACGGTGATCTATGCCGACAACCCCAGCACCCTGCTCAAAAGCCGCAAGAGCACCACGGCGCTGCAACATTGGCGGCAGACCATGGAACTGGACGGCGCAGCAATGTGCGAGTTTTATGCGGCGTTTGAAGCACTGCTGGCTGACCACAACCGCACAGAGCCCCTCACGGAACTCTCCGTGGACACCATGCTGCACGAGGCCCGATCACGTCAGCCGGGCTATGTGGGCCCGAGTTTCGCCACCATTGCTGGGTTCAATGCCAACGGGGCCATGCCGCACTACCGGGCCACGCCGCAATCGCATGCGGTCATTGAAGGCCAGGGGCTCTTGCTGATTGATTCCGGCGGACAGTACCTGGGCGGCACCACCGACATCACCCGGGTGTGGCCGATTGGAGAGGTATCCGAGCAGCAGCAGCGCGACTACACCCTGGTGCTAAAAGGGCTGATTGCTTTGTCGCGTTGCCGCTTTCCTGTGGGTACGCCCTCGCCCATGTTGGATTCGATTGCGCGCGCGCCACTGTGGGAGCATGGTTTGGACTATGGCCACGGCACCGGGCATGGCGTGGGGTATTTTTTGAATGTGCACGAAGGGCCACAAAGCATTTCGCGCAACCCCATCACCCCAAACATGGGTATGCAAGCGGGCATGGTGACCAGCATTGAGCCGGGCGTTTATCGGCCCGGCCTGTGGGGCATACGTTTGGAGAACTTGGTAGCGGCCGTTCCTGCTGTGAACACGGGGTTCGGGGAGTTTTTGGCTTTTGAAACTTTGAGCCTGTGCCCCATAGACACGCGCTGCCTGTGGCTATCTGCATTACGCGACGATGAACGTTTGTGGCTGAACGATTACCACCAGGAAGTTCGCGAGCGCCTGCAGAACCGGCTTGGTGGTGCCGCTTTGGGCTGGCTGCTGGCACGCACCGCAGCGGTGTAGTTCCCGCTTACCCCTCGTAGCTGGCGTCGCGCTCCAATTTGAACGTGCCCACCATGCGTGTCAGCGCGATGGATTGGTCTTTGAGCGACTCCGCCGCCGCCGCAGACTGTTCCACCAAGGCCGCGTTTTGTTGCGTCATGGTGTCCAGTTGCGTGACCGAGTGGTTGATTTGCGTGATGCCTTCGGACTGGTCGCGCGAGGCGGCGGTGATTTCACCAATGATGTCCGACACCCGCTGCACCGAACCCACGATTTCTTTCATGGTTTTTCCAGCGTCAGCCACCAAACGGGTACCGCCTTCCACCTTCTCAACAGAAGCACCGATCAAACTTTTGATTTCTTTTGCTGCCTCGGCAGAGCGACCCGCCAGGCTGCGCACCTCGCCGGCCACCACTGCGAATCCACGCCCTTGCTCACCGGCTCGCGCAGCTTCCACTGCCGCGTTCAGGGCCAAGATATTGGTTTGGAAGGCAATGCCATCAATCACGCTGATGATGTCGGCAATTTTCTTGGAACTGGCATTGATGTCTTCCATGGTGGACACCACCTGTGACACCACCATGCCACCACGCGCAGCCACCTCCGCTGCGGATCCTGCCAATTGATTAGCGTGGTTGGCATGGTCGGTGGACTGTTTGATCACGCCTGTGAGGTACTCCATCGACGAAGCGGCATATTGCAAGTTGCTCGCGGTTTGCTCGGTGCGCTGGCTCAAGTCGAGGTTGCCTGAGGCCACTTCGGTACTCGCTGTCTGAATGGAATCGGCCGAGTGGAGAATGTCACCCACCAAACCACGCAGACGGTCTTGCATTGCTTGAATAGCCTCCAGCAAACGCCCCGTTTCATCATGGATGCGCACTTCGATGTTGGACGTGAGATCACCTTCGGCAATACGTTCAGCCACCACCACCGCGCGTCCTATCGGTGCCGTGACGCTGCGTGTGATCCACAGCGCAATCAAAGACCCGATGGCCACCGATGCCACCACCAAGGCCAAGGCCGCCACCAGGGCTTTTTTCTGACTGCTGCTGGCAGACTCCGTGGCGGCCACAGACAATTTGTCTTGCAATTCAATCAACTCGCCCACTTTTTTGCGCCAAATCGCTTCTTCGGGTTGAACCTTGTTCGTGAGGGTCAGCACAGCAGACACGTTGTCGCCATCGCTGCCTTGTTGAGCCGCTTCGGTGAACAAAGGAATGGTTTTTTTGCTGGAGGCTTGAATTTCCGCGAACAGTGCCTTTTCCTCTTGGTTTGCACCTGTGGCCTCCATTTTGGTAGCCAAGGCTTCTTCCGCTTCAAGGTAGGCATTTTTGGTGTCAGCGATCAGTTTGGCTTGTCCATCAATCTTGCCCACGTCGGCGAACAAGGTGATGTTGCGGGCCTGGATGGCCAAATCGCTGATGTGGTTCATCAAATCGTTGGCCAACTTGGTTTTGAGGTTGTTCACCTCGGCAATTTGTTTGATGTGCCCGCCCATGCCTTGCATGGCCAGCCCGCTGGTGATAGCCACCGCGATCAGCAAGGCCAGCACACAAGCAAAGCCGAAACCCAAACGTTTGGCGATGGACGCAGATTGGATCTTGTTCAGAAACATGGCAACCTCGTAGTTGATTCCAGATTCAACCCCAGTATCGGTCTGGCCCTGGGGATTCAATGCATGGAATATCGGCAGGTTTTCCCGTCAGTTAAGAACCATGACAATTCCGCATATGAAGTGGTCAGCCCACTTGTGCTTCACGCTGGAGGCGGAAGGCATCTACCATTTGGGTCAAGTTGTGGGCCTGCTCTTTGAGTGATTCGGCGGCAGCAGCCGACTGCTCCACCAAGGCGGAGTTCTGCTGCGTCATTTGGTCGAGCTGGCTCACCGAGCCGCTGACCTGGCTGATGCCATCCGATTGTTCGCTGGAGGCGGCCGTGATTTCACCAATGATGTCGGACACACGCTGCACGGAACCCACAATTTCTGTCATGGTTTTACCGGCATCGGCCACCAGACGGCTGCCGCCCTCTACTTTTTCAACTGAAGCACCAATCAGGCTCTTGATTTCTTTGGCCGCTTCGGCAGAGCGACCCGCCAAGCTGCGCACTTCGCCAGCCACCACAGCAAAACCGCGCCCTTGTTCGCCGGCACGTGCGGCTTCCACCGCAGCGTTCAGGGCCAAGATATTGGTCTGAAAGGCGATGCCATCAATCACACTGATGATGTCAGCGATCTTTTTGGAGCTGGCGTTGATGTCGTCCATGGTGGTCACCACCTGCGACACCACCACCCCTCCCCTGGCGGCCACTTCCGCAGCCGATGAGGCAAGTTGGTTGGCTTGACGCGCAGAGTCCGCGCTTTGGCGCACCGTGCCTGTGAGTTGATCCATGCTGGAGGCGGCTTGCTGCAAGCTGCTGGAAGTTTGTTCGGTGCGTTGACTCAAATCCAAATTCCCCGAGGCCACTTCCTCGCTGGCCACTTGGATGGAGTTGGCGGTTTGCCGGATTTCGCCCACCAAACCGCGCAGTCGATCTTGCATGGCACCAATGGCCTCCAATAGGTGGCCGGTTTCGTCTGGGATGCGAACTTCAATCTTGGAAGTGAGGTCACCCTGGGCGATACGCTGCGCCACCACCACAGCACGTTTGATCGGTGCTGTCACGCTGCCAGTAATGCGCCAGGCAATCACGGCACCGGCCAGCAGCGAGGCCACGACCAACACCGCTTGGGCCAACAAGGCTTGGTGTTGGCTGCGGGTGGAAGCAAGCGCAGCTTGTTTGGAGTTTTCTTTTTGAACAGCGATGAATTCCGCTACTGTTTTACGCCAAACCAATTCATTCGGTGCCACTTGCTCTGTCAACGTCATCACCGAGGACATGTTGTCCCCTTGCCCTCCTTGGTGAGCCGCCAAGGCCACCATCGGACGGGTTTTTTTACCTGCGGCAACCAGTTTGTCGAACAAGGCTTGTTCTTCTGCAGATGTGGCGTTGGCCTGTATATTGGCCGCCAAGGCGTCTTCGAGCTGGGCATAGTGCGCATCCAGATCCTTCAGACCCTTCACCTCTTTGTCAATGGCCTGCACGTCGGTCAACAAAGTGATGCTGCGCACCGAGGTGGCCATGTCGCCAATGGCAATCATCAAGTCATTGGCCAAACCCGACCGCAGGCCGTTCACTTCCACCACCTGGGTCATTTGAGCGCCCGCTTGGCGCAGCGCCCAGGTGCTGACGGCGGCAATACAAAGCAGCAAAGCCAGCACGCTGGCAAAACCCAGGCCCAGGCGGCGCGCCAAGGAAGAATTCAAATTCCACATGTCCATTCTCCGGTGCGTTGGACAAAGCCTGTAGGCGATGAAACGGCCCTCTGGCGTCCAACGATGTCTCTCAGCTCAATGCCCGCAACGCGGGTTTCAGTCCCGGTTTGGATGCAAGTTTTGCATCATGCAAACGAGGTCATGCGGGGAATATCGGCACAAAAAGGGGCCAATTGAGCGCCTCGGCGCAATCACGCTGCGCCGCAGCGGAGGTCAAACACCCGCGCGGGGCAATTTGGCGCTCAAGGCTTGGGACAAGGTGTCCAGGCAGTCTTGCCAATGCGCCCGGTTGGCCGATGCGGGTGGCGCAGCGCGTTGAGCGCTGGACAAGCGTGTCAGCAAGCCCAGCGCTTGCTCACGCACCACGGTGCGGGCCGTGGCCCGGCTCATGCTGCCTGGGCGCAGCAGCAGTTCGGCCAAGCGGTTGATGTACTCACGCTGAAGGGCTTGCCGCTGGGCCGACACCTCGGTCTTGGCCGTTAGCTCAGCCCACACGGCTTGGTCGATGTGGCGGTAAAGCTCGGCCACTGTGAAACGCTGGGCGCTGCTGTCTTGTTTGCCTTGTGCATCCAGTATGCGAGTGGCCATGGCGTCGCTCATCAAGACGGACAGCGTGGCGCGTTGCAGCTCGGTGAGGCGCTGCGCCACGGGGTAGTCCGTGGTGATGCCACCAATGTCAGCGCGGTCTTGAAAGTCGGGGGCCAAACGGCGCTGCAAGGCGGGCGACACCGATAAGCCGGTGGGAGAAAAGACCGTTTGCGTCACCAACGAGAGGGCTTGTCGGCTGGTGCTCGCAGGCACGGGCAAGAGTGGATCGCGCCCGCTGCCGGGATAGTCGCGCAAGGTGCGTACACCGGCAATTTGGCGCACCAACAAACTCACGGAACGGCCCACGTCATTCAAGGCAAAGTTCAAGGAGCGGCGCAATTGAGCGTAGTCGCGGTCGCTTCGCAACACGCGGCCTTCTTGGCGCTTGAACACTTCACGCGCAATGGCCAGGCGTTTGTTGGCAAAGGCCACGGGGTCGTCACCCAGGTCGCCCATCGCCACCTCCGGGTCCAGGCCCAAAAACACATCTTCGTCGGTGGCAAAACCCAAGCCCGGCTGGTTGCTGCGTGCAGCAATGCTTTGCAGCTCCACCTCTTCTTTGTCATGGGCTATCGGCTTGTAGGCGTACTCAATCGCCCAATAGTCATAGGGCCCAAGCGTGGTTTGAAAAGGAGCCACCTTGGGTTTGCCAGGCGCGCTCAGATTCACCGCGTTGTAGTCCATGACCGAGCCACTGGTGCCGGTTTCTAGGGTGAAACGCGGGCTGGCCAGTTGCGCCTCGCTGTAAGCAGTGGAGGCACGAAAGTTGTGCCGCAGCCCCAAGGTGTGCCCCACCTCGTGCATGGTGAGGTCTTTCAAATAGGCTTGCACAAACTCCTCTACCTCGGCGCTGTCCGGGTCGAGGTCGTCTCTTGCCTCCAGCACGTCCAGGGCATAGGCCAGTTGTTCGGCGGACTGCTGGGCATGCAGGCACAGGGCATGGTCGTGGCCTGGTTGACCCGCATCTTTGGAATGCACGCCATGTACGCCAATAGAGGCCAAACCCGGCAACACAATTTGCGCCGCGAACGCACGGGTGCCCCGAACCGTCAAACTTTCAATGGCAATGTCGGCATCCAAAATTTCGCCGGTGCGTGGATCCAAATGGTGCGGGCCGATGCCGCCAAAACGCGGCTCGGGATTGACCATCCAGCGCACCGAAGCCACACCCAGATCCAACGTGTCGAATGTGGCGTCGTCAGGCTGCTGCTTGACCACAATGGCATTCTTGAAACCGATGCGCTCGAAGGCTTTGTTCCACTCCAAGATGCCCGCCTCTATCGTGGCTCGGTACTTCAGCGGCACGTTGCGGTCTATCCAATAGGTGATGGGTCGCACGGGTTCAGACACAGGCATGCCAGGCTCTTTGGGCTCCAGGCGCCACCGGCTCACATACCGCTGGCGAGGCGAACGGTTCAAGTCGTCGCTGAAATCAAGCACTGTTCGAGCAAAGTGGCCCACGCGAGGATCGGCCTTGCGTTTGGCCATGGGGTTGGAAGGCAGCGGTGCCAGGGAAAAATGCAAACCCACGAACAAACTGCGTGCATCGGGCAAGTAGCTGGGCACCGTGGGCACCACAGGCGCACCGGGTTGGGGAAACGCCAGCGTCGCCGCGTAATAGTGATTCAGCGTCTCGATCACTACAGCTTGGGGTGAAGCTCGTACGCCGGTCACCAGCGTGTGGCGACCATCCAGGTTGTAGTTTTGGCGAAAGGTGCGCTGCAAATAGGGCGCAATGGCCAGCATATCGGTCAGGAACAGGGCGTTGGCCTCGACCAAGACAGTTTTGCGCTCGGGGTGGGGCTGGCTGGCGACCGAACTGCTGCCCAGCAAGCTCGGCGAGAGTGCAACCTCCACCGCCCGCGCTTGTGGCGTGCCAGTTGTGGCAACCGCCATTTGATTGCGCGCCAGCAAACGCACCTGGTTATAGACGCGCGTGAACTCCACCACCTGGCCGCCAAAGCCACCCCCAATGCTGGCCATGAGCCCGCCCAGCACCCCGCCCTCGCCCATGCCGGTTCTGAGTTTGGGTGACAGCAAATACGGCTGGCCCCAGTGCTCGGGCCCCAACTCCAACCAAACCTTTTCGTCTTTTTGCCACGCCGTGAGTGGGCCGTCTATCTTGCGGGCGTCTTTGATGAGTTGCGCAAAAGCAGGCAAACCAGCGGTAGAAGCGCTGGTCGCAGTTGTGGGTGTTGCAGAAGCAGGGGGCGATGCCACAGCAGGTGAGGTGGGCCCATTGGGCGCAGTGGCTGGAGGCAAAGCTGCGGGCGCAGGCGCCGCGCTGGTGGCTGTGGTTTTTGGCGGCCCCCAACTGGCACAACCGGCCAGCCCAACACTCAACACCATCCCCACGAGCCAACGGCTGGTCATGAACTTGTCCTTACTTCAACGCCTTGAAACGCACCCGCTTGGGCCGCGCGCCTTCTTCACCCAGGCGT
>JBJTHI010000339.1:0-16749 GCA_046094425.1 Burkholderiales bacterium | reverse complement strand
GATGGCCTCTTGACAGGCCTGAGTGCTGTGTTTCTGTGTCAATGACTCTTCACCCAATTGGTGGCTCCTTAAATCGTTCGCTAACCCGCATGGAGTCTACGTTTTCGGCAGCTTATATCGGGGTAACTGAGGAAAATAGGTTCTATGGCAACCATCCGCCCGCGGAGGAAGCGGTGAAGATCAAGGCCCCACTGTTGATTCACTTTGCGGCGGTTGATGAACGCATCAACGCCGCTTGGCCAACTTACGAGGCCGCATTGAAAGCCGCTGGCGTGCGTTACACCGCCCATCAATATGCGGCGGGCACCCAGCATGGTTTTAACAACGACACCACGCCCCGCTTCGATGCCGCTGCCGCCAAACTGGCTTGGGATCGCACGCTGGCGTTTTTTAACCAGACGCTGCGTGGGTGACAGGCCCTAAATTCTTCCCTCACTCACCGCGTGGCAAGCCACGCGCATGGCACCTACCGCTTGCATGACTGGTTTTTCACTGCGGCAACGCGCGTTGGCGTGGGGGCAGCGGGGGTGGAAGGCGCAGCCGCTGGGTGGGTTCAAGGGGTTGGGCACTTCACCGGCCACTGCGGTGCGGGCGCGGCCGGTGTCGTGCATTTTGGGAATGGCGTCGAGCAGCATGCGGGTGTAGGGGTGGCGTGGGCTGTCGAACAAAACGTGTTTGTCGCCCATCTCCACCAAACCGCCTAGGTACATCACCCCCACTTGGTCGCTCACATGGCGCACCACGGCCAAGTTGTGTGAGATGAAGAGGTAGGTGAGGGCGTGTTGGCGTTGCAGGTCTTTCATGATGTTGAGCACCTGGGCTTGCACGCTCACGTCCAGGGCCGAGGTGGGTTCGTCGCAGACCAAAAAATCAGGTTGTGTGGCCAAGGCCCGGGCGATCGAAATACGCTGGCGCTGTCCGCCAGAAAACTGGTGAGGAAACTTGACACGATCCAGGCTAGACAAACCTACAGCGGTCAGCAACTCACCCAGGCGCGCGTCCAATTCATCGCCCAAACGCATCAGGCCATGTTCGAGCAAGGGCTCGGCAATGATGTCGTTCACCGTCCAGCGCGGATTCAAACTGGCATAGGGGTCTTGGAACACCATTTGGATGCGGCGGCGTAGCTTGAGCCCATCGGTTGCTTTGAAGGCTGCGTGCGCGTCTTGGCCGTCAAACTCAAAACCACCGCGTGTGGGTTGGTACAGACCCACCAAAAGCCGCGCTACGGTGCTTTTCCCGCAGCCCGACTCACCCACCAAAGCCAGTGTTTTGCCGCGTTCAATCTCGAAACTCACGCCGTCCACGGCTTTGAGCAGCAAACGCGGTTGGCGCTCCAGCACGCGGTTGAGCCAGGGGGCAGACACATCGAAGGTCATGGCCAGGTCGGTGGCGCGCACGAGTGGCTGGGTTGGCTGCGTCATGGCCTGTTTCCATCATGGTGCAGCCAACAAGCGGCCTGTGTCGCTCCTGCAGGGAAAAGTTCTGGCCGAGTCTGCAGACATTTGTCAAAAACTTTCTCACAGCGCGGATTGAAGGCACAGCCTGCAGGAATGGCGTTCAGGCGCGGCATGGCGCCATCGATTTGGTGCAGTTTCTCTCTGTCCTGCGTCATGTCGGGAATGCAGCCCATCAGGCCTTCGGTGTAAGGATGGGCAGGGTGGTTGATGACTGCATGCACCGGGCCCATCTCTGCCACGCGGCCGGCATACATCACGGCCACGCGGTCGCAGGTTTCGGCGATCACGCCCATGTCATGGGTGATGAGCATGACTGCCGCTCCCCGCTCTTTGCACAGGGTTTTGAGCAGGGTGATGATTTGCGCTTGAATGGATACATCTAGCGCCGTGGTGGGCTCGTCGGCCACGATGAGCCGGGGCTCGGCGGCCAAGGCCAGTGCAATCACCACACGCTGGCGCATGCCGCCACTGAATTGGTGGGGGTAGTGGTCAATGCGCTGCGAGGCAGCGGGGATGCCGGTGTCGTTCAGCAGCGAAATGGCGCGCTCACGGGCTTGTTTGGCATTCAGAGGCAGGTGGGTGGTAATGGTTTCGATCAACTGGCGGCCCACCGAATACAAGGGGTTCAGCGAAGTGAGCGGGTCTTGAAAAATGGCGCCTATGCTGCGGCCACGAATTTTGCGCATCTCTTCGTAGGGCAGGTTGTCGATGCGCCTGCCGTCCAACAAAATTTCACCGCTGGCGACCCGGCCCGGTGGTTCCAGCAAACCGATGATGGCCGCCCCTGTGAGCGACTTGCCTGCGCCCGACTCACCCACTATGCCCAAAATTTCCCCCGCTTCAATCTTGAACGACACCTGATCCAAAGCACGCAAGGTGCCGTGCCGCGATGGAAACTCCACTACCAGGTTGTTGACTTCCAGAAGGCTCATGGATGTGGGCAACGAGCAGTCATCGCAAACGCGGGTTAAGGGCGTCACGCAGCCAGTCGCCGAGCAAATTCACGCTCAGGGCGATGATGACCAGCATGGCCCCCGGAAAAATCGTGATCCACCACTCGCCCGAGAACAGGTAGTCATTGCCCACCCGGATCAAGGTACCCAGTGAGGGCGAGGTGGGCGGCGCACCCACACCCAAAAAACTCAAAGTGGCCTCGGTGATGATGGCGGTGGCGACCTGTATGGTGGCCAAGACCAAGACCGGCCCCAGCACATTGGGCAGCACATGTTTGCGCATGATGCGCAGGGGCGACACGCCGGTGACCCGTGCCGCTTGAACATATTCCTTGTTGCGCTCCACCAGGGTAGAGCCACGCACCGTTCGGGCGTATTGCACCCAGCCTGTGAGCGTGATGGACAGAATCAACACACCAAAGGCCAGTGAGGCATGCGCGTTTGGAAACAAAGCACGCCCTACGCCAGCGATCAAGAGTGCGACCAAGATGGCGGGGAAAGAGAGCATCACATCACACAGCCGCATCAACAAACCATCCACCCAACCACCCAGAAAGCCGGCCAAGAGCCCAAAACTCACGCCCACCAGCAGCGACAGCAACACCGATGCCAAACCCACCGCCAGTGAAATTCGTGCGCCATACATCAGAGCCGAGAGAATGTCGCGCCCTTGGTCGTCCGTGCCGAGAAAAAAGCTGGCCTTGCCACCTTCGCTCCAGGCCGGCGGCAAACGGGCGTTGTCCAGTTGCAGCGTGGTGAGGTCAAACGGGTTGTGGGGTGCTATCCACGGGGCAAACACCGCACACACCACACAGACCAAAGCCAAGGCCGCCGCGAACATGGCCACGGGCGAGCTGCGAAAGCTGTAGGCCACGTCGCCATTCCACCAGCGTGTGATGAGGGTGTTCAAACGCATGTTCTTTGGTCTCAATGCCCGGAAGCCTTGTCCACGCGCAAACGTGGGTCAACGGCGAAATAAAGCAAGTCCACCACCAAGTTGATCACCACAAAAATCAGCGCGATCAAGCACAGATAGGCCGCCATGACGGGAATGTCGGCGAAGGTCACGGCTTGAATGAATAGCAAACCCATGCCTGGCCACTGGAACACGGTTTCGGTGATGATGGCAAAGGCGATCAAACCACCGAGTTGCAAACCGGTGATGGTCATGACTGGCACGAGGGTGTTCTTTAATGCGTGGCCAAAATGAATGGCGCGGTTGCTCAGGCCCCGGGCGCGCGCGAACTTGATGTAGTCGGTGCGCAGCACCTCCAGCATTTCTGCTCGCACCAAACGCATGATCAGGGTGAGGTGATGGGTGGCCAAGGTAATGGCCGGCAATAACAGGTGTTGCCAGCCCTTGGCGGTGAACAAACTCGTACTCCAGCCATCGAACTGCACTACGCCACCACGCCCAAAACTAGGGAGCCAACCCAGGGTCACGGCAAACACCAGGATGAGCATGATGCCGATCAAAAACGTGGGCAAGGACACACCCAATAGCGACACGGTCATGAAAAGTTGGCTTACCAAGGTGCCGCGCTTGAGCGCGGCATAAATGCCCATCGGTACGCCCACTGCCAGCGACAGCATGGCTGCAACCAGAGCCAACTCCAGCGTGGCGGGAAAACGCTCGGCAATCAGAGTGGACACCTTGGTGCCTTGGCGCAAGCTGATGCCAAATTCACCCTGGGCCGCATTGGCCAGGAAATGTCCAAACTGCACCAAAAAATGCCTGTCCAACCCCAACTCGCCGCGCAACTTGGCCACTTGTTCTGGCGTGGCGTCTTGGCCCAGCAGGTAGACCAAGGGGTCGCCCACGTACTGAAATAGCACGAAGGAAATCAGCGCCACGGTGACCATCACCACGATCGCTTGCGCCAAACGCCGAACGATGAATGCGAACATGTACTGCTGCGTGGTTGAAATAACCGGGCGCAGCGCAGGCTGCGTCCGGTCAACTCAGCCTGGTCAATTCACCTTGATCAAACGCCAATCCAGGCGGTTGTCGGCGCGGTGCACCACGTCGATGTTTTTCTTCATCGCCCAGGGGATCACCTGGTTGTGCAGCGGGATGTGCGATACGTCGTCGTTTTGCAACTGCAACGCTTTGGTGAGCAACTCGGTGCGTAACTTCAAATCGGTTTCTTTTTTGGCGCGCTCCACCAGGGCGTCCATTTGCGGGTTGCTGTAACGGCCCACGTTGTAGTTGCCGTCACCGCCACCGCCGACGGAGCGTGTCAGGGATTGCAAGCTGTACATGGCATCAAAGGTGGGCACGCCCCAGCCCAGCATATAGATGCTGGCTTCGTAACGCTGAATCATGGGGAAATAACTCACCAGGGGCAGGGTGCGCAGTTTGGCTTTGACACCGATGCGCGACCACATGGCGGTCACGGCTTGGCAAATTTGTTCGTCGTTGATGTATCGGTTGTTGGGGCAGGCGAAGTCCACCTCGAAGCCGTCGGGGTAGCCCGCGTCTACCATCAGTTTTTTCGCAGCCTCGACATTGAAGGGGTGGCGTTTGTGAACGCCAGGCGTCCAGCCATTGACTTGGGGGGCCACCAAGGCACCGGTGGGTTGGCCCAAGCCGCGCATGGTGACGCGGGTGATGGCGTCGGCATCAATCGCTTGGTAAAGGGCCTTGCGCACGCGCAAGTCTTTCAAGGGGTTTTTGCCCTTGATGTTGCTGCCCACCAGCTCGTCGCGGAACTGATCCATGCCGAAAAAGATGGTCCGGTTCTCTACGCCGTCAATCACCTTGAGGCCGGGGGTTGAGCGCACGCGGGGCAGGTCTTGGGGGCTGGGGTCTAGCACCAAGTCCACCTCACCCGACAGTAGCGCCGCCATGCGGGTGGCCACGGCTTTGACGGGCGTGTAAACAATCTCGGTCACATTGCCCTCGGACTTGCCCCACCAGGCGGGGTTCTTGGTAAGCACGAGTTTTTGGTCTGGTAACCATTCTTTGAGGGTGAAGGGTCCGGTGCCGTTGGTATTGCGGTGAGCAAAGTTCTCGGCCTGGGTTTTGATGTCTTTGGCGGTGACTGAGTTGTTCTTCTCGGCCCAGGCCTTGCTCATCATGCGCAGTTCGGTCATTTGGTTGAGCAGCACCGGGTTGGGGTCTTTGGTGAACACATCGATGGTGTTGGCATTGACCTTCACGATTTTGTCGAAACCCAAGGTGTAAGGCGTGAAATTGGACGGCGCGGTCATGGCGCGCTGCAGGGAGAACACCGCATCGTCGGCGGTGAAGGTGCTGCCGTCATGAAACTTCACACCACTGCGTAGGGTGAAACGCATTTGTGTGGGGGATATTTCTTTCCACGACGTGGCCAGAACGGGCTCCACCTTGAAGGTTCGGCTGTTGTAATAAACCAATCCCTCGTACACCGCCTGATGCACAAAGTTTTGTAGGTTGTTGTTCTGCGAATGAATGTCCCAGGTCGCAATGTCGCTGGCGCTGGACCACTTGAAGGTTTTGGCCTGCAGGGCGGTTGCGCCTGTTGCCAGTAGCGCACAAAAAAACAATGTCTTGAGTTTCATACACGGCCTCCTATCGGGATTGAGTCCCTCAGTATCGTGATGTCATCGCAAAAGTTTCATCACGGTTTCCCTGATGGCAAGGCCGAGCGATTGGACTGTGTCTTGCGGCCTCGGTCGTCCTTCTGTTGCCGTGGGGTTGCTCGGACATTTCAAGGTCAAAGTCGTTTTTGACCGAGGCTGTTGCCTCAGCCATTGTTCAGAGCGTTAAAATGCTCGGTTTTCCGATTTCGATTCAGTTTGACGGGGTGTTTTGCGAGTTTTTGCGAAAGCCTCGTGATTTGTCGCAGGCGCGGGTGGCGAAATTGGTAGACGCACCAGGTTTAGGTCCTGACGCCAGCAATGGTGTGGGGGTTCGAGTCCCCCCCCGCGCACCACAGTATTTAAAGCAAATTCACAGCAGATAGAAAGTTATTCACACCATGGCCGTTACCGTTGAAACCCTAGAGAAACTAGAGCGCCGCATCACCCTGACATTGGCTGCCGACAGCATTCAAGGCGAGGTTGAATCCCGCTTGAAAAAATTGGCCCGAACCGTCAAGGCCGATGGTTTTCGTCCCGGCAAAGTGCCCATGAGCGTGGTGGCCCAGCGTTATGGCTACTCGGTGCAGTACGAAGTCATGAACGACAAAGTTGGCCAAGCCTTTGTGGATGCCGCCACCGAAGCCAAACTGCGTGTGGCCGGTGTGCCCCGCATCAGCGAAAAAGAGCCCAACGCCGAGGCACCAGGCCAAATGGCTTTTGACGCGGTGTTTGAGGTTTACCCCGAAGTGAAACTGGGCGACCTGTCCACGGCCGAAGTCGAGCGTGTGAGCGCCGATGTGTCTGAAGACGGCATCGATAAAACCATTGAAATTCTGCGCAAACAGCGCCGCACCTTCGCACAGCGCCCTGCTGCCGAGGCTGCTGCCGTGGGCGACCGTGTGACGATCGACTTTGAAGGCAAGCTCGACGGCGTGCCCTTCGAAGGCGGCAAAGCAGAAGGGTTTCAGTTCCTGATTGGCGAAGGCCAAATGCTGGAAGCCTTTGACAGCGCGGTGCGTGGCATGAAGTCGGGTGAGTCCAAAACCTTCCCGCTGCAATTCCCCGCCGACTACCACGGCAAAGAAGTGGCTGGCAAGGAAGCCGACTTTTTGGTCACGGTGAAGAAGATTGAAGTTCAAAACCTGCCTGAAGTGAACGAGGCTTTCGCCAAGGCCCTGGGCGTGGCCGACGGCTCTTTGGCCGGTTTGCGTGCCGACATCAAGAAAAACCTGGAGCGTGAAGCCAAGTTCCGCGTGCAAGCGCGCAACAAAGCTTCGGTGCTGGACGCAGTGCTCAAAGTGGCTGAACTCGATGTACCCAAAGCCTTGGTGCAAGGTGAAATTGACCGCATGGTGGAAGCCGCGCGGGCTGACCTCAAGAAACGCGGCGTGAAAGACGCCGACAAAGCCGAAATCCCCGGCGAGGTGTTCCAAGTGCAAGCCGAACGCCGCGTGCGTTTGGGCTTGGTGGTGGCAGAACTGGTGCGTGCCAACAACTTGCAAGCCAAGCCCGAGCAATTGCAAGCCCACCTGGAAGAGTTGGCCCAAAGCTATGAAAAGCCCGCCGAGGTGGTTCGTTATTACCTGAGCGACCGCCAGCGTATGGCGGAAGTGGAGGCGGTGGTGATTGAAAACAACGTTGCCGAGTTTGTGTTGTCCAAGGCCAAAGTCACCGACAAAGCCATGCCGTTTGAGGAGTTGATGGCGTCTTGATCGGAGCCATCTCCTCCTGAATTCCAAGGCGCTGCACTGAAAAGTCAGCGCCTTGTTGTTTTGGGTGACGCAGACTTGGAGAAGATGCCCCTTGTGACGGGATAATCTCTCCCCACATGCATACTTCACCCGTGTAACCCAACCAGTCACAAAGGATCATTGATGAGCGCGTTAGACACACAAGGTTTGGGCATGGTGCCCATGGTGATTGAGCAGTCGGGCCGAGGCGAGCGTGCCTACGACATTTACTCGCGTTTGCTCAAAGAGCGGGTGATTTTTTTGGTGGGGCCTGTCAACGACCAATCGGCCAACCTGGTGGTGGCCCAGCTCTTGTTCTTGGAGAGCGAAAACCCCGACAAGGACATTTCTTTTTACATCAACTCCCCCGGTGGTTCCGTGAGCGCAGGCATGTCGATTTTCGACACCATGCAGTTCATCAAACCCCAGGTCTCCACGCTATGCATGGGCATGGCGGCCAGCATGGGCTCTTTCCTGCTGATGGCCGGTGCCAAAGGCAAACGTTTTGCTCTGCCCAACTCGCGCATCATGATTCACCAGCCTTCGGGCGGCGCGCAGGGCCAGGCCACCGACATTGAAATTCACGCCCGGGAGATTTTGAAAACCCGCGAGCAGCTCAACCGCATTTATGCCGAGCGCACCGGCCAGCCCTTGGAGAAAATCCAAGCTGACATGGAACGCGACTTCTTCCTAGACCCCGAGCAAGCCAAAGAGTACGGTTTGATCGATCAGGTGCTGACCAAGCGGGTTTGACAAAAAGCCGATAAAACCGGCTGAATTGACAGCAAATCAGGGCCTAAATCACCCCCTTGGCCCTGTTTTTAATTGAACTATCATCGACAGCAGATTTCACTTATTTCCGAGCGTCTTTTTATGGCCGACAAAAAAGGCTCTTCGAGCGAAAAAGTTCTGTATTGCTCCTTCTGCGGCAAAAGCCAGCACGAGGTGAAAAAACTCATCGCAGGGCCGTCGGTCTTCATTTGCGACGAATGCATTGAGCTGTGCAACGACATCATCCGTGATGAAGTACCCGCTGAAGCGCCCGATGCGAAGGCGGCCAAAACCGACTTGCCGCTGCCCAGCGAAATCAAGGCCAGCCTCGACAACTACGTGATCGGCCAAGAACCGGCCAAACGAATTTTGTCGGTGGCGGTGTACAACCACTACAAGCGGCTCAAACACATGAGCCGCGCCAAAGACGAGATTGAGCTGTCCAAGAGCAACATTCTCTTGATCGGCCCCACCGGCTCGGGCAAAACCTTGCTCGCGCAAACCTTGGCGCGCCTACTCAACGTGCCCTTCGTGATTGCCGACGCCACCACCCTGACCGAAGCCGGTTATGTGGGTGAAGACGTTGAAAACATCATTCAAAAGTTGCTGCAAAACTGCAACTACGATGTAGAAAAAGCCCAGCGTGGCATTGTTTACATCGACGAGATCGACAAAATTTCCCGCAAAGCCGACAACCCCTCCATCACCCGCGATGTGTCGGGCGAGGGCGTGCAGCAAGCCCTGCTCAAATTGGTCGAAGGCACCATGGCCTCGGTGCCGCCGCAAGGCGGTCGCAAGCACCCCAACCAAGACTTTTTGCAAATCGACACCACCAACATCCTCTTTATTTGCGGTGGCGCGTTTGACGGTTTGGAAAAAGTGATTCAAAACCGCTCGGAAAAATCAGGCATCGGTTTTGGCGCCACGGTGAAAACCAAGAGCGAGCGCAAAGTGAGCGAGGTGTTCCGCGAGGTGGAGCCGGAAGACTTGATCAAGTTCGGTTTGATTCCCGAGCTGGTGGGCCGCCTGCCCGTGGTGGCGACTTTGGGTGAGTTGACCGAAGACGCTATGGTGCAAATCTTGACCGAACCCAAGAACGCATTGGTCAAGCAGTACCAAAAATTGTTCTCGATGGATGGGGTGGAACTGGAGTTCCGCCCCTCCGCGCTCACGGCCATTGCCCGCAAGGCCCTGGCTCGCAAAACCGGGGCGCGCGGTTTGCGTTCCATCATGGAAGCGAGTTTGATCGACACGATGTTTGACTTGCCCAACTTGGAAGGTGTGGCCAAGGTCGTGCTTGACGAACACACGATTGAAGAAGAGGCTAAACCGCTGCTGGTTTACCGCGACGTGAAAGCCAGCGCCTGACTTGAGCCGGGGTCGGTACTCACCCGGTGGTCACTTGCAATTGAACACTCAAGCCCTACATGGGTTTGAGATTAGAAAGGTCTCTTCATGTCTGGACATCCCATCCTCCCCGCCGAACCCATCACCCTGCCGCTCCTGCCCTTGCGTGACGTGGTGGTTTTCCCCCACATGGTGATTCCTCTCTTTGTGGGCCGCCCCAAATCCATCAAAGCCTTGGAAGCAGCGATGGAAGCCGGTCGTCAAATCATGTTGGTGGCACAAAAAGCCGCAGGCAAAGACGAACCTCGACCTGAAGACATGTTCGATGTGGGCTGTGTCTCCAGCATCCTGCAAATGCTCAAACTGCCGGACGGCACCGTGAAGGTGCTGGTGGAAGGCATACAGCGCGCCAACACCCACAAAATCAGCGACAACGGCGACTACTTTGTGGCCAATGTAACGCCGGTGCCGCCACCCACCGACACCAAACCCGAGATCGAAGCCCTGCGCCGCGCCGTGACCCAGCAGTTTGACCAATACGTCAAACTCAACAAAAAAATTCCCCCGGAAATTCTCACCTCCATCGCAGGCATTGACGATGCAGGTCGCTTGGCCGACACCATCGCCGCCCACCTGCCCCTGAAGCTGGAAAACAAACAGGCTGTGCTCGACTTGTTCGTGGTGGACAAACGCCTGGAAAAACTGCTGGAGCAGTTGGAGCACGAAGTTGACATTCTGCAAGTTGAAAAGCGCATTCGTGGCCGCGTCAAGCGCCAAATGGAGAAGAGCCAGCGTGAGTACTACCTGAACGAGCAGGTCAAGGCCATCCAGAAAGAACTTGGTGACGGCGAAGAAGGCGCCGACATGGAGGAGCTGGAAAAGAAAATCATTGCCGCCAAAATGCCCAAAGAGGCGCGCAAAAAGGTGGACGCCGAGTTCAAAAAACTCAAGCTCATGTCCCCCATGTCGGCCGAAGCCACCGTGGTGCGCAACTACATCGACACCTTGGTGAACCTGCCTTGGTCCAAAAAGACCAAGATCAAACACGACTTGGCTTTGGCCGAGGCGGTGTTGAACGAAGACCACTTTGGCCTGGACAAAGTCAAAGAACGCATCCTGGAATACCTCGCGGTGCAGCAGCGCGTGGACAAGGTGAAGTCACCCATTCTGTGTTTGGTGGGCCCTCCTGGCGTGGGTAAAACCTCCCTCGGCCAATCGGTAGCCCGCGCCACCGGCCGCAAATTCGTGCGCATGGCCTTGGGTGGCGTGCGTGATGAAGCCGAAATTCGCGGCCACCGCCGTACCTACATCGGCTCCATGCCGGGCAAGGTGCTCCAAAGCCTGTCCAAAGTTGGCACGCGCAACCCTTTGTTCCTGCTGGACGAAATCGACAAACTCGGCATGGACTTCCGAGGTGACCCATCGAGCGCCTTACTGGAAGTGCTTGACCCCGAGCAAAACCACACCTTCGGCGACCACTATGTCGAGGTCGATTTCGACTTGTCCGACACCATGTTCATCGCCACCTCCAACTCGATGAACATTCCCCCGGCCTTGCTCGATCGCATGGAAGTGATACGCCTCTCGGGCTACACCGAAGACGAAAAAGTCAGCATTGCGCAGAAGTATTTGCTCCCCAAACAAGCCAAGAACAACGGCGTGAAAGACGAAGAGATGGAAGTCACCGAAGCAGCGGTGCGCGCCATCATTCGTTACTACACACGTGAAGCTGGCGTGCGTTCGCTCGAGCGTGAAATCTCCAAGATCTGCCGCAAGGTGGTCAAGGGCATACAGCTCAAGCAATACGAAGGCAAAGTGGTGGTCACAGACGACAACCTCAACGACTTCCTTGGCGTGCGCAAACACGACTTTGGCCGTGCCGAAAAACAAAACCAAATCGGCCAAGTGGTGGGTTTGGCCTGGACCGAGGTGGGCGGCGATTTGCTCACCATTGAAGCGGCGGTGATGCCCGGCAAGGGCGTGATCTCACGCACCGGCTCTCTGGGCGATGTGATGAAAGAGTCGGTCGAAGCCGCCCGCACCGTGGTGCGCAGCCGCTCGCGCCGCCTGGGCATCAAAGACGAACTGTTCGAGAAACGCGACATCCACATCCACGTGCCCGACGGCGCCACCCCCAAAGACGGCCCCAGCGCCGGCGCCGCCATGGCCACGGCTTTTGTCTCCGCGCTCACCGGCATCGCCGTCAAGGCCGATGTGGCGATGACAGGCGAAATCACCCTGCGCGGTGAAGTCACCGGCATCGGCGGCCTGAAGGAAAAACTGCTGGCCGCCCACCGAGGCGGCATCAAAACGGTGCTCATCCCGGAAGAAAACGTCAAAGACCTGCAAGACATTCCCGAGAACGTGAAGAACCAACTCGAGATCGTTCCGGTGAAATGGTTCGACCAGGTGCTGGCCGTGGCTCTCGAATCCATGCCCGAAGCCTTGCCGGATGAAGAACCCGCCAAGGTGGAAGAAAAGCCAGCCGTGGCAGCAGAGCCTGCGGCGACGGGGGATTTGTTGAAGCACTGACGGAAGTTCTTGACGCTAGGGAAGCTCTGCAAAACCCCTCGCGGCCCCGAATCGGTCGAACTCAGGCGGTCTGCGGCGTTGACTTCGTTGCCAATACTGGGCTGTGTGCTGCGGAACTCGCCTTGCAGCCCATCCCGTTCCGAACGCTCGGCATCCACGACGGGTTTTGCAGAGGTTTCCTAGCTCTCGCCGACATCTTGCTGTGGCCGACTGATGTCACATGTCACTTAGCCCAATGTCTCAAC
Source organism: Burkholderiales bacterium (assembly GCA_046094425.1). Lineage (GTDB taxonomy): Bacteria > Pseudomonadota > Gammaproteobacteria > Burkholderiales > Burkholderiaceae_C > JANPCX01. The sequence goes on along the minus strand of JBJTHI010000339.1, from coordinate 4,147 downwards.
TGGCGCACGGGCCCGCTCGGGCTGACAAGTAGTCAAGTAGTCGCTCACGGCTAGTTTGGGTATCAATGAAGTTCCGTCGACGTGTTGCTCTCTAGCAATTTGACGCAATTCCGTACAAGGTTTTTGTATCGCGGCCTGTCATAATCCAAAGTTGCGCCCTTTGAGACCCCTTCCATGGCTGCACTGGCATTCAGTTTTGTTGCTTCGCTTTTGATGACCTGGCTGGTGGTGTGGTCAGCGTCTAAGCATGCCGTGTTGTCGGCAGACCACGACATGAGCGGGCCGCAAAAATTTCACTCTCACCCTGTGCCGCGTATTGGTGGCGTGGGTGTGTTTGTGGCGATCGTGGCGGGTTTGTTGTTTGTTCAACTCACCCAATCCACCGAGACTGGCCCGATGTGGCTGTTGTTGGTGGCCAGTTTCCCTGCGTTCGCAGCGGGTTTGGCTGAAGACCTCACCAAAAGCGTCACGCCTCGCCAGCGCCTTATTTTCACCGCCGTGTCGGCTTGTTTGGCGGTTTGGTTGCTCGATGCGGTGGTGCGCCGAACGGCGATTCCTGGAATTGACGACTTGGTGGTCTACACACCGTTTGCGGTTGCCCTCACGGTGTTGTGCGTGACCGGCGTGGCGCATGCTACCAACATCATCGATGGCTTCAACGGCTTGGCGTCAATGTGTGTGTTGTTGATGATGACGGCTTTGGTCTACATTGGTTTTGAGGTGCAAGACGGTTTTGTGGTGACCTCGGCTCTGATCATGGCGGGTGCAGCGCTCGGGTTTTTTATTTGGAACTACCCTTCGGGCCGTATTTTTTTGGGTGATGGCGGGGCATATTTACTGGGTTTCGTTTTGGCAGAACTCAGCATTTTGCTCGTGGCACGCAATGAAGAGGTGTCTTCCCTTTTTCCACTGGCGCTGTGTGCTTACCCAATTTTTGAAACCTTGTTCACCATTTACCGCCGCCGCGTCCTCAAAGGGGTCGCGGCGGGCTTGGCCGATGGCATTCATTTGCACAGCCTCTTGCATCGCCGCGTGGTGCGTTGGCCTGCGCAGCAACCCATCTCCAAATTACCGCATCAGCCCCAACAAACGGTGCGTAATGCCATGACCTCGCCCTATCTTTGGCTGCTGTGCCTGAGCTCGGTGGTGCCTAGCGTTATTTGGTGGAACAACACCGCCATGCTCACGCTGTTTTTGTTTTTGTTCATGGTGGGTTATGTGCTGCTTTACTGGAGCATTGTGCGCTTCAAAACCCCGCGCTGGTTGGTGATGCATCGCGCGAAACCGGCTCGCTGAATTTGTGGTGACGGGCATCGCCGCAGGTTGCGAGGGTGCCACCTACTCCATGGCCTGAGCGCGAACCATGCTGGCGTACAAGCCGTCTTGGGCCATGAGATCCTCATGTCGACCCGACTCGGCAACTCGCCCTTGAGACAGCACGTAAATGCAGTCTGCGCGGCGCACCGTGCTCAAACGGTGAGCAATAAGCACCAAGGTTTTGTCTCCGTGCCACTGCTCAATAGATTGTTGAACCACACGCTCAGACTCGGTGTCTAGCGCAGAGGTGGCCTCGTCAAATACCCAAATCTTGGCGTCTTTGTAAAGCGCACGCGCTATAGCCAGGCGTTGTCTTTGACCACCCGACAACTTGCTGCCATTGGCGCCAATCGAGGCATCTATGCCTTCAGGCTGCTCGGATACAAACTCCCATAAATTGGCGGCTTTGAGGCATTGCTCCAGTTTTTGCTTATCTTGTGCCTGGGCATAGGCCACGTTGTCGCCTATGCTGCCGTCAAACAAAACAATGTCTTGGGAAACCACGGCGAACTGTTTGCGCAGTGAAGATTTTCTAAGGCTGAGGATGTCAATCCCGTCCAACAGGATTTGTCCGCCTTGCGGGTGCAGAAAACCAAGCAAAGAATTGACCACCGTTGTTTTTCCGGAGCCAGATGCCCCGACGAGTGCAATTGTTTGGCCAGCTTCGATGCTTAAACTGATGCGATCTAGCGCAGGTGATTGAGCTCGAGGGTAAATCACGGTGAGATCTCTCAAGTCCAGAGATCCTCGACATTTTTCCAGCACCTTTGTTCCGGAGTCGGTTTCCTCTTGTGCGTCCAACAGCTCGAAGCAACCGCGTGCAACTATCAGACCGGCGACGATGGGCTGTGACACGTCACTCAGGTGCCTGGCCTTGGATACCAGGAGCAGCATGGCAGTGATAAAGCCTGCGAATTCTCCTACCGTGGTTCCGTCTTGTCGCGCGTGAACCAGGGCCAGCGTCAAGATGGTGGCAATTCCTAAGCTGGCAATGAGTTGCGAGACGGGGCTCATCAGTGCGGAGGAGGCGGCGTTTTTTAATGTCAAACGCTGCAATTGGGCCGCCTCGCGTCGAAAACGTTGCGCCTCCCATTCCCCAGCATCGAAGGTGCGCACGACCCGCCAAGCACGGGCGATATCGTCCACAACGGACACCAGCCTCATTTGCGAGTCGTATGCCTGCCCGCCCAAAGATTTCACTCGCTTGTGAATGCGCCGAACCGCGTAACTGAGCAATGGAAGAGTGACCAGTGCAATCAATGTCAACTGCCAGTTCACATAGAAGAGGTAGACCACCATGGCCAGGGTTGTCGTGCCATCACGCAATATGGTGGTGAACGCACCACCCATCAAACCTGTCATTTCCTGTGGATTGCTAACTACTTTAGAAACCGCTTCCGCCGGGCTGACCCGGGCGTACAAACGAGCATCTGCACGGATCAGTGATTGGATGAGCGCCGTACGGACATCGAGTACCGTGCGGGACGCCACTCGACTCAGCAGGTAACTGCCACAAAAGGTGAACAAGCCGCGTGCTGCAAACAACGCAATCAATGCGATGGGCACCATCCAAATTGGAAAACTCAGTTCACTTCCAAAACCCTTGTCCAGTACCTTGGTCAGCAAGATTGGAATTAAGGGTTCCGTGGCCGAGGCGAGCAAAAAAGCCAATGTGGAGGCGAGCAGGCCCCACTTGTGTGGCTTCACAAAGCCAAACAATCTTCGCGCCGAGGGTGTCAAGCTGCTTGGGGTGACGGCTGGTTCTGGCACGGTTTGATCCTCAGGTCAACGCGTCTACGACTGACTCTTGCGGGGACGATTTTTGTCGTGCGTGCAATACAAACCCTAGCAGCAGCCCCAAGTGTGCCGCGTACCACATGCTGCCATGGTGCCTATCCAATACCGCTTCCGTGACAAAGAAGAGCAAACAAACAAAAACGAAGATTTTCAATAGTTTGCTGGAAATGTCTTGCACGCTTTTTCCAATCTTCAGTGGCCAAACAAGCAACATATATGTCGCTAGGACTGCGCACGGAATGCCCAAAGACTGTGCCCAGTGCAGGAATTGATGGTGCGAGTTTTGAAAACCTCGCTCCATTGCATCGGCTGGCATATTTCTGGAGTCGGCCCAGCGAGTGATTTCTTGATGGAAATCGCTCAATCCATTTCCGATCCATGGGTGTTCTGCAATTCTACTGAACGCCATTTCAGCCATGGTCAGCCGTAAGCCAATTGAGCCGGAGCGGTCGCCATTTGATATGTTGTTGATGTCAGTTATTGTGGATTGAAAACGAGCATCAAATGAATCTAGAAGCAATACAGTCCCGACAAAAAATAAGATGCAAAACAGCACTGTTGTCAATCTTTTAGATATATCGTATTCTTTGTGATTTGCCAAATAAAAGGTCATCGTTATAATAATTAAAATCCATGAGGCTCTCGTCCCTGAGAGCAGGCAGGCAGTGATGCCTCCTAAAATTCCAATTAATATCAAGTATTTTTCAATTCCATAGACCTTTTCTTTGAGCAGCCACAGCAGTGTGATGGTATTGGTAAGTGCGGCCAAAGCCATGAGATTGTGATAGCCATAAAATCCAAAATATCTACCTGCTTGATTGTTTTCCATGAATTGGAAAATCGTGATCACGCCAAAAGTAATTCCAGAAATTGCAAATGCAGATTTATAATCCTGCAATGGTCGCCCTGAAATAACGGGGAGTGCAATCAATCCAGATAAGAGAAAAACTCGGATGGGTGCATCGAGTCGTCGAATTTGATCGAGGGATGATATTTGGACTAGATGAATTATCAAATACAGGAACCCAATAAA
>JBJTHI010000338.1:0-1985 GCA_046094425.1 Burkholderiales bacterium | reverse complement strand
TCTCGTGCAAGCCTTGCACCAAACCAAGCATTCGCTGCGCCGCGGTAAGACCGGATTCATCGGGTATCGGGTGCCCGGCCTCAACAACCTCTATGTGTTGGCAGGACACCGCGTGGCCGTAGCGCGTCACGACCAAGCCCGAGAGATCCGATATCACCCCCAGCCAAGACGCCTCCACCGCTTGCGCCATCGCCGCGGACGCCTTACCGGCGCCGATCACCAGGAGTCTCCCCTTGGGCGGCGACGGCAAGTGGGGTGAGATGCACCGTGCTGGCTGCGCACAGTCAATCACCGCGCTGAACATCCGCTGCAAAAACTCTCTTGGGGCGGTGCGATTGCCAACCATCAGCGGTGCTTGAAGCTGGGCTTACGTTTATTGATGAATGCGTCCATGCCCTCTTTTTGGTCTTGTGTCGCAAAGAGAGAATGAAACAGGCGCCGCTCGTAGGACAGGCCGTCGGAGAGGGAACCCTCAAAAGCGCGGTTCACACATTCCTTGGCCATCATCACGCTGGGGCCGCTGAATTCGCACACCTGCTGCGCGGCGGCCAAGGCGGTTGCAAGCAAGTCACTTGACGGTACGACGCGCGAGACCAAGCCCGCACGCTCGGCCTCCGCAGCGTCCATCATGCGACCGGTCAGCACCAGATCCATGGCCTTGGCCTTGCTCACCGCACGAGGCAAGCGCTGTGTGCCGCCCGCGCCGGGAATAACGCCCAGCTTGATTTCGGGCTGTCCGAACTTGGCGGTCTCTGCGGCGATGATGAAGTCGCACATCATCGCCAACTCGCAACCACCCCCCAAGGCAAATCCATTGACAGCCGCAATCACCGGCTTTCTTACGCTGCGCAGGGTTTCCCAGTTGCGGGTGATGAAGTCGCCTTTGTAGGCATCCATGAAATCCATCGCGGCCATGCCGGTGATATCGGCACCTGCTGCAAAGGCTTTCTCGCTGCCAGTGATGACCATACAGCCAACCGCTGGGTCTGCATCGAAGCCCATCAAGGCGTGGCCCAGCTCACTCATCAGTGCATCGTTCAACGCATTGAGTTGCTTGGGTCGATTCAAAGTAATGAGCGCAGTTTTCAGCGACGCCTCACCCACTAGTTCTGTGATCAAATTCTCGTAAGACATAGACGACTCCGTGTAATTTTGACGTTTGCCTTCTTGCAGCAAACCGACAAGACTCCTAAGCTGACACTCAACCGAACCCTTACAAAGTGTTGCCTATGGAGACCATCTACCGCAAGACCGACAGGGCCATTATCGAGATAGAGACCAAAGCGTTTCGGCTGGCACGCCGTCTGCGCACCGCGTTGATTCTGGTGGATGGACACACGAGTGTCGATCGTTTGCAGAAGCTGATTCCCGAAGATGCGGACATTGCGCTGCAAATACTGCTTGAGACCGGCTACATCGAAGCAGTCAGTAGCGATCAAACAGCACACTGATTGGATTTTCAAAGTTCAATCAGCCACCTCAGGTGGTTTGGAGATCAATAAATCGACGTAGTTTTCCTCGCCCAGCGTCAAGCGAATACGGACGGGAAAGTAGCGATAAGCAGGAGCGAACCACGCCTGCGCCACCAGGTCGTTGTTGACGGGTTGAAGGCGACGCGGAACGACATGCAGCGTGTCCAACGGGCCCACCGGTGTTTGCAGTAACTCTCTGCCCTTTACCTGGTAGGCATAGCCCCGGAGTCCACGCGGAAACGCCAGAGGAAATTCGATGCGCTGGCCTGCGTTGGCCAGCTCGGGACGGCTGGTGAACAGATAGGTCAATTGAACGAACTGGCTTGCGGTGTCCTGCACACCGGGCACGCGAGGGGCTCGCCTGCTCTGGGAGAAATCAATCGCCTGCTCCTCAAACACCACCGAGTTGGTTCGCACGCCTCGGAAAGGCATCCTGGTCGACTCGTCGTAGCGCTCCGGTTGTACACCCTCAGCACCGATGCGACCACGGCTGTAGGCAGAACGGCTAAAGAG
>JBJTHI010000337.1:0-9488 GCA_046094425.1 Burkholderiales bacterium | reverse complement strand
ACAACGACGCATGGCAGCGGAACTCTCCCAGGCGCAGGCCCATCCCAAAGCCCGACAGCCTCCTCTGCCCCGACCCCTTCAACCAGCGTGCGGTGTATGAAGAGATCGGTTTCTTGCACCTGCTCACCAAAGACCTGTGGGACGGTCACCCCTGCTGCGCCTTTGGCACCAGCACCGAGTTCATTCAAAAGAACCCCAACACCTTTGCTGCCCTCTACCGCGCCGTGCTCACCGCTGCGGCCATGGCGCGCAAGCCCGAGAACCGCGAGTTGATTGCCAAAGTGATTTCGCCCGCCCAGTACCTGAACCAGCCCGAAACCGTGTTGCAGCAGGTGCTCACCGGCAAATTTGCCGACGGCCTCGGAAGCATCAAAACCGTGCCCAACCGGGCCGACTTCGACCCCATTCCTTGGCAAAGCATGGCGGTGTGGATGCTCACGCAAATGAAACGCTGGGGCTATGTGAAGGGCGAGGTCAACTACAAACAAATCGCCGAGAAAGTATTCCTGCTGACCGACGCCAAAAAACACATGAAGCAGTTGGATCAGAAAGCCCCTGATGGCGCCTACCCCAAATTCACCATCATGGGCAAGGTGTTTGATCCGGCGTTGCCCGAGGACTACCTGAAGAGTTTCGCCATCAGCAAGGCCGCTTGACCATGGCCGCGGCCCATCCCTCTGGCGGTTTCATGCGCTCGCTGCAAGTTCGGGCGGCCCTGCTGTCGCTGCTGCTGTTGCTGGCGTTTGTGGGCGCGTGGCAAATAGCCACCTTGCCCACGGCCAGCACTGCACCGGCGGTGCAGCTCACGCCCTAAAAAATCGAGTACAAAAAAATGCTGGGCACGGATCCGCGCCCAGGAGGAGACAAAAAAGCGGCAGGGTTTCCAACGCCGGCACAAATGGGTGAAACGGTGTGGAAGCACCTGTCCAACCCGGTGTACGACAACGGGCCGAACGACAAGGGCATCTTGATCCAGCTCGGTCATTCCCTGGGCCGGGTGGGGCTGGGATTTCTGCTGGCCTCTTGTGTGGCGATCCCCTTGGGTTTTGGCATAGGCATGAGCCCCCTGCTCAGCAAAGCACTCGACCCTTTCATCCAGGTGCTCAAACCCATCAGCCCCTTGGCCTGGATGCCGCTGGCGCTTTACACCATCAAGGACTCGTCGATCAGTGGCATCTTTGTGATCTTCATTTGTTCGGTCTGGCCGATGTTGCTCAACACCGCCTTCGGTGTGGCCTCGGTGCGGCGTGAGTGGCTGAACGTGGCCAGCACGCTGGAGGTGCGGCCGCTGCGTAAGGCCTTCAAGGTGATCCTGCCCGCCGCAGCGCCCACCATACTCACCGGCATGCGCATCAGCATGGGCATTGCCTGGCTCGTGATCGTGGCCGCCGAAATGCTCGTGGGCGGCACCGGCATTGGTTACTTTGTGTGGAACGAGTGGAACAACCTGTCGCTGACCAATGTGATTTTTGCCATTGGCGTGATCGGCTTGGTGGGCATGCTGCTTGATGGCGTGTTCGCTCGCCTGCAAAGGGCTGTGACCTTTGTGGACTGAGCCGACTCACCGCTTCACACCATCCCACTCTCCAACCGGAAAACCCATGGACGGCTTCCTAAGAATCGAAGGCCTGGCCAAAACCTTCACCGCCGACAAACCCGTGTTTGCCGATGTAAGTTTCACCTTGGCCCAAGGCGAGTTCGTTTGCATCATTGGCCACTCGGGCTGCGGCAAAACCACCATCCTCAATGTGTTGGCAGGCTTGGACCAAGCCAGCAGCGGCCATGTTTTCATGGATGGCCGCGAGGTGGCCGGGCCGAGCCTGGAACGCGGCGTGGTGTTTCAAGGCCATGCCCTCATGCCTTGGCTCACCGTGCGCAAAAACATCGCCTTCGCGGTGGAGTCACGCTGGCCCGATTGGAGCACCGCGCAGGTCAGCGCCCAGGTGGAAAAGTATGTGGCCCAAGTGGGTTTGACGGCAGCGCTGGACAAAAAACCGTCTCAGCTTTCAGGCGGCATGAAACAGCGCGTGGGCATTGCGCGGGCGTTTTCCATCCAGCCCAAGATGCTGTTGCTGGACGAGCCGTTCGGCGCACTGGATGCACTGACACGCGGCACGATCCAGGACGAGCTGATGCGCATCGTGCGGCAAACCCAGCAAACCGTGTTCATGATCACCCACGACGTGGACGAAGCCATTTTGCTGGCCGACCGCATTTTGCTCATGAGCAACGGCAGCGAAACGCCACAGGACTACGTGCCCGGCGGCATCACCGAGGTGGTCACCAACCCCCTGCCCCGCGAACGCACACGTGCTGGCCTGCACCACCTGCCCGGTTACTACGAGCTGCGCAACCACATCGTTGACGTTTTGGTCAGCCGCGCCAAAGCGGGGCATCCGCCCGCATCCACCACAAGCCGTTAAACCCCTTCCAACTGGAGACCTGCATGAACCGCAACGACATCACCGAAAAAATCATCACCGCCAAAGTGTCCAAGGGCATCAAGTGGGAAGACGTGGCCAAAAAAGTGGGCACGTCCAAAGAGTGGGCCACCGCCGCCTGCCTGGGGCAAATGACTTGCACCGCAGCGCAGGCCAAGGCCATAGGCAAAATTTTTGGCTTGAACGCCGAAGAACAAAAGTGGCTGCAAGTGGTGCCCTACAAAGGCTCTCTGCCCACCGCCGTGCCCACCGACCCGCTCATTTACCGCTGGTATGAAATCGTCAGCGTCTACGGCACCACCATCAAAGAGTTGATCCATGAAGAATTCGGCGACGGCATCATGAGCGCCATCGACTTCAGCATGGACATCACCCGCGAGCCCGACCCCAAAGGTGACCGCGTCAACGTGGTGCTGTCGGGCAAATTTCTGCCCTACAAAACCTATTGAGCCGCTGAGGATTCCACATGGAAACCAAACCACCCCTGCCGCCCTTCACGCTAGAGAGCGCCACGCAAAAAGTGCGCGGTGCCGAAGACGCCTGGAACAGCCGCGACCCCGACCGCGTGGCCCAGGTCTATACCGAAGACACGGTGTGGCGCAACCGCGCCGAATTTCCGGTGGGGCGCGAGCAGGTGCGGTTGTTTTTGCAGCGCAAATGGGCCAAGGAACTCGACTACAGGCTCATCAAAGAACTGTGGGCCTTCGGCGGACACCGCATCGCCGTGCGTTTCGCGTATGAGTGGCACGACGACAGCGGCCACTGGTTTCGCAGCTACGGCAACGAGAACTGGGAGTTCAACGACCACGGCCTGATGCAGCGGCGGTTTGCCAGCATCAATGATTTGCCGATCAAGGCCGAGGACAGGCTCTTTCATTGGCCGCTGGGGCGGCGGCCAGATGGGCATGCCAGTTTGAGTGAGTTGGGGTTGTGAGGGTGTCCAGCAGACACAGCACTCACCAAACCCGCTGCTAGAGCAAAAATTTGCCTTGTCCCTCTACCGCACTTGCTCCTGGCTTTTCTCCAGCAAGGCCCTCGTCGCGTCCAGATCAATTCGCACATCAGCGTCAATGGCACGACTGGTCGGGAACGACACAGGCTCACCGGATAGGATCGTGAAGCTGTGTCCGCAAGCACGCGACATCGGCTCGAAGTACAAGTTGCGAGCATGCGAAGGTATGTATCGATTGTTCAGCATCAACACCTGACCGCCTGGCGGCATGAACAACATATTGGTCAAGGCTGCCCCACCCGATCCAGCGATATGTGTGGCCTGGGAAAACAGAATGATCTGATCACGAACGCTGAGTTCTTCAGGGGATATGAACTCGTAACCATAGGCTTCGAAGACTCCGAACAGCTCCGCTTCATTGACAATCCTCCTGCGAGTGGTGCCGGCTCGCGACAGAAACAACTTACGCCGTCCCCCGGGCACGGCCCGGCAGGCCGATACCAGCCGACTACGCGCCCACGTGGCGATCAACGAGCTGGTGAAATTGCCGCCCCTTCCTAAAGGAACTGGTGCCAGCAGCGTGGCGAACTCCAGCACGCCGGCATCAGGCATTTCGACCAGTTGGTCCTCGCGAATACCCAGCAGATCTAGGTATTCCCGCTGGAACGGCTGCAACCCCTGACCCACCACATAACGCATCTGACTGTGGTTCACCCCGAACTCGTCCAACACGGCTAAGCGGCTGAGGTGTTCGTGCAGGAAGTGGTAATAGTTGGTTGCAGCGCCTCCGCCCAAAAGCACGCAGGGACCTTCGACCACCTGCGGTGCTGTCATGTTCAAGCGCAGGTGGGCTTGCGAAGCGCTGAGCAGGAGCATGGGCGAGCTCGCCCGCTCACGCGCGTACACCGGTTTCACTGTCATGAAAACATCCAGCAGAAAATTCGCGTCCGGTAAACAAGGTGCCCAATGCAATCCTGACAAGACCCTGGCTTGAGTCAAATTCAGGAGTTGCACCGCCTGCTCGCCACTGCCTGATTTGCGCAGAACCCCCGATTTCGGTGGAACGCTTGCAACGCTGGCACGCTTAAACGTGCGGTCTTGCATACCCGGAGGTGCAGGCTGATGCCGGGTCATCAATTCAATTGCGTCGTTCTGCGCCCCCTCAACCTTGAAAAGAAGTTCGGCAAACCTCACGCACTCCTCCGGTTGAGCCATGGCTTCTCGTTGCTTGAACAGGGCCCGGATTAACCGTATGTCTGCCGCGGGTAGGCCATCGCGCGATTTGATGCCAAGCAGTGCTTTCATGGCACCCGTGACGTGCCCAATCTCGCAACCACTCAACATCATGCGTCGCTTGCGGCAACGGTACTCCAACGCCGCATCTTGTGTGTACTCGTACAAACTGGCCAAGGTCTCCAGCAATACGATGTCGTCGCGATGAGTACGCAAGCCGCCTTCTAGAACGTCGAGGGCGCGATCTGGCTTCCCCATGGTTTTCAGCACATGCCCCAAAAGCGCCAGTGTCAGTGGCTCAGATGCATGCTTTTCCCATTCCTGCAAGCTTGCAAGGGCCGCGGGCAAGTCGAGCCTTGCCAAGGCCGCTTCGGCCTCTACGCGGGCGGCGCGCTCCCGACCAATCTCGTCCACGGAAGATGGTTGCAAAGGGCCTTTGCTAGCACCCAAAAAAACAAACAAATTGGATAGAAATCGCATGGGCCAAGTATCCAACAAGATGGGCGCAGCCTTACCCCTGCAACCGCTGACCCATCGCGAGGCCCTGCACGATGTGATCGTGAAGCGATGTGGCTCCAAAACCTGCAAGCCCCCCGCACAGAAGTACACCCCGAGCGCTTTCATGCAGCCGAGCGAGGTCCACGCGGGCCATATCGACCTCCTGGCAGGATGGCAGGCTCAGCGACTGAGCAACAGTCAAGCCTCGTACTTGAACCACATCAGCAGGATCCTCAATACCCAGCAATTGGCACAACTCTCGTTGCAACTGCGCGTCCAGCACCGGTGCATCAAAGGGCGCATGGCCCGCACCGATGCTGGCTTCAATGACCACGCGATGCCATGGAACATCTCGTCCTGACATGGCGTCCATGTCACTGATGCGGTAGGCAGAAAACGCGGCATCGGGCACCATGAGACAGCTTGCAGGTCGCAGCATGCTGCCCGCACGCACCCGCAGCAGAAGCAACCTGATACCTACCGCGTGCATTGGCAAGGGCGCAGGCAGCGACAACAAACCATGCGCTCGTTCATTGGGGACGCCCAGGGCGAGCACGGAGGCGGGCAATACCTCCCCATTGGCAAGTGTCAACACGAATCCACCGTCGTGTCGGTCCAGCTGCGCAATGGGTGAGTCCACACGCTGCACACACGAATAACCCTCCACTTCGGTCAGCAATGCCTCCACCAATGAGCCGCACCAGCCCTCAGTAGGTAACCAGAACGGATATTCGGCTAACCCAACCGGTTGGCCGGCAAGTGCCAGAGCAATGGTTTCCGGGTAGTACAACGGTAACCAGCCCGTCCTGTGAAATCGGGCCATGAGTGGCCAGGATGCAGCGCCTGTGAGCTTGCGCATAAACGGCTCTATCAACGCGGCATGCAGCTCACGACCATGGTTGTGAAGGGCTGCGTCGGCATAGTCCAGACTGTCGTAACTGCCGGCAGCCAGCTTGTGGCTGGCATGCCAAGGGTGAGCCACTCCCGCTTGTGCCGCCGCAGACGGTACGGCCAAATTGAGCCCCGCGAAACCATCCAGCCTGTTGGATAACAGGTAATCAGGGCAGCGCCGCCCGTTCAACGCACATTCGGCCGTCGGGACCCGCCGTGTACCCAGCAGCGACTCCAGAAATTCCCATGACAAACCTGAGAATCGGGCAGAGTCGTAGCGTCGAGCAGGATCGTAAGTTTGCAGGTCTGGTTGTGGGCCATCGGGCCCGGGGCGCTCCAGCAAAACAGACCCTAGATCAAAGGCGTCCTCTCCGACGCGCAGTCCGGCGAAATAGCCACCCGGTTTGCGTGCATCGGTGACCCAACGCACACGTCTGCCACGCCTGCCCAACATGCAGGCGGCCACCACGAGCGCCAGGCTGTTGCCTGCCAGTACCACCTCAGCCAACGGTGAGCCTCGCGTTGACATAGACCTCGGAGCCGTGCTCCGGAAAGTACTCCACCAACCTGCAAAGGCCCTCGAGCATGGCCTCGTCCATGAAACCGGTATCCATGAGTTCTTGCATCTGAGCGTGGGTAAATGGTTTGATAAACAGGCTGCCAACATCCATCACATCGAAACCCGCGCTCACCATCAGAGTGGACAACGAAGCGACGTCAAACACAGTCCGCTGTTGCAGCCGCCGCTGCGTTTGTGACAACTCATGCATGTCTGCAATAGCACCCATGGCGACGCCCAGCAAACGGTGTATGGAGCGCGCATTGGGTACGTTGACATGCACCACGCTGCTCGCGTGACAGAGCGGTCGCAAAGCGGCAAGCACGCCGAGCGCGTCATCGACTTCATGCAGCACGCCGCTGACCACCACCATGTCGTAACCACCGGGGCGGGCCGCCCCAAAGTCTTCAATTCCACAGCAATGGACTGTCGCTTCAGCATGGTCTTTTGCATGCCGTTGAGCCGCGTCCGCGAAGACCGTTGCCGGCTCGACAACGTCGCAGGCCACATGAGGTAGATCCGCCAACAGCGGCAAATTTCCGCAACCGACTTCTAGGAGAGATGCGGGAGAAAACCGGGCGACCTGGGCCAGCACGGTACGACGACGGACAGCTGCTTGTACGGGCTCAAAGGGGGCGGCTTGGTACTCGCGGGCGTAACTACTGATATCTCGCATGGAATCATCCTACTGTTTCTGTCGGGACCAGTGTCTTGGTCATTCGCGGCTTCAGTGATTCGGTAAATCCCAAGCTGCGTTTGAATGCGGCTAATCCAACGTCCAGTTGAGCGCCAATGGTTGCTGTTCCCGCATCCAATAGACGGATAGAGTTGGTCTGGCAGAACGAGTACAAGCTCTGCGCCATCACAGTCACAGCGTTTTCGGACTCTTGCCCTGGCAGGCTGCTCCACGCATAAACGTACAGAACGCCCGGATCCAATTGCAACGCGATGGTGCCGCCCACCATATGTCCCTGCTTACTGCAGGCCATGAGCACCAGCCGATGCGCAAAATGTTCCTGCATGATCGTCAGCTCATCCAGTGACATCGACACATCACGCCCACGGGCGCGATAGCCCTCTGCGATCAAACCGTACACCGCAGGCAAATCGCTCGGCGCTGCACGGACAGCCGTGACACCTGCGGCCAGCGCGTTGCGCAATCGCCGCCGGTGATCGGCATCAAGACGCTCGCGAAACTCGCGACCATCTACATCCATTGCAAAGTTCAGGTCGCAACGAGCAAGGCACCAGCCCCGAGACGACAGCAGATACACCTGCTGCGCTGCGTGCGGCTGGGCATGTGCCATGGGGGCAAGCAGCAGTTCTGCTACACGCACACCGAGTTCGATGAGTCTGCGCTCGATACGGTCATGTGCTTCTGTCCATGCCGCCAGTGTCAATTCAGGGGATACGGCATACGCGGAATAAGTTCCCTTGAGGGGACTTCGCCACGTTTCTGAGTCATTCGGCTCGGGGCTCAAGTGCAGCACCAATACAAGCCTGTCGCCATCAAACCCCTCTATGTACAAACCTGCTTTCGCGTCGTGCAGGCGGAAATAGTCGGGATGATGAAACAACGACCCCAGACCGTCGCCGAGAAAGCGGTTTTCTTCCAACCTTAGCCGTCGCGGCTGGTACATGGTGTTAGGCTTTTTTCAACTGTTGCGCGCACTCACGAACCACCTGGATGCAATACGCCACTTGTGCGTCAGACAGATGGGGGCCAATTGGCAGGCTGAGAACCTCGCTCGACAGCGCCTGGGCATGCGGCAGCTCGCGTGCTGGCGGTGTGTAAGCGAGTTGCTGGTGACACGGCACCGGGTAATGCACTTGGGTGTGTATGCCCCGCGCACCCAACAACTGCTGCAAGCGATCACGCTGCGAAGTGCGCACTACAAAAAGATGCCATACAGGCTCGGTGTCGGGTGCCACAGCCGGAAGCGTGAAGCCCTCAATGCCCCGCAATCCGTCAAGATAACGTGCGGCGATTTCGCTGCGCCGCGCATTCCAAACCGGGAGTCGTCGCAGCTTCACCCGGAGAACAGCCGCCTGCAAAGCGTCGAGGCGGCTGTTGTAGCCCTGGAGATCATGTCGATAGCGTACCGGCGAACCGTAGTTGCGCAGGGCCTGCAGCCGTGCCGCAATCGCAGCATCGCATGTGGTCACCGCCCCAGCATCACCCAGCGCGCCCAGGTTCTTGCCTGGATAAAAACTCCAGGCGACGGCGTCGCCGATCCCGCCTACAGAGGTGCCTCGGTAGCGTGCGCCATGGGCTTGCGCAGCATCGACCACGACACGCAAGCGGTGGTCGCCCGCCACGGCCAGGATGCGATCCATGTTCGCGGGTGCGCCATATAGATGCACGGGCATGATGGCTCGGGTGCGTGCGGTGATGGCGGCCTCCAAGCCAGCTGGGTCGAGGTTGAATCCACCGAGCTCGGGCTCTACAGGTATTGGAATGCCACCACAATGCGTGACGGCCAGCCAGCTGGCGATGAATGTATGGGACGGCACCAGCACCTCGTCACCCGGTCCTACTTCGCAAGCAAGCAGCGCAAGCTGCAGAGCCTCTAAGCCATTGGCCACCCCTACAGTGTGTGAGGCGCCAGTAAACTGCGCAAATTCAGCCTCAAACGACTCGACCTCATGTCCACCGACATACACCGAGGAATCCAGTACACCGGCAATTGCCGCATCTAACTCTGCGCGAATAGCCGAATGTGGCACGGCCAAGTCGAGGAACGGCACGTTCACGCCAAGCCCTTGCTTATGAGAAATCCTGATTAGTGACAAATTTCAGCCACACGAGTGACAGGCTCACCTGGTGAGCTTGTGGCCGTGCAAGATAGGCCCATCGCAACAGGAGGTGAGCCATGACGATGAACCGAGTGCAATTCCAAGCTGGGCTTTCGAT
>JBJTHI010000336.1:0-18406 GCA_046094425.1 Burkholderiales bacterium | reverse complement strand
GTTCGAACCCCTCAGCACCCACCACCGGTTAAAATCCACTTCCAGTAAGTCACAAAGGCGGACCTCGGTTCGCCTTTGTTGCGTTTGTGCAGCCCCTGTGATGGGCCACATGGTTTTCGAGTTCGAGGCGAATTGATGTTTGACTTCATACGTTCCAACACCCGGGTGCTGTTTTTTATTTTGCTGGTACTCATCATTCCTTCCTTCATTTTTGTGGGCGTGGATGGTTACCGCAGGATGGACGAAGGCAGCAATGTGGCTGTGGCCAAAGTGGACGGTCGAAAAATAAGCCAAGTCGAATTGGAGAACGCCATCCGCCAGCAAGCCGATCGCATTCGTGCCCAGCGCCTTGATGTGGATCCCAAGTTGCTCGACGGCCCCGAGTTCAGGCAACAAGTGCTGGACGAACTCATTCGCCAGCGTGTGGTGACAGCGGCGGCGGCCGATCTTCATCTGGTTACCACCGACGAACGGTTGAAGCGCCTGTTCAACGCTGACCCGCAGTTCGCCTCACTGCGCAACCCCGACGGCTCAGTGAACAAAGAGGTGTTGGCTGCGCAGGGCATGTCCTCCGACATGTTCGCTCAGCGTTTGCGCCAAGATTTGTCACTCCAGCAGGTTTTTCGTGGCGTGATTGGCAGCGTGGTGGCGACACCGGCCACCACCCAAGCCGCTTTGGACCCTCTGTTCCAGCAGCGCCAGGTGCAGATTGTGAGTTTCCCCAGCCAGCGTTACCTGGCCGAAGTCAAACCAACCGACGCACAAATCGACGCCTACTACGCCGACCCCAAAAATGCGGCTCGTTTCAAAGCCGCCGAACAAGCCGACATCGAGTACCTGGTGTTGGATGTAGAAGCCATGAAAAAAGGCATCGCCGTGAGCGCGGACGATGCGAAGAAGTTTTACGAGCAAAATATTGCCCGTTACACCACCCCTGAACAGCGACGCGCCAGCCACTTGTTGGTCAAGGCAAGTCAAGACGCCTCGTCTGACGAAAAAAACAAAGCCAAAACCAAAGCACAGGCTTTGCTAGAGCAAATTCGTGCGAATCCGACTGGTTTTGCCGAACTGGCGCGTAAGAATTCAGATGACTCAGTCTCTGCCGAGCGCGGTGGCGATCTCGACTTTTTCGGGCGCGGCGACATGACGCCCGCGTTTGAAAAAGCCGTGTTCGAGCTGAAAAAAGAAGGTGATATCAGCGACTTGGTGGAAACCGAGTTTGGTTTCCACATCATTCAATTGAATAGCAAACGTGGCGGTGAAAAACGCAGCTTTGACAGCGTGCGTGCCGAGATCGAATCGGAACTGCGCGCCGAACAAGCCCAGAAAAAATTCACCGAGGCTTCGGTTGACTTTTCCAATGTGGTCTACGAGCAAGCAGAGAGCTTGAAGCCTGCTGCCGACAAGTACAAACTCGACATTCAAACGGCCAAGTCCATCACCCGTGAGGCCCAGGCCGATCCCGCCAGCCCACTGGCCAACAAACGTTTCATGGAACAAATTTTTGGCGACGATGCGGTTCGCAACAAGCGCAACACCGAAGCCATTGACTTGGGGGCGGGGCGATTGGTCGCAGGTCGCATCGTCAAACACACGCCTGCTCGCCTCTTGCCGCTGGAAGAAGTGCGAGAGCAGGTGCGGCAGGCACTCACCATCAGCCAAGCAGCGGCTTTGTCGCGCCAAGCGGGTGAGGCCAAACTGGCGGCCCTGAAGGCTGCACCGGACACGGTGTTGTCAGAACCCGTGCAAAAAATTTCTCGCCTGCAACGCAATGAAGTGACTCCTGCTTTGCTCGACGGCGTGATGCGCGCCCCGGCCACCAAATTGCCCAGTTTTGTGGGCGTGGCGCTGGGCGACCAAGGTTATGCGGTGGTCAAGATCTCTGACGTCCTCCCGCGTGATCCTTTGGTAGCCGACGCCGAGCGCAGCCGTAGCCAATATGCCCAAACCTGGGGTGATGCTGAGGCCCAGGCCTATTACGCCGGACTCAAAAAGCGCTTCAAAGTGGACATGAAAGCCAAAGCCCCCGCCGCTGCGGCCAGCGCTGCGAATTGACGGCTATTTGAATGGGCAGACTGAATTGGCAAGAGCGGTCTCGTCTATAATTTCGCTTCTGCGGTGGCTGTAGCTCAGTTGGTAGAGTCCAGGATTGTGATTCCTGTTGTCGTGGGTTCGAGCCCCATCAGCCACCCCAAGTTTTGAACGACAAACGGCCCCTCGGGGCCGTTTGTATTTGGAGCGACAGACTTTTTCGGTGCTTCAAGCCACCGCAAAGTGGTCTACCACCACCTCACAGAAAATGCCGCCTGTGGCACGTGTTTGCCATTGCACGGTGCCGCCGAGTTGTTTCACCCGTTTGCGCACGCCACCCAAACCCAGGCCATGAGACCAGGTTTGGGGATCAGTGCCTGCACCATCGTCGCTGACGACGATACGAAGTTTGTTTTTGTTGAGATGTATCTCTACAGCGACTGTTCGCGCTTTGGCATGCGACATCACATTGCTCGCCAGTTCTCGCAACACCCGAGTCAGGGCTGACCACTGCACCACGGTCAGCAACACATCGTTATCGGTGTCTAAAACCCAATTCAGGGTCAGATCGGCAGCTTGCAAACGTTGTGTGAGATCGGCTTTCCATTCGGCCGCCGCATGCGACAGGCGCTGGTTGGCCACCGCCAAACCACGGGTCAGCGTTTTCAGGTCTTGCAGGGTGTGGCGAATATAGGCTTCCATCTCCGGGTTGCTGGCTTGGTACATCAGGGTGAGCAAGCGCGCGCCGATGTCGTCGTGCAGGTCTTGGGCCAGACGCATGCGTTCTTCGCTGCGACCTTGTTCCACGGCGCGGTCAAATGCGACAGCGCGGCGCAGTTGGTCCACCAGCCGTTCTGCCAGCACCGCATCTTCGCTGTGGAACAAACGCTGTCCCTGTTGCGCGTAACGCATGACGATGGACAGAGGGGCGTGCTGGCCGGGGTGGCTCCAACTCGGAATGGGCAACAGCAAGGTTGCGCCACCGTCAACAATGCGTGAGTTGGGAAGGGCTTTGCCCGAGGCGCTGATTTGCAAAGGGTTGAACAAATCGCGTAAGAGCTGCACGATCATGTCAGCGCTGCGCTCCGGGTGGGCTTCAATCGTCCGGGCACTTCGGTAAAGCTGCTCAAACATGCGTTCGGTGGTGTGCAAACGTTGACCACGTAAGCGGTCGATCAACCACTGCCGGGCACCCGCATAAGCCGCCAGCGACAAAAACAGCGCCAAGGTCAAGGATGCAAATTGGCTCAGTGACAGCAGGCTGGCAAACGCCAAATCGAGCAAGGTGGCCACGCTGCTGACCAAGGCCAACAAAACGAACTCGCGCAGCATCTGTGTGGAGCGTGCGATGAAGGGCAAAACCAGTAGCAAACAGGAAAAAAACACTGCCCACACCACAGCGGCGGTGGGAACGAATTTGTATTGAAGTGCCGTCAGGCTGCCACCCCAAGCGGCCAAACCGCTTATCAAGACCCAAGCCACCAGCCCCGCCACGACAAAGCGTTGAATCACCAGCGTATATGGGTGGGCCAACAAACGATAGGACTGATTCAGCAGCACCAAGGCCACCAAGGCCATCAGCGCGCAAATGCCGTGCACCCACCACCATGCGGCCCAGGAATCAGAGGCCAACAAGAGTGCGCCTAAAACACCAGCCATCAACCAAACCCCTAGTTGGATCCAGCGTGCGGTGGGCAAACGTTTGGGATGGATGCAACTCGCATGCACCATGCCAGCGGCGGTTACCACATCGAGCAGCATGGGCAGGGGCACTTGCAGCGTCAGCCACCGCAAGGGAAGGCCCAAAACGGGCTGCGAAGCCAGGCCAGCGAAGAGCAGGTTGATGGCTTGGCAAATCGCCATCAACGCATACAAGGCATTGCTGGTGCTGGGCTGCGCCAACAGCAACACAGCCGCCGCCAGGTACAACAACAAGGCCAGCGCGCACAGCAACCACAGCACCGATGGCAACGTCCACAGGCCGCGTGGCTGGGGCTCAACTGATACAACGTCACCGTTCTGAAAAACCAGCGCCACCGTGGGTTGGGCTAGCAGCATGGTCAAGTTTCGTGCGTTTGCGATGGTTTCTGAGCGAGCGGCATCGTCAGGCGTCCAGCGTGGCGCGCGCAGCAGTGATTGCACTGTGACTGCGTGAACTTTTGCGTCCTGCGCACGCACACTTTGCAGGGCTTCTCCTGCCCAGTGCTGTAACTCAGGTACGTCGCTAGAAATCAGCAACAACTGACCATTGGCCTGGACTTGCCAGTGTCCGGGTAGGGTGGGCGAAGCCGCCAACCAGCGTAAGGTGAGAAACAACACCACACAACCGAACAACGCGGCCAACACCAACAAACGCAAGCGCCAGCCCATCCACTTGGATGCCGATGGGCCGAAAGACCGGTTGTCCGTGTTTGTCGCTTCAGTCCACGGGCCAGCCGCGCTGTCGCTGGCTGTACCTGGTGCACTCATGGTTCACACCAGTCCTTGTTTGCTGGCCAGCACCGCGGCTTCGGCACGGCTAGACACATTGAGTTTTTTGTAGATTGATTTGATGTGGTCGTTCACCGTGAACCACTTGATGCCTGTGAGGTTGGCGATCTCTTTGATGGTGAAGCCCTTGCTCAAATAGGTGAGCACTTCGGTTTCACGCGGCGTGAGTTTTTCGTAGTCCAGCGGTGCGCCGCGTCCCAAGGCCATGGGGCGGCTGCTGGAAAAAGCGGAAGGGGTGGATAGCGTGGCGTGGCTCGCCTCCGCGCTGACGCCGGCTTGGCCGCTGCGGAAATGGGTGAGTAAACGCCTTGCAATGGCGGGCGACAGGGGGGGTTGGCCGCGCACAATTTTTTGCAACTCTTCCACCAGCACCTCGAAGCGGTCTTCTTTCAACAGATAACCGTCGGCACCGCATTGCAAAGCGGGGAAGAGATGGTCGTCGTCTGAGTAAAGCGTGGTGACGATTTTGGTGGCCGGGTAACCCCTGAGCTCGGCCAGCAATTCCATGCCATTGCCGTCGGGCAGTTCTAAATCCACCAGCACCAATTTAAAAGGGCGGTGTGCCGTGTCAGCTGCTTTTTCTGTCGCCACCAGTGATGGTGCCGTTTGTGTGGCCGTGATGTGCCGACGGGCCGCCTCTAAATCACCCGCTTCGGAGATGACGATTTCATCGCTGAAACTCTCCCTCACCACCCGCCCGAGGAAACTGCGCGCCACCGGGTTGTCTTCAACAATCAAAACCTTGATTTCCATGGCTGCTCATTTCCGAATGCGTCGCAAGATGGGGTCAGATTATTTCCAATATCTCGTGCGACGGCATGCTAGCAGGCCGTGTCAATTCAGTCGCACGCGAAACTAGGGGGTAGTCCTCCAATGTGAACGGACCTCCATTTCGGTCAGAGGGGACTCTCTACAATGCCACGCATGAGAATTCTCGTGGCCAATGACGATGGGTACCTAGCGCCGGGGTTGGCCGCTTTGGTGGCTGCTTGTGAAGGTTTGGGTGCGGCGGTGGATGTGGTCGCCCCGGAGCAAAACGCCAGTGGCACCTCCAATGCGCTGACCCTGAATCGACCGCTGTCGGTTTACACCGCGCCCAATGGCACCCGCTACATCAACGGCACGCCTTCCGACTGTGTCCACGTGGCCTTGACGGGTTTGTTGTCGCACCGACCTGACCTGGTGGTGTCGGGCATCAACCAAGGGGCCAATATGGGTGACGACACGCTGTATTCCGGCACCGTCGCCGCGGCCATGGAGGGTTATTTGTTCGGCGTGCCTGCGATTGCTTTTTCTCAAACTGAAAAAGGTTGGGCGCATCTGGACGCCGCTCGCTGTGTGGCGCGGCGTTTGATCGAGCAGGTGATGCAGTCATCCGACCCGCGTTTTGGACTGGGACGGCCCTGGCTGTTGAATGTGAACATTCCGAGTCGTGCCGATGCCGACCGTCTGCCTTGGCGTGTGACGCGCTTGGGGCGTCGTCATGCGAGTGAGCCCGTCATACGACAAACCAGCCCGCGTGGCGAAACGCTTTATTGGATAGGCGCGGCAGGTGACGCCCGCGAAGCTGGTGAAGGCACAGACTTTCACGCTGTGGCGCAGGACATGGTCTCCATCACGCCGCTGCAAGTAGATTTGACTGACCATGCACAACTGCCAGATTGGACGGCGTCTTTTTCTGCAAATGGCGCGCAAGCATGAGCACCCAGCCGCGAAACAGTAAATTTCCATTGCGCCTGGAGCAAACTGCACCCAAACACCGTGGAGTCAGCGTCGCAGGATCAACTAACGCAACCCAAGCGACTCTGTTGCGCCCCCAAGCACCTTTGGCCCATGCTGCGGCTGTGGCAATGGCCACCACCGTGCCCAGCGGTTTGGGATTGGACTCGGCCGATGTTCGCAAGCGCATGGTTTCGCGTTTGAAATCTGGTGGTGTCAGCCACGTGGGTGTGTTGAATGCCTTTCAAGCGGTGCCACGCCACGTTTTTGTGGACGCTGCCTTGGTCAACCAAGCCTATGAGGACACCAGTTTGCCCATAGGCCACGGCCAAACCATTTCCAAGCCTTCGGTGGTGGCGCGCATGCTGGAGTTGCTGACCCAAAGCCACCATGCCCGCGCAGCCGCGCAAGCTGGGACTGTGCAGTGTTTGGGCCGTGTGCTGGAGATAGGCACGGGTTGTGGTTACCAAGCGGTGCTGCTGTCGCTGCTGGCCAAACAGGTGATCTCGGTGGAGCGCCTCAAACCCCTGCACGACAAAGCCCGCGATCATTTGGCCGCTTTGCGTGCTGACAATCTGCGCTTGGTTTATGGTGATGGCATGCTCGGACACGCACCGAACGCACCCTATGACAGCATCATTGCGGCTGCTGGTGGGCAGGAAATTCCTCCCGCTTGGTTGGATCAACTGGCAGTGGGCGGACGTTTGATTGCGCCTGTGGCGCAAATGCAAGGCCAGCAAACATCGCAAAAACTGGTGGTGGTTGACCGCGCAGAGGACGGTTTTCGCAGCCAAGTTTTCGAAGGGGTGCTCTTCGTCCCCCTAAAATCTGGCTTTAATTGATCGACAGTGTGTTGTCTTGTGAATGGTTTTTTGATGCCTGAATTGAATGGTTGGATTGATGCGGGTCGCCCTCAACGCGATCGCTCGTCTGTGTTGCTGCCCGTATTGATGGTGTCGGTGTTGGCACTGGTCGGTTGTGCATCCAGCCAGCATAAGGCACCGGTTGAAGAGCGCGGCGTGGGCAGCAAACCTGCAGCGACAGCTCCTGTGGCAACGCCCGCAGCGGCGGCTCCCGAAGCTGCCAAGATGCCGGGCGCAGAAAACAGTGGCAAGCCGGGTTACTACACGATCAAACCGGGCGACACCCTGATTCGTGTCGGTCTGGATCAAGGTCAAAACTGGCGCGACATTGCCAAGTGGAACAACATCGACAACCCCAACCTCATTGAAGTCGGACAAGTCATTCGTGTGCTGCCACCCGGTTCTGAACCACCGGTGATGGGTACACGCCCAGTGACCACAGCCAAGGTGGAGCCCAAACCCTTGGATGGCAAAGCCGCAGCAACTGGTGGGGCTACACCTACACCCACAACGACGACCACCGCAGCCGCTGCGGGGCCAGCGGTTGCCGCGAGCACAGGCGCATCTGCACCCGCTACGATGCCGTCTGCTGCAGGAGCGGTCACCAAAGACGGTGACGACGATGTCAACTGGCAATGGCCTGCGAACGGCGCAGTGGTGTCTCAGTTTGACGAAGGGAAGACCAAGGGTTTAGCCATTGCCGGGCGCGCTGGCGATCCCGTGGTGGCTGCTGCGGATGGTCAGGCGGTGTATGTGGGTTCGGCGATTCGTGGTTATGGCAACCTCATTGTCATTAAACACAACAGCCGTTACCTCACCGCTTACGCCCACAACCAAACCCTGCTGGTGAAAGAAGGCCAAACGGTGCGTCGCGGGCAACGAATTGCAGAAATGGGCTCGACCGATGCCGACAGGGTGCAACTGCACTTTGAAATTCGCAGGCAAGGCAAACCGATTGATCCCGCCAAGTTGCTGCCACCTCGATAGTCCAAGGCGAATTCGGTCGAGCTTTCTGGCCAAGCATTCCACATTTTTATGACGGCATCTCAGGAGTGGCTGAAGGTCGAATCGCTCGACCTCGAAGCCCAAGGCGTAGCGCACAACAGCGAAGGCAAGGTGGTCTTCATTGAAGGTGCGCTGCCGGGCGAAGAGGTGCAAGTCTCCGTCTTTCGCAAGAAAAACAACTGGGAACAAGCCAGCTTGCAGACGCTGCGCAGGGAGAGTTCGCAGCGCGTGCAACCCCAGTGCAAACACTTTGGCCATTGCGGTGGCTGCAAGATGCAACACCTGCACATCGACGCCCAGGTCGCCAGCAAACAGCGTGCCGTGGAAGACGCCTTGTGGCATCTTGGCAAAGTCAAACCGCAGCAAGTGCTGCGGCCCATTGCCGGGCCCGCCTGGGGTTATCGCTACCGGGCGCGGCTGTCGGTGCGTTATGTGGTGAAGAAGGGCGCGGTGCTGGTGGGTTTCCACGAGCGCAAGTCCAGTTATGTGGCCGACATGGACAGTTGCGAGGTCTTGCCGCCGCATTTGAGCAAGATGTTGGTGCTACTTCGGCAACTGATTGCCCAGATGCAGCAGCGCGACCGACTGCCGCAGATTGAGGTGGCAGTGGGGTCAGATGTCACCGCCTTGGTGCTGCGCCACTTGGAGCCACTGAGCGACCATGATTTGAGCTTGCTGCGCGCCTTTGCCAAAGACCACCACGTTCAATGGTGGTTGCAGGCCAAAGGGCCTGACACCATACAGCGCCTGGATGACATCGGCCCGCCACTGGCCTACACCTTGCCTGAATTCGGCGTGACCATGCCGTTCAAGCCGACCGACTTCACCCAGGTCAACCACGAAATCAACCGCGTGCTCGTGGGCCGGGCGCTGCGTTTGTTAGGGGTACAAAAAAACGAGCGCGTCATCGACTGGTTCTGTGGCCTGGGTAACTTCACTTTGCCCTTGGCGACTCAAGCGAACAATGTCTTGGGCCTGGAAGGCAGCGCCACCTTGGTGGCGCGGGCGCAAGACAACGCGCAACTCAATGGCCTCTCAGACAGCACCCAGTTCGCAACCCAAAATTTGTTTGAAGTGACCCCCGCAGATTTGTTGGCCCACGGCCCAGCGCAGAAATGGTTGGTGGATCCACCGCGCGAGGGTGCGTTTGCTTTGGCCAAAGCGTTGGCCGATGTACATGCCGACCCTCTACTCGCACCAGGTTATTTGCCACCGCAGCGCATTGTTTATGTGAGCTGCAACCCTGCTACTTTGGCCCGCGATGCTGGTTTGTTGGTGCATCAAGCGGGATATCAATGCATAGCCGCAGGTGCGGTGAATATGTTTCCCCACACAGCACACGTCGAGAGCATGGCGGTGTTTGAACGGGTTTGATATCTTGTGTTGCCTAGAAAAATGGCCTCGCACTGCGAGGCCATTTTGTTTCGATCGAGAAAACTCAGTCGTTGCTGCTGGTCAAACCCAGAATAGCGAGCAGTGACTGGAACACGTTGTAAATGCTGAGGTACACACCCAAGGTGGCGGTGATGTAGTTGGTTTCCAGGCCGTCTTGCACGCGCTTCAAGTCATACAAAATGAAGGCGGAGAAGATGCCGACGGCCAGAACCGACAGCGCCATCATCAAAGCGGTGGACTGGAAGAAGAAGTTCGCAATGCCTGCCACGAGTAGCATGATGGCACCAATGAAGAGCCACTTGCCCATCGAGGTCAGGTCACGTTTGATGATGGACGACAAAGCCGCCATGCCCAAGAAGATGGTGCCTGTGCCAGCAAACGCCATCATGATGAGGCTGGCACCATTGCTCAGACCCAGCACAGCACCCACCAGACGCGACAGCATCACGCCCATGAAGAAGGTGAAGGCCAACAAGATGGGCACACCCGCCGCAGAGTTTTTGGTCTTCTCAATGGCGAACATGAAGCCGAAGGCGCCAACCAAGAAAACAATCATGCTGATGCCAGGCGACATGGCGCGGGCGATTCCCGTGCTCACACCCAGCCAAGCGCCTAGCACCGTGGGCACCATGGACAGCGCGAGCAGCCAATAGGTGTTGCGCAGCACACGGTTGCGTTGTTCAACAGAAGAGCCGTACCCGGCAACCCCGGCGTAGGCGTTTTGCAGGCTTTGGTTCATAGTGTACTCCAAGTGGTTGTTGCAAGTCATCTGACTCGACGCGCGGATTCTAGTTCTGGCGGGGGAGCGTGATCTAAATCCCTTTGGTTTGTGGCTGAATTGCGCCGTGAACGGGTGTCGGCAGTTTTGCAAAAAACAGAGGGAAAGTGCCCGTTCAAGGTTGTTACAGTGCACTCCCTGTTCATGATTTCCCTGCCCACCATGATTCAAAAATCAGCACTCACCTTGGACGATGTCAAACGCATGGCCGCAGCCTGCGAACGTGAGGCCCAGCAAAACCAACGGGCGGTCACATTTGCCATCGTGGACGACGGTGGCCACCTCTTGTGGTTGCAGCGCCTGGACGGTGCCGCACCGCTGTCCTCCCACATTGCGCCCGCCAAGGCGCGCACGGCGGCGTTGGGGCGGCGTGAGAGCCGCATTTACGAAGAAATGATCAACCAAGGCCGGGTCTCGTTTTTGAGTGCGCCCGAGGTCAGCGGTTTGCTCGAAGGCGGCGTGCCTATCGTGGTGCAAGGCCACTGCTTGGGGGCCATTGGTGTGAGTGGGGTGAAGTCGACTGAAGACGCTCAAATTGCCAAAGCAGGCATCGCGGCTTTGGAGGGCTGAAGAGAGAACTCGGCCCGGCAGTTTTCCGGGCCGAGCAGGGCAGGTAACCGGAGTCAAAGCAGCCACGTCGGCTATACTCGACGGGTTTACCCGCAACCTCACCGCCCGCTCGAAACCCGTCGCTGTTTCTTCCACCAGACTCACGCCGCAAGACGCCCTCAAGGGGGTGTTTGAAGCCGAGTTGGGCGCACAAACCGGAGATTTCTGTGCTGCCCCTGCTGCCCCCCGCTCTTCTTGCACTTGCAGACGGCACCTCCTTCCAAGGCACTTCCATCGGTGCAGGCGGTCATACCGTTGGCGAGGTGGTGTTCAACACCTCGCTCACCGGTTACCAAGAAATCCTCACCGACCCGAGCTATTGCCGCCAGATCGTCACGCTGACCTATCCCCACCTTGGTAATACCGGCGTCAATGAAGAGGACGTGGAGGCGGCCAAGGTTCATGCCGCTGGGCTCATCATCAAAAACCTGCCCCTGCTGGCCTCCAACTTCCGCATGGGACTCACGCTGTCGGCTTATTTGGCGCAGCAAGGCACCGTTGCGATTGCCGACATTGACACCCGCCGCTTGACGCGCATTTTGCGCACCACAGGTGCGCAAAACGGCTGCATCACCAGTTTCGCTATCGGCCATGTGATCAGCGCAGACGATATCGTCCAAGCCGTGGCCCGCGCCAAGGCAGCACCCAGCATGGCCGGTTTGGATTTGGCCCAAGTGGTGTCGCAGCGAGAGGTCACTTCATGGACAGAGTCTGAATGGGCTCTGGGCAGTGGCTATGGTCAACAAACTGCGCCCCGTTTCCACGTGGTGGCTTACGACTTCGGCGTGAAACGCAACATTCTGCGCATGCTGGCCAGCCGGGGCTGCAAAGTCACCGTGGTGCCCGCCAAAACCCCGGCGGCAGACGTGCTCAAGCTGCGGCCCGATGGCGTCTTTTTAAGCAATGGCCCGGGCGACCCTGAGCCTTGCGACTACGCCATCGCGGCGGCGCGCGAACTCATCAATACCGGCACGCCCACCTTCGGCATTTGCCTGGGTCACCAAATCATGGCTTTGGCATCGGGGGCCAAAACCTTCAAGATGAAGTTTGGTCACCACGGTGCCAACCACCCGGTGAAAGACTTGGACTCTGGCCGTGTCAGCATCACCAGCCAAAACCACGGTTTTGCGGTGGATGAAAAAACCTTGCCCCCAAATTTGCGCGCCACCCACGTGTCGCTCTTCGACGGCACCTTGCAGGGCCTGGCCCGCACCGACCAACCCGCTTTCTGTTTTCAAGGCCACCCCGAGGCCTCACCTGGACCGCATGACATTGGCTACTTGTTCGACCGTTTCATCGCGCTGATGGAGAAGAAAAATGCCTAAGCGCAACGATTTGAAATCCATCCTCATCATCGGCGCTGGCCCCATCGTCATTGGCCAGGCTTGTGAATTCGACTACTCCGGCGCGCAAGCCTGCAAGGCGCTGCGTGAGGAGGGTTACCGCGTCATCTTGGTCAACAGCAATCCGGCGACCATCATGACCGACCCGAACATGGCGGACGCCACTTACATCGAGCCCATCACTTGGCAGGTGGTGGAGAAAATCATTGCCAAAGAGCGTCCCAATGCCGTGTTGCCCACCATGGGTGGTCAAACCGCCTTGAACTGCGCGCTGGATCTTCACAAACACGGCGTGCTGGCCAAATACGGCGTGGAAATGATTGGTGCCAACGAGCACGCGATTGAAAAAGCCGAAGACCGTCTGAAGTTCAAAGACGCCATGACCAAGATTGGCTTGGGCTCGGCCAAGAGTGGCATTGCCCACAGCTTGGAAGAGGCGTGGGCGGTGCAGAAGTCCATTCAGGCAGAAATTGGCGGCTCGGGTTTCCCCATGGTGATACGCCCCAGCTTCACGCTGGGCGGCACCGGCGGTGGCATTGCCTACAACCCCGAAGAGTTTGAAGAAATTTGCAAACGTGGACTCGACTTGTCCCCAACCAAAGAGCTGCTGATTGAAGAGTCGCTCATCGGTTGGAAAGAGTATGAGATGGAGGTGGTCCGCGACAAGGCGGACAACTGCATCATCGTGTGTTCCATCGAAAACCTCGACCCCATGGGCATCCACACCGGTGACTCGATCACCGTGGCGCCCTCGCAAACCCTCACCGACAAAGAGTACCAACTGCTGCGCAACGCCAGCATCGCCATCTTGCGTGAAATTGGTGTGGACACGGGCGGCTCCAATGTGCAGTTCTCCATCAACCCGAAAGACGGGCGCATGGTGGTGATTGAGATGAACCCGCGTGTGTCGCGTTCATCGGCCTTGGCTTCCAAAGCCACCGGTTTCCCGATTGCCAAAGTGGCCGCGAAGCTGGCGGTGGGTTACACCTTGGATGAACTGCGCAACGACATCACCGGCGGTGCCACGCCCGCGAGTTTCGAGCCCAGTATTGACTACGTGGTTACGAAAATTCCACGTTTCGCATTTGAGAAATTTCCCGCTGCTGACTCGCACCTCACCACCCAAATGAAGTCGGTGGGTGAAGTGATGGCCATGGGCCGCACCTTCCAAGAAAGTTTTCAAAAAGCTCTGCGCGGTTTGGAAACGGGTATTGATGGCTTGACAGAGCGAAGCACAGACCGCGACGAAATCATTGAAGAAATTGGCGAAGCCGGGCCCGAGCGCATTCTCTATGTGGCCGATGCATTCCGCATCGGCTTGAGCCTGCAAGAAGTGTTTGAAGAAACCGCGATCGACCCGTGGTTCCTCGCGCAGATTGAAGACCTGGTGAAGACCGAGACTGAAGTCGCCAAACGCTCGCTGGACAGCCTCTCTGCCCAAGAGTTGCGTTATCTGAAACAAAAAGGTTTTTCCGATCGCAGGCTGGCCAAACTGCTGTCTACCAACCAGCACGAGGTGCGTACCAAACGCCAGGCCCTGAATGTGCGTCCGGTTTACAAGCGGGTGGATACCTGCGCCGCTGAGTTTGAGACCCAAACCGCCTACATGTACTCCACCTACGAAACCGTGGATGGTGAGTGTGAAGCGGCACCCACCACCAAGAAAAAAATCATGGTGCTCGGTGGTGGCCCGAATCGCATCGGCCAGGGCATTGAGTTCGACTACTGCTGCGTGCACGCTGCGCTGGCCATGCGAGAAGACGGTTACGAGACCATCATGGTCAACTGCAACCCCGAAACCGTGTCCACCGACTACGACACCTCAGACCGCCTCTACTTCGAGCCCGTGACGCTGGAAGACGTGCTGGAAATTGTGGACAAAGAAAAGCCCTTCGGCGTCATCGTGCAATACGGCGGCCAAACGCCCTTGAAGTTGGCGCTGGACCTGGAGCGCGCCGGTGTGCCCATCGTGGGCACCACACCTGACAGCATCGACGTGGCCGAAGACCGCGAGCGTTTCCAAGCCCTGCTGCACACTCTGGGCCTGAAGCAGCCACCCAACCGCACCGCGCGCACCGAAGAACAAGCGCTCAAGCTGGCACAAGAAATTGGCTACCCGCTGGTGGTTCGCCCGAGTTATGTGCTCGGTGGCCGCGCCATGGAAATCGTTCACGGCGACAAAGACCTGGAGCGCTATATGCGCGAAGCGGTGCGCGTCTCAGAAAAGTCACCTGTGCTGTTGGATCGGTTTTTGGATGACGCCATTGAGGTCGATGTGGATTGCATCGCCGATGGATCCGATGGCCCCGCCGGTTGCATGATTGGCGGCATCATGGAACACGTGGAGCAGGCAGGCATCCACTCGGGTGACTCCGCTTGTTCCTTGCCACCCTATTCACTGCCGAAATCGCTGCAAGACGAATTGCGCCGCCAAACCGTGCTGATGGCGCGTGCGCTCAAGGTCAAGGGTTTGATGAATGTGCAGTTCGCCATTCAAGGTGAGGGCGAACAAGCGGTGGTTTATGTGCTGGAGGTGAACCCTCGCGCTTCACGCACCGTGCCTTTTGTGTCCAAGGCCACGGGCCAGCCGCTGGCCAAGATTGCGGCCCGCTGCATGGTGGGGCAGTTGCTCAAAGACCAAAAGGCGCTGGGCGGCAAACCCCCGGTCGAGGTGATTCCGCCTTACTTCAGCGTCAAAGAAGCGGTGTTCCCGTTCAACAAGTTTCCAGGCGTTGACCCCATTTTGGGCCCCGAGATGCGCTCCACCGGTGAAGTCATGGGGGCGGGTCGAACCTTTGGCGAAGCCATGCTCAAGAGCCAGTTGGGGGCGGGTTCGCGCCTGCCACGCCAGGGCACGGTTTGCATCACGGTGAAAAACACCGACAAGGCCCGTGCCGTGGTGGTAGCGCGCGACCTCGTCGCCTTGGGTTTCAAAATTGTCGCCACCAAGGGCACGGCCGCGGCCATTGCTGAGGCAGGTGTTCCGGTGACCCTGGTGAACAAGGTCAAAGACGGGCGCCCACACATTGTGGACATGGTCAAAGCCGGTGACATTCAACTGGTGTTCACCACGGTGGACGAAACCCGCACCGCCATTGCCGACTCGCGCCACATTCGCCAAGCGGCTTTGGCCAACCGCATCACCTACTACACCAGCATGGCCGGTTGCGAAGCGGCCACCGAAGGCATGAAACACCAAGATGGGCTGGTGGTGAAGTCCCTGCAAGAGCTGCACGCCGAGTTGCAATAAACTCTGGTTCATTGTTTGTCCGCCGCCAGAGTCCCTGGCGGCGGTTTTATTTAGAGCAGCACCAGGACATCTTTATGAGCAGCATTCCCATCACCAAACGCGGCGCTGAAAAACTCAAAGAAGAGTTACACCGCTTGAAAACGGTTGAACGCCATGCGGTGATTCAGGCCATTGCGGAAGCGCGCGCGCAAGGTGATTTGTCGGAGAACGCCGAATACGACGCGGCCAAGGACAAACAAGGTTTCATTGAAGGCCGCATTCTGGAAATTGAAGGAAAGTTGGCGGCGGCGCAAATCATTGACCCTTCTACCCTGGACGCCGGTGGCCGCGTGGTGTTTGGCTCCACCGTGCAACTGGAAGACGAAGCCAGCGGCAACGAAGTGACCTACCAAATCGTTGGTGACGATGAAGCCGATATCAAACTCGGTTTGGTTTCTATCAGCTCACCCATTGCCCGCGCTTTGATCGGCAAAGAGGCCGGTGACGTGGCGGCGGTGCAAGCCCCGGGTGGCGTGAAGAACTACGAGATTGTTGAGGTTCGTTACCTCTGAGAGCTTTGTCGGGCGTTAATCGGCCGCCGTCTTTTTCACGCTGGTATTACGTTTACGTGCACGTTTGACTTCCCCGGCGGCCGTCACCCGCTCATTGCCCAGAACTTTGATTTTTTTCACCTGAGCGCGGTGGTTGCCGCTTTTCGAGAACTTCAAGATTTTCACAATCTTGGGGCCGGGCATGCGGCCTTCGCGTTCCACTTTTTCTTTGTCAGGCATGGGCCGCCACAGCACCAGCAGCTTGCCGATGTGCTGCACCGGGGCGGCACCGAGTTGCTCGGCCAACGTGGTGAAGATGGACTCTCGTGTCTCGCGTTCGTCAGAGAAAACACGGACTTTGATGAGACCGTGGGCATTGAGCGCGGCGTCCACCTCTTTTTGAACGGCGGGCGTGAGCCCATCGCTACCGATCAAGACCAGGGGGTTCAAATGGTGTGCGTCAGCACGTTTGGCACGGCGCTCGGCCGTGGAGAGAATGATGGCAGGCATCTGTCTATTATCCCGGCAATATGAAGATTCAATCTAAAAGTAAAAAAACCAAAGCCTGGTTGCAAGACCATGTGAATGATCCTTATGTCAAATTGGCACAGCGGGAAGGCTACCGAGCGCGGGCGGCTTACAAACTTAAAGAAATCGACGAAGCATTAGGCCTCATCAAACCCGGCCAATTGGTGGTGGACTTGGGCGCGGCTCCTGGTGCTTGGAGCCAGTATGTGCGGCGCAAATTTGCACCCAAACAAGCGGGTTCCGGTGGTGCAGCGGTGGGTGAACTCAACGGCACCATCATTGCGCTGGACATTCTGGATTTTGAACCGCTGGAGGGTGTTCACTTTATTCAGGGCGATTTTCGAGAAGAAGCCGTTGCCAACGAGCTGACACAAGCCCTGAATGGCCGACAGGTCGATGTGGTGGTTTCTGACATGGCTCCGAATTTGTCCGGCATTGCCAGTGCCGACGCCGCAGGCGTGGTGCATTTGGTGGAGTTGGCGGTGGAATTCGCGCAGGCCCACCTCACCGAAAAAGGCGCGTTGGTATGCAAAGTGTTTCACGGCAGCGCCCACAGCCAGTTGGTCAAGCTGTTCAAAGACAGTTTTAAGGTGGTCAAACCCATCAAACCCAAGTCGTCCCGGGACAAGTCGGCGGAGACTTTTTTGGTCGGGATCGGGCTGAAATCCCCCAAATAGGCTCGCCCAGGGCATAAACGCTTTCTCAACAAGGGCATCTGCGCTACATCAGGGGCTTGACTGGCATAAACTACGCCCCATATGCAGCCTGTGAACAGGCCCAAGTTTTGAATAGAAGGACGCGCGGTGAACAATCAATGGTTTTCTAAGGTCGCTGTGTGGTTGGTGATTGCTTTGGTGCTTTTCACCGTCTTCAAACAGTTTGACCGGGGTGCTGCCCAAGCCAATCAAATTGGCTACTCTGACTTTTTGGAAGAGGTGCGCAGCAAACGCATCATGAGCGTGGTGTTGCAAGAAGGCCCGGCGGGCACCGAAATCATCGCCGTTACCACCGACGACAAACGCCTGCGCAGCACGGCCACTTACCTCGACCGTGGTTTGGTGGGTGACCTCATCGCCAGCGGCGTGAAGTTCGATGTGAAGCCGCGCGAAGAGCCTTCCATCTTGATGAGCATCTTGGTCTCGTGGGGGCCGATGTTGCTTCTCATTGGCGTGTGGATTTATTTCATGCGCCAAATGCAGGGCGGTGGCAAGGGCGGGGCGTTCAGCTTTGGCAAGTCCAAAGCCCGCATGCTGGACGAAGCCAACAACTCCACCACTTTTGCTGACGTAGCCGGTTGCGACGAAGCCAAAGAAGAAGTTAAAGAGTTGGTGGACTTTTTGAAAGACCCGCAAAAATTCCAGAAACTTGGTGGCCGCATTCCGCGTGGCGTGCTCTTGGTGGGCCCCCCAGGCACCGGTAAAACTTTGCTCGCCAAAGCGATTGCGGGTGAAGCCAAAGTGCCTTTCTTCAGCATTTCAGGTTCAGACTTCGTGGAAATGTTTGTTGGCGTGGGCGCGGCCCGCGTGCGCGACATGTTCGAGCAAGCCAAAAAGAGCGCACCTTGCATTATTTTTGTGGACGAGATTGATGCCGTGGGTCGCCACCGTGGTGCGGGCTTGGGCGGTGGGAATGATGAGCGCGAGCAAACGCTGAACCAAATGCTGGTCGAGATGGACGGCTTTGAAACCAACCTGGGCGTCATCGTCATGGCCGCCACCAACCGCCCCGACATTCTCGACCCCGCGCTGTTGCGTCCAGGCCGGTTTGACCGGCAGGTTTATGTCACCTTGCCTGATATTCGTGGCCGAGAGCAAATTTTGAATGTGCACATGCGTAAGGTGCCGGTGGGTGGCGACGTCAAGGCC
>JBJTHI010000335.1:0-3019 GCA_046094425.1 Burkholderiales bacterium | reverse complement strand
TCTTCAATCACATCAACCACTTGGCCGCTTGCGCGCTTGGGGCGCTCACGGATTCAGGATGCAATTAAAAACGGTGACGGTGGGACACCCCGGCCCCGGTGAGGTACGCATCAGCCACCGCGCTTGCGGGCTGAATTTCATTGATGTGTACCAGCGCACGGGCCTCTATCCCAACCCGCTCCCCTTGCACCTAGGCATGGAAGCGGCTGGGGTGATTGAAGCTGTGGGCGAGGGCGTGACCCACCTGGCCGTGGGTGACCGAGCGGCCTATGCCAGCAATCCGCCAGGCGCTTATTCGCAGCAGCGCGTGATGCCCGCTAAATGTGTGGTCAAGTTGCCTGAAGCCATTTCGTTTGAAACCGCTGCCGGCATGATGCTCAAAGGGTTGACGGCCCAGTACCTGTTGAAGAAAACCTTGCCCCAAGGCGGTTGGCAAGCGGGCGACTTTGTGCTGTTTCATGCCGCTGCGGGTGGCGTCGGTTTGATTGCTTGCCAATGGGCCAAAGCTATGGGTTTGCAGTTGATTGGCACCGCAGGCAGCCGCGCCAAATGCGAACTGGCCTTGGCCCACGGCGCGGCGCACGCCATCAACTATGCCGAGGAAGATTTTGTGGAGCGTGTGAAAGAGATCACCGGCGGCAAGGGCGTGAAGGTGGTGTACGACTCCATCGGTAAAGATACCTTTGAGCGGTCGCTCGACTGCCTGCGCCCCTTGGGTTTGATGGCCAGCTTTGGCAATGCCTCGGGGCCGGTGCCGCCGTTTGCCATTGGCAGCTTGGGGCCACGGGGTTCCCTGCACATTACCCGAGCGACGCTGTTCACCCATTTGGCAACACGCGAGAGTACGCAGGCCATGGCCGACGACTTGTTCAACGTGGTGCAAAGTGGGGCGGTCAAGATACGCATAGACCAGCGTTTTGCCTTGGCCGATGTGGCGCAGGCCCACCGTGCGCTGGAGGCACGCCAGACCACCGGTTCGACCATCTTGACGCTGGTCTGACACCGCGGTATCAGACGTTGCTCGTCGCTCGCACTTCTTCAATGCTGGTGAGCCCAGCCCAGACTTTTTCAATGCCGTCGTGACGCAAGGCGCGCATGCCCTCCAGCATGGCGGCTTGTTGTAGTTGCTCTGCGCGGGCACCGGTTTGAATCAGGCTGCGTATCTCGCGGGACACCACCATCAACTCATGGAGCCCCACGCGGCCTTTGTAGCCGGTGTGGTTGCATTCTGCGCAACCGGGGCTGTGGTGGTGCATGAGGCGGCCATCCCTGCTATGGCGCTGCACCCACCCGGTCAGCAATTCGTCGCGGCTGACAGGGGGCGCTTTTCCAAAAGCATGCATGCTGTCGTCCAACAACTCGTTGATTTCTTCTTCAGAGGCAGGGCGACTGCTCAAACAGTGCGAACACCAGCGCCGCACCAAACGCTGGGCCAGCACCGCCAAGAGCGAGTCGGCAAAGTTGAAAGGATCCATGCCCATGTCGAGCAAGCGGGTCACGGTTTCAGGCGCGCTGTTGGTGTGCAAAGTACACAGAGCTGCGGCCAGCGTCGGCCGTGCTTGTTTTCTGATTCACTTTTCTTGGGGATGACCATGAACAAAAAAAGCATCAACACGTTGGCAATTCTGGATCGACCGTGGCGGCACGTTCACCGACCTGGTTGGCAAAAAGCCTGATGGCACGCTGGTCACACACAAGCTGCTCTCCGAAAACCCCGAGCAGTACCGTGATGCGGCGCTGGCTGGCATACGTCATCTGCTGGGCCTCAAAAAGGGCGAACCCATCACACCCGACTTGGTCGAGTGCGTGAAGATGGGCACCACGGTGGCCACCAATGCTTTGTTGGAGCGTAAAGGTGAACCCACCTTGCTCGTGACAACACGTGGTTTCCGCGATGCCTTGCGTATCGCTTACCAAGACCGCCCGCGTTTGTTCGATACGAACATTGTGTTGCCCGAGTTGCTGTACGAACGTGTGATCGAAGCACAAGAGCGCATGGACGCCAATGGTGATGTGGTGCAACCTCTGGCCGAATCACATTTGCGCACCGAATTGCAAGCCGCATTTGACGACGGCCTGCGCAGCGTGGCGATTGTGTTTATGCACGGCTACCGCTACACCGCCCACGAAATGGCAGCGGCACGCATTGCACGTGAAGTGGGTTTCCCGCAAATCAGCGTGTCGCACCAGGTGAGCCCCTTGATGAAGCTGGTGTCGCGCGGCGACACCACGGTGGTGGACGCTTATTTGTCGCCCATCCTTCGTCGTTATGTGGAACAAGTGGCGGGTGATATGCCGGGCGTGAAGCTGTTCTTCATGCAATCTTCCGGCGGCCTGACCGATGCCCATGCCTTCCAGGGCAAAGACGCCATTCTGTCCGGCCCCGCAGGCGGCATCGTTGGCATGGTGCGCACCGCGCAACTGGCTGACTTCGACCGCGTGATTGGTTTTGACATGGGCGGCACCTCCACCGACGTGTCCCACTACGCCGGTGAGTTCGAGCGCGCCTTTGAAACCCAAGTGGCCGGCGTGCGTATGCGTGCGCCCATGATGAGCATTCACACGGTGGCCGCTGGCGGCGGCTCGGTGTTGACCTTCGACGGCGCACGTTTCCGTGCCGGCCCCGAAAGCGCCGGTGCCAACCCCGGTCCCGCCTCTTACCGGCGTGGTGGGCCTTTGGCCGTGACCGATGCCAACGTCATGCTCGGCAAAATCCAACCCGCGCATTTCCCCAAGGTGTTTGGCCCGCAAGCCAATGAATCACTCGACCGCGAGGTGGTGGTGAAACGTTTTTCTGAGATGGCCGCGGACATTGAGCGCGCCACCGGTATGAAGCGCACGCCCGAAGAGGTGGCCGAAGGTTTCATCGACATTGCCGTGGGTGCCATGGCCAACGCCATCAAGAAAATTCCTGATTAGTGACAAATTTCAGCCACACGAGTGACAGGCTCACCTGGTGAGCTTGTGGCCGTGCAAGATAGGCCCATCGCAACAGGAGGTGAGCCATGACGATGAACCG
>JBJTHI010000334.1:0-1646 GCA_046094425.1 Burkholderiales bacterium | reverse complement strand
TGAGTTTTCTGCGGTGGGGTAGGGGGGGCAACTGGGTTCATGCTCGAACCATACAACAGGCCCATCGTTCACGGGCGGCGTCGCTCATTTATCACTTCAGCTTGAACGGAAATGAAGAATCCTGTGTACAAATTTCAAGAACAACGCCGCCGCACCGCAGTGGTTCAATGAGGTCATGAACAAGACAAACCCACAACCCGCCCTGTTCTTTTCTCACGGCTCACCCATGATCGCCCTAGAACCGGGTGCAGCCGGCTTGTTCATGCAGGCGCTGGGCCACCGTTTGCGTGAGCAGTTTGGTTTGCCGCGAGCCATCTTGGCTTTGTCCGCACACAGCTTGGCCCATGAATTGAACCTGCTGGCCGCGCCGCGTCACCACGCGGTGTTTGACTTCGGTCGTTTTGACGACCGCTTGTTTGAGCTGCGATATGACGCGCCCGGTGAGCCTGCGCTGGCTGGTGAGGTGGTGCGACGTTTGTTGCAGGCGGGTTTGCCTGCCCGCATGGTGGCTTCTGGTGGCCTTGACCACGGCCACTGGACGGTGCTGCGTTACTTGTTTCCCGATGCCAATGTGCCCATCTTGCCTTTGGCCTGGGTGCCTCATCAAACACCGGCACAACAGTTCAAACTGGGAGAAACGCTCTCACCTTTACTCGGCGAGGGCGTGCTCATCATGGGCAGCGGCAGCATCACCCACAACTTGCAGCGTGTGTTTTCCAGGGGCCTGAATACCCCAGTGGATCAACCGGAAGTCAAAGAGAGCTTGGCATTTCGAGAGTGGATGTTTGAAAAATCGCAAGCCAAAGATTGGCCTGCTTTGTGGGCCGTGCGCGACCAAGCTCCGTTTTTTCATGACATGCATCCCACAGACGAACACCTCTTGCCTTGGTTCATCGCCGCTGGTGCAGGCGGTGTCAAGCATTCACCACAGCGTTTGCACCAAAGCGTGAGCTATGGCTGTTTGGGCATGGACGCTTATGCCTTTGGGCCGCACGCGCAGAATTTGACTTGATTCCCTGCTGCGTTTGGGGCCGCCCGCCGTTGAGTTGGCATCTGGTTATGCTGCGCCCACCTGAAAAATGCGAGGAGTTGAATCATGATGATCGCGGTTTGGTTGATCGCGCTGCTGGCGCTGGGCTTGTGGACGCTGGGTGCTTGGGGCCTGCATGCTTTGCTGGGGGCCTTGCCCAATGATTGGAGTGGCTTGGCAACATGGGTTGAGAAGCTGCCAAACAACCCGTGGTTGGAAAACTTCTTCCCCGGCTGGCAAGGTGCTTTGACGTGGATGTTGCAAGTGACGGAATCGGCACTGTCTTGGGCGGGTGGCGCGGCCGATGTGATGGCCTGGGCCGTTTGGTTGATCTGGGGTCTGGGGGCGCTGTTCTTATTGGGCTTGGCGGCTTTGGGTAGTGTGATCGTGGCGGTGGTGCGCAAAAGCGCGGCCAAGGTTTCTGCTGGAACGTAAAAACGGGGGGTGGTTAGCCCAGATATTTCACCAGGTCGCTTTTCTATGCCCCGCAACACCTCATGAATGCTCACTTTGTTGGCTTCGAGTGCTAAATCCAATTTGTACCGAGCGCTACACACCCGTACATGGACGCCCCCGGTTTGCCAAGCTTTCAGTTCATGACGGCTCAAAGGTAAAG
>JBJTHI010000333.1:0-3876 GCA_046094425.1 Burkholderiales bacterium | reverse complement strand
GCTGCCAGTCGGGGGCTGTTCATCTCAGCGCTGGCGGTGTTGGTGATTGCGGCGGTATCGGCCACAGCCACAGCAAAACGAATCAAGGCCACCAAGGCCAAGCCGCTGGGGGGCCAAACCAGGCTCACCATGTCTCCCACTTGGGGCACAGACAATCCCAAGCGACCGCTAACCCAATACGAGGTGCCCAGTATCGCTATTTGGCCAAACCAAATCAGCGATGCCAGTGGCTGCTGCCAAATCAGCAACGATAAAAAAGTGGGTGAGGTTCGCACGAGTGAGGCAGGGGAGAACGGCGCTGAATCGTCAAGCCCAGCGAATATAAGGCGCTGAAGCACCGCACAGCAGCCTCAATTCATGTCGCCCCCGGTTCGTGGGGGCAAAATTCTCGCAAGGAGCGGTGTTTGTTGACGACTTGTCGCTCCCGCGCAGTGGTCTCCCGGCCACTGCCTGCGGAATGATCAGACAGCGAAATCTTCCAGTTTGCGCCCAGAAGCCAGTGCCGCTTTGAGCCACTTGGGTTGCAGGCCGCGACCACTCCAGCTCTCCCCAGTGGCTTTGTTACGGTACTTGGCCGCGA
The DNA here is from genome assembly GCA_046094425.1 of Burkholderiales bacterium. GTDB lineage: Bacteria > Pseudomonadota > Gammaproteobacteria > Burkholderiales > Burkholderiaceae_C > JANPCX01. The sequence goes on along the minus strand of JBJTHI010000333.1, from coordinate 3,296 downwards.
CCTTGCTGCCTTTGGCTGCAGAGCCACCTTTGCCTGGGCTATGTCCGCTCAGATCCGCTGCCGTCAAACCAAACTCTGACATCAGCGCTTTCACGCGGGCAATCGCATCCGCTTTGGCTTCGCGGCGTGTGGCTTCAATTTGTTTTTCGAGAGCGGCTTTTTGATCGAGTAATTCCTGCAAACTGGACATGGGGCGTTCCTTATATTCGAGTGGCAGTCATTGAAGAGGCTACAAAAATGCCTCCCGCCGAGATTGTATAGACCACCCGCCTAACCAAAGGCAATATCAATGGCCCTTTGGTGAAAATCCCACAAATCTTATTTGTAGCCCACTTGGTCCAATAGACGCTGCACTTTTACCTGATTTAACCCCACGATTGAGGCCGGAATCGTCTCAGATTTGAACGGGCCCATTTGATCCAAGGCGGGGTTGTTGACCTTGACGCCTTTAACCACGGGCCATTCATTGTTTCCGTCGGCAAAGTAGCGCTGTGCAGAATCGCTGGCAAGATACTCTAAGAACTTCACCGCAGCTTCTCGGTTTTTTGCGTTTTTGGCAACCCCAGCCCCTGCGATGTTGACATGCGTGCCCCAGGCGTTTTGGTTAGGGAAAACAATGCCGATTTTTTCCATCACTTGGCGATCTTCTGGTTTATCGGAACGCATCAAGCGGGCCAGGTAGTAGGTATTGGTCAAGGCAATTTGACATTCTCCGCTGGCCACAGCTCGGATTTGATCGGTGTCACCGCCCTTGGGCGCACGAGCCATGTTGGCCACCAGTCCAGTCAACCAGGTTTTGGTTGCAGTTTCACCCAAGTGCTCCATCACAGAACCAAACAGCGACAAGTTGTATGGGTGCGAGCCTGAACGGGTGCAAACTTTTCCCTTGTTCTGCGCAACGGCAAGTTTTTCATAAGTATCGACGTCGGCTGGTTTGACAGATTGTTTGCTGTAAACAACCACGCGTGCACGGGTAGAAAAGCCAAACCAATACGATGCCCCTGCTTCTTCTTTGCCGCGCAAATGGGGGGGTATTCTTTCCTTGAGTAGCGTAGAGTTCACCGCTTGGAATAAACCGTCTACCTCGGCGCGCCACAGGCGGGCGGCGTCCACGAGCAAAATCAAATCGGCTGGGCTGGCCGACCCTTCACTCTTTAAGCGGGCCAGGATGCCTGCATCGTCCGCATCGACACGGTTGATCTTGATACCCGTTGTTTTCGTGAAATCGGCATACAACGCCTCGTCAGTTTGGTAGTGACGCGCTGAATAGATATTCAGGGTTTGATTTTGCGCCAGCACGATGCCGGGCAGTAACAGGGAACACGACAAGGCGGCGAATAAAGCCGTGCGCAAACGGCGAAAAACAGCAGGGCGACTCACCATGAAGAACTCCAAAGCATTGAACAATGCACTGGAGTGTACATGCAAATGAGATTGATTCTCAATATCGACTGTATTTTTTGACGGCAACAAGACCGCCTGCGAAACGGTCAAGTGGTTGGTGGGACGTAGCCTGCCGGTTGCTCCGCGCCGCCGCCGAAAAAGAAATTCTCCATCTGCCGGGCCAAATACTGGCGAGCCCGGGCATCGGCTAAGTTCAGGCGGTTCTCGTTGACCAGCATGGTTTGGTGTTTGAGCCACAAGCCCCAAGCCTCCTTGCTGACCTCGTCGTAAATACGCTGACCCAAAGCGCCCGGGTAGGGCGCGTAGTCCAGGCCATCGCCCTCTTTTTTCAAATGCACGCACTGAACGGTTCTGGCCATGGTTGAACTCCTGTAGTCAAAGGTTGTTTGGTTGGGCGGGCGCCGCAGTCACTTGAGCTTTTTAACCAGCACCTGCGACTTGCGATCCCAGTTGTATTTACGTTGGCGTGCTTGCGGCAACCACTCAGGCTCCGCTGGCGCAAAGCCGCGTTTGATGAACCAGTGCATGGTACGGGTGGTGAGCACAAAAATGCTTTCCAAGCCTGCTGCTTTGGCGCGCTGCTCAATGCGTTTCAATATTCGGTCACCATCACCCTGGCCCTGTACTTGGGCCGACACCGTCAGCGCCGCCATTTCGGCGGTGCGCGCTTCAGGGTAAGGATAAAGCGCCGCGCAACCAAAGATCACGCCGTCGTGCTCGATGACGGTGTACTGGGCGATGTCGCGTTCAATCTCGGTGCGGTCGCGTTTAACCAAGGTGCCATCGCGCTCATAGGGTTCAATCAGTTGCAAGATGCCGCCCATGTCGTCGGCCGTTGCTTCGCGCAGGCTTTCCAATTTTTCGTCTACCACCATGGTGCCGATGCCATCGTGGGTGAATACCTCCATCAACACGGCGCCATCGGTGGCAAACGGCAAGATGTGTGAGCGCTCCACGCCGCCTTCGCAGGCTTTGGCGCAATGCTGCAAATAGAACGCCACGTCTGTTGGCTGGCTGGGGTTGGGCAGGGCCGCGAGCAGGCGTTTAGCTTCTGCCAACGACAACTCGGTGTCGATGGGGCTGTCTACATTGCCTGCGTCCTCGTGGATGCCGTCCACCTCGGTCATGAAAATCAGTTTGTCGGCTTGCAAGGCGACCGCCGTGCTGGTGGCCACGTCTTCCATCGATAAATTGAACGCTTCACCGGTGGGCGAAAAACCGAAGGGCGACAGGAGCACCATGGCCCCAATGTCAATCGCGCGGCGTATCGCCATGCTGTCCACCTTACGCACCACGCCGCTGTGAATGAAGTCCACCCCATCGACAATGCCCACAGGCCGCGCCGTTAAAAAGTTGCCTGACACCACCCGCACCGTGGCATTGGCCATGGGTGTGTTGGGCAGCCCTTGTGAAAACGCCGCTTCAATTTCAAAGCGCAACTGGCCTGCGGCTTCCTGGGCGCAATCCAAGGCGGTGGCATCGGTGATGCGCAAGCCATGGCTGAAGCGCGAGGTATGGCCTTTGGCTTTGAGCTGTTCGGTGAGCTGGGGTCGAAAGCCATGCACCAGTACCAGCTTGATGCCCATGGCGTGCAAGATGGCCAAGTCTTGTGCAAACGAGGGCAGTTTGCCCGCCGCCATCAACTCGCCCGCCATGGCTACCACAAAGGTTTTGCCCCGGTAGGCATGGATGTAGGGCGCAACGGAACGAAACCAGGGCACGAAGGTGTGAGGGAAAACGAGGCTCATGGTGTGCGAATGGATGGGTGGCGCATTTTGCCCCAGTGCGGCCCCACGACTAGCAAGCTGTTCTTTGGCCGCATGATCAAAATGCCCAACTGCCGAGCTGATACCAGTCGAAGCCGCTGCTGCGGCCGCCCAAACAGCGACTCA
>JBJTHI010000332.1:0-3397 GCA_046094425.1 Burkholderiales bacterium | reverse complement strand
TGTGGCTCAGGGTGATGAATTCCCGAAAGGCCAAAAACGACACCACCGCAAACAACAGCGTGCCCACCACCCCGCCCAGCGCCCAAGACACCCAGAACAACACCGCGCCGACCACCGCAGCTTATTGCTGGCTTTTTTTGTGGTGTTGCCCGCGCAGTTTGTATTGGTGGGCAATAAAAACTTTGACCTGTTTTCCGTCTTCATCCCGGTTTATGTGTTCTTGGCCATTCCGGTGGTGAGTGCCTTTGGCAACGATCCGCAGCGTTTTCTGGAACGCACCGCGAAAATTCAATGGGGCATCATGGTTTGTGTGTATGGCATGAGCCATGCACCGGCGCTTTTGCTGTTGAGTTTGCCGAACTACGCCGATCGCGGTGCGTTTTTGGTGTTTTACCTGGTGATCGTGGTGGCCGTAGCTCAGTTGGTGCAAGAACTCGCTACACGGCTGTTGCGCCGCCGACCTGCGGCACGGGCCATCAGCCGCTCGTTCTCATGGCGAGCTTGGTGGGCGGGCGCGCTCGCTGCGGCGGTCGTGGGGGTGGCGCTTTATTGGGCCACACCATTCAAGCCGATCCCGGCCTTGGTGATGGGTTTCATTGCCGGTGGCTGCGGCACCTTGGGTGAGTTTGTGATGAAGGCCTTGAAACGCGACGCCGGTGTACGCAACTGGGGCGGCAAAGCCTCGGTCACCGGTGCGGTAGGCTTGCTCGATCGCGTGGCACCGCTGTGTTTTGCCGCACCCGTGTTCTTCCATGCGGTGCGTTGGTACTTTCGTGTATGACTGCACAACGCATTTTGGGCATCGACCCCGGCCTCGTGTGTACTGGCTTTGGTGTGATTGAAGCCGAAGGTGCCAAGCTGCATTACGTCGCCAGCGGCACCATCAAAACCAACAGCGCCAGTTTGGGTGAGCTCCCCAGCCGCTTGAAGATTATTTTTGAGGGCGTGCGTGAAGTTTGCAGCCGTTATGCGCCCACCTGCGCAGCGGTCGAGATTGTGTTTGTCAACGTCAACCCGCAATCCACCTTGCTCTTAGGGCAAGCGCGCGGCGCAGCCATTTCGGCCTTGGTTTCGGGTGATTTGGCCGTGGCCGAGTACACCGCACTGCAAATGAAAAAAGCCATCGTCGGCCATGGCCATGCGCGAAAAGACCAAGTACAGGAAATGGTGAAACGCCTGCTACAACTCCCTGGCCTGCCGGGCAAAGACGCTGCCGACGCGCTGGGCCTGGCGATTTGCCACGCCCACGCGGGCGCGTCATTCGCCGCCATGAGCAAAGCCGCCACCCTGGTGCGGCGCACGCATGCGCAGTTCAAGGGCGGGCGGACTTATTGATTCAGCGGATTTCTTGTTAACCATGCACCAAACGCACATGCGAGGGCGAGGAGCCATCGCTGCGCTGGGCCGCGTGGCTGTTCCAGCGGGCGTCAAAGGTGGGGGCGTCCAATGCCGGTGCGAACAAGAAGCCTTGGTACTGACCACAGCCGAGTGACTGCAAGAACGCACGTTGGGCTTCGGTTTCCACTCCCTCGGCCACGATCTGCATGCGCAGCGCACGCCCCAAATTGACGATGGCGTTGACAATGCCCACGTCGCTTTCATCACCCGGCAAGCCGCGCACAAAGCTACGGTCTATTTTCAAGCGGCCAATCGGAAAACGTTTCAAGTAACCCAGGCTGGAATAACCGGTGCCGAAATCGTCAATCGCCAACTTCACCCCCAAATCGGCGAGTTGCCCCAGGCACCGCACGGCTTCTTCCGCGTTTTGTATCAAGATGGATTCAGTCAGTTCCAGCTCCAAGTGCTGCGCCGGCAACTGGTGTTTGTCCAATGCCTTGGCCACTTCCTCCACAAACTCGGGTTGCTGAAACTGCAAAGCCGACACGTTGACGCTGATGTTGATGCGTTTGCCCTCGGCATGCCAGCGTGCGGCTTGTTGTATGGCCTCGCGCATCACCCAGTCACCAATGGCCACGATGAAACCGGTTTCTTCGGCCACGGGAATGAAGTCGGCCGGTGACACAGAACCCAGCTCTGGGTCGTTCCAGCGGATCAGGGCTTCTGCGCCCACCACGTCGCCGCTTTGCATGTCGATTTGCGGTTGGTAGTGCAAACGGAAGCGACCCAGCACCAAGGCTTGGCGCATGGCGTGATCCAAGCGCAAGCGGGTGAGGCGCTGGCCATCGTCGCCCTGGGGCTGGGACCGGTGAAAACGGAAGTTGCCTCGGCCAGCGGCTTTGGCTTCGTGCATGGAGGCATCGGCATGGCGCAGCAGTTCGTCCATGCTGGCACCGTCGTTGGGGTACAGGGCAATGCCTATGCTGCAAGTCACGTTGAAACGCAGCCCGTCCAGGGTGAAGGGCTCTTGCATGGACTCGATGGCGCGGCGCGCCGCCACCGCCGCACCGCCGGCATCGGCCTGGTGGACCAGAAGCACAAACTCGTCACCGCCCAAACGTGCCACCGTGTCCACCTGGCGCAAACAGCCCTTGAGTCGTTCAGCGGCTTGCGACAGCACGCGGTCGCCAAAACCATGACCCAAGGTTTCGTTCACATGGTTGAAGCGGTCCAGGTTCACAAAGAGCAGCGCAAACGGGGTGCCGTCGCGTTGGGCCATGGCCAAAGCGAAGTCCACCCTATCACTGAGCACACGCAAATTCGGCAAACCGGTGAGGGCATCGGTTTGAGACAAGGTGTCGATGCGGCGCGTGGCATCGACCTGTTCGGTGATGTCGCGGAAGGAGAAGACGCGACCTATGGGCTGGCCGCGTGAACATTGCGGCAGCGTGGTGCGCTCCAGCACGCGGCCATCGCTCAGGGTGAGGATGTCGCTGGCTTGCAGGCCCACGTCTTCACAAATGGTGTTCAACCGCCTGGTGTAGCTGTGGGGCTCGGCCACGCTGCGGCGCATCCAGTCGAACATGGCGTCGTCGTCGCGGCGCGAGAGCAACTCACCCGGCACATTCCACAGCACGGCGAATTTTTGATTGAAGTTGCGGATACGGCCGTGCAAGTCCAGCACCAAAATGCCATCGGCAGTGGACTCCAGCGTGGCGGCCAACTCGGCAATACGCAGCTCCAACTCGTCTTCCACACGCAGGGCGTGGCTGCGGTCGCGCACCACCACCAAGTAGTAGGCGGTGTGGTCGTCGCACTTCAGCAGTGAAATTTGACGGGTGACGGGAATGGTTTCTTGGCCCATGCCGTCTTGCCCACGGTGGGCGCGGCGCAGCCAGGTGTCTGACACCATCACCTCCGACACCGCGTCGCCCTTGGCTTGCATCAAGGAGCCGTGGCCCGCTTCGTCCCAAAAACAAACGTCTTCGGGTGTGCAGGCCAAGGCGGTCATGGACACCCTCAGCAACTCCTGTGCGCTCACACCGAGCATGTCGGCAGC
>JBJTHI010000331.1:0-19923 GCA_046094425.1 Burkholderiales bacterium | reverse complement strand
AAGCGCCACGAGCCCCCAGAAGGGCTTCAAACATGCGCCAAAGAGCGCACAAAACGATGAAACATCACCCTCAAATCACTGAACCAGCAGCACAGCTCACACGCGCACTCGTTTCGCGGGGTTGTTCAGCGTTTCCTTAGCTGTTTTTCGGGCTCAGGAACGTGGCCTCCAGATTCAGTGAGGACTTTTTACCCACGTCGTCGCGGTGCGCAACCAACCAGGCGCTGGCTGCGCGGCGGCCATGCTCGAACAAGTCTTCCAAAAATGCCCAGTCGGTGTTGAACTTGCTGCTGGGGGCCAGGGTGGGGAGGTGTTCGTCATCTCCCACCATGTGCAGGCGCAAATCTTTGTAGCGACCTACGTCCAACCTCTCCTCTCGCAGTAGGCGAGAGACAAACGCAATGGCCCGCATCTCGGAGATCAAGCTGGCGTTGAAGGAGATCTCACTCACCCGATCCAAAATGTCCATGGTGCGTGTGGGTGTGCCCTTGCGCACCAGGGGGTTGATGCGCACCAGCAGCACGTCCATGGCCTGGCTGTCGTAAATCAGCGGAAAGATGGCGGGGTTGCCGGTGTAACCACCGTCCCAATAAGGTTCACCGTCGATCTCCACCGCCTGGAATAAAAAAGGCAAACAGGCCGAGGCCAGCACCGCATCCACACTGAGGTCTTGGGCTGTGAACACGCGGGCCTGGCCGGTGTGCACCCGGGTTGCGGTGATGAACAGCTTGATCTCGCACCCTCGCAGCGCTTGGGGGTCGACATGTTTTTCCACCACCTCACGCAGCGGGTTCAAGTTCAGTGGATTAAATTCATACGGGCTGAATGAACGAAAGAAAGAGCTGGCCCACTGGTAACCCAAGGTGTTTTCAATGGCGAAAGGGTTGTTGACTGTGGCGGTGGTGCTGCCAGGCAAGGGGCTGAAGATGGCACCGGCTTGGCTGATGTCGCGCCAAAAATTGTGCAGTGCAAGCCGCGCACCTTCACGTCCGCCCTTTGTATGGCCCGTGGCCAGCACGGCAGCGTTCATGGCCCCGGCGCTGGTGCCAGAGATGGCGCTGAGTTGCAGAGAGTTGTCTTCGAGCAAACGATCCAACACCCCCCAGGTGAACGCACCATGTGAACCGCCGCCTTGAAGGGCCAAGTCAATGGAGTTGTCTGCGCCGCCCTTGTTTTTGCCAGCACTGCGCGCGCGTGAGGGAATTCGAGAGGGGTGCTTGATTGTCATGCCGGAGACCCGATGTTGCTGCCACGGCAGTCTATCGGGCTGGGACTCAAGGATGAGACCGCTTCTCAGTCTGTCACCACGTCACGCGCCAGTTGAGCCTGGAAGCGCAGCGTGAACAAAGCGCCTGGGCCCAACGTTGGTTTGCTGCCATCAGTTTCTGCCGCTTCTGTGTGGTGTCGTGGGTGGGTCTGGGCATGGGTCAGGCTCAACTCCGCCTCGTGCCGGGCAGCAATTTCACGCACGATGGCCAGCCCAAGCCCCGAACCATCCACTTGGGTGCCCAGGGCGCGGTAGAACGGCTGAAAGACTTGCTCGCGCTCTTGTGCCGCAATGCCGGGGCCGGAGTCTTCCACCTGCACCACCACCACCTTTCCAAACGGGTCGTTCAACACCCGCACCGTGACGGTGCCCAAGGCGGGGGTGTACTTCAGTGCGTTGTCCACCAGATTGCGCAACAGCTCGCGCAACAGCACGGCGCTGCCACGCACGCGCAAGGCATGCGCTGTGGGGCCGCTTTGTACATGTGCGGGATCATTGCTTTCGTAGCCCAAATCAATGCGCGACTCCATGGCCTTGGGCACCATGTCGCGCACCACCTCCACGGCCAGGGCGCTCATGTCCACCCAGTCTTGCAAGGCGGTTTGGCCTTGGTTTTCTGCCCGCGCCATGGACAACAACTGGTTCACCATGTGGGCGGCGTTTTGACTCGCGCGGGCAATGTGGGCCAGGCTGGCGCTGATGGCGGCGTTGGCTTCGGGTTGGCCTTGGCCTTGTTCTACTTCGCGTTGCGCCAATTCAGCCTGGGTGCGCAAGCCAGCCAAAGGCGTTTTGAGCTGATGCGCTGCATCTGCCAAAAAATGCTTTTGCGTTCGCAAGGATTGATCCAGCCTCGCCAGCAGGTCGTTGATAGCGCCGACCAAGGGCCCCACCTCCTCGGGCGCATCGCCTTCGTCGATGGGACTCAAGTCACCGCTGTCACGCTTGCGTATGCGCTGCTGCAATTCATTGAGCGGCGCGATACCGCGCGTCAAAGCCAGCCACACCAAGAGCACCGCCAGTGGCAGGATCACGAACTGCGGCAGCATCACGCCTTTGATGATTTCCGTGGCCAGTTGGGAGCGTTTGTTTTTCGTCTCTGCCACTTGAATCAGTGGCCCCATTCGTTCACCCCGTCCGGGTACTTCCATCCACAAATAGGCCACTCGCACCTCTTCGCCACGCACCACATCGTCGCGAAACCGCAGTTCGCCGTGAGTGGCTTTTTCATCCAACTGCGGCACCGGTAGCGCCTTGTCACCACTGAGCCACTCGCCGCGCATGCCCAGCACTTGGTAATACACCTCGTCCGATTCGTCAGCGTGAAAAAAGTCGGCTGCTTGCGGTGGCAGGGTGAATACGACCATATCTGGGGGCGTGGTGGTGTTTTGTGTTTGAACCATCACGTGTTTTGACAGGGTGCGCGCAATTTCACCCAGTTCGCGGTCGTAGGGCTTGTTGGCGATGCCCTGGGCCACCAGCCAGGTCAGCGCCACACTCAGCGGCCACAGCAGCAACAGCGGCGCCAGCATCCAATCCAGAATCTCGCCAAACAGCGAGCGTTGAGCGCGAGCCATGAACGGGGTTCTTCAGGACGCTATTTTTTCAAGGCAATAGCCCAAGCCACGCACCGTGGCAATACGCACCGGGCCTTGTTCTATCTTTTTGCGCAGACGGTGGATGTAAACCTCAATGGCGTTGTTGCTCACCTCTTCGCCCCATTCGCACAGACGCTCCACCAACTGATCCTTGCTGACCAGCCGCCCGGTGCGCTGCAGCAGCACCTCCAGCAAACTCAATTCGCGGGCCGAGAGGTCGATCATTTGGTCATTGATGTAGGCCACCCGTCCGGTGGCATCAAAAGTGAGTGGGCCGTGTTTGATGACGGTGGACGCCGTACCCAAACCCCGGCGCGTCAAAGCGCGCACCCGGGCTTCCAATTCTTGCAGGGAGAAGGGTTTGGCCATGAAGTCGTCCGCACCGAGATCCAGACCTTTGACGCGCTGCTCCACGCTGTCGGCGGCGGTGAGAATCAGCACCGGCAAGGTGGCGCCTCGCGCGCGCAATTTGCGCAGCACTTCCAGCCCATGCAATTTGGGCAAGCCCAAGTCCAAAATCACCAGGTCAAATTCGTGCGACGCCAAAGCTGCATCGGCCTCCAGGCCGCTGCCCACGTGATCCACCGCGTAACCCAAATTGCGCAGCGAGCGCATCAGGCCGTCGGCCAGCACTTGATCATCTTCAGCGATCAGGATGCGCATGAGGTGTCTCCGTTGCGTGTTTTGTCGTTTTCAAAAATTGTAGGCAGCGCGGCCAGCACAACCATCCCGGCAGACCCGCAGAATTATTTTTGACTGAGCCCACCAAAACTACTGTACAAACATCCAGCTTTCGCCATAATGGCCCCACATCAGATGGAGACCTGCCATGGACACACCCGTTAAAAACCTAGTCGCCAACGCCAACACCGAAAAAGCCAAAGCCTTACAAGCCGCCCTGGCCCAAATTGAAAAACAATTCGGCAAGGGCTCCATCATGCGCCTGGGCGAAGGCGAGGTGATTGAAGACATTGAAGTCGTCTCCACCGGCTCACTGGGCCTGGACACCGCCTTGGGCGTGGGCGGCCTGCCGCGTGGGCGCGTGGTTGAAATTTACGGCCCCGAGTCCAGCGGCAAAACCACGCTCACCTTGCAGGTGGTGGCCGAGATGCAAAAACTCGGCGGCACCTGCGCCTTTATCGATGCCGAGCATGCCCTAGACACCGCTTACGCCCAGAAACTCGGGGTGAACTTGCAAGACCTGCTCATCAGCCAGCCCGACACCGGCGAGCAGGCCTTGGAAATTGTGGATGCCTTGGTGCGCTCCGGTTCTGTGGATCTGGTGGTGATCGACTCGGTGGCTGCCCTCACCCCCAAGGCGGAGATTGAAGGCGAAATGGGTGACTCTTTGCCGGGCTTGCAAGCCCGCTTGATGAGCCAAGCACTGCGCAAACTCACCGGTACCATCAAAAAGACCAACACCATGGTGATTTTCATCAACCAAATTCGCATGAAGATTGGTGTGATGTTTGGCTCACCCGAAACCACCACCGGTGGCAACGCGCTGAAGTTTTATGCCTCGGTGCGCCTGGACATACGCCGCATCGGCAGCATCAAAAAAGGCGAGGAAGTCATAGGCAACGAAACCAAGGTGAAGGTGGTGAAGAACAAAGTCTCGCCACCCTTTAAAACTGCCGAGTTCGACATTCTTTATGGTGAAGGCATCAGCCGCGAAGGCGAAATCATCGACATGGGCGTGGAGGCCAAGGTGCTGGAAAAAAGCGGCGCTTGGTACGCCTACAACGGCGAAAAAATTGGTCAAGGCAAGGACAACGCCAGAGAGTTTTTGCGTGAGAACCGCGACCTGGCCATCGAAATTGAAAACAAAGTTCGCTTGGAATTGGGCATCCCCTTGCTGCCGGGCGCGACCAGTAGCGATGTGCCCGAGGCCAAGCCGTCAAAAACCAAGGCGGCTAAAGAGTAAGCAGTAGCGGCTGCCGCCAGCAGTCAACCTCAGAGCAAACATGAAACCTCGCGGTGCTGCCAGGCCGCTCGCTAGCTTGCGTGCGCGTGGAGTTCAATGGTTGGGTCAACGCGAGCACAGCGCCAGCGAGTTGCGCCAAAAGTTATTGCGCCACGCCCGTGTTTTGCAAGCGGCTGCTTTGGCGCAGGCGGGTGAGCATCCGGCAGTTAGCGACGAGGCACCAGATTGGCCAACTGCCGTGGAAGATGCGTTGACCTGGTTGACAGCACAGGGGTACCTCAGCGATGCCCGGTTTGTGCAAAGCCGGGTTCACGTTCGTGCACCGCGTTTTGGCAATTTGCGCATTCGGCAAGAACTGGCCCAGCACCAGCTTGAATTGGCACCCGAGGCCGCCTTGGCGTTGCAGGCCTCAGAGATAGATCGTGCGCGAGCGGTGTGCCGCCGCAAGTTTCCAGATCCGCCCCAAACCGCGGCTGAAAGCGCCAAACAAGCGCGTTTTCTAGCCCAGCGAGGGTTCTCTGCCGATGTCGTGAGGCGTGTGTTGCGTGATGCGGCCAAAAATCAGCGCAACGCAATTACCGAGGACGACACCTCCCCCTGAGCGGATGGTTGCAATGGGCTGCTGCGGGAGCAGGCTCATGACAGCGCAACATGCTACATTTCGCGGCTGTTTCTCTTGGTAACTCGCCGGGTACAGCGTCCTCATCCGCACGCACCGAGGTGATCGAACCAGCCCGTTGTGAGCCCGCTTCGTCTTTCCGTTTCCACCCGATGGCCCTGCCCACCGCCTCCGTCCAGCGCACACTCAAACACCGCCGCAGCATCGATGTGCAAGTATTTTCGCGCGGCAACGGTTTATGGGAAGTTGACGCTCACATTTGCGATACCAAAACCCGCGACCTCAAACTGGCGGGTGGTGTGCGGCCCGCGGGTCAGCCGATTCACGACATGTTGTTGCGCGTGGTGATTGACGAGCAGTTCAACATCCTTGAGTCCGGTGCCCAAACCAACTGGATGCCTTACACCGGTTTGTGTGACCAGCATGGCGACGCCTACGCGCAGTTGGTGGGTTTGAATTTGCTGCGCGGTTTTTATTCCGATGTGAAAGCACGACTGGGTGGGGTGCGGGGGTGTACCCACCTCACCGAATTAACCCAAGTTTTGCCTACCGCCGTGGTTCAAGCCTTTGCCGGTGAGGTGGTGGACATCCGCGAAAATGCTGAACAAGACACGCCTCCTTTTCAAATCAACCGCTGCCATGCGCTCAAAGACGATGCGCCAGCCGTGCAGCAGCACTACCCTCGGTGGTTCAGGTCGACCAAAGATGCGTCGTATTGAACCCAGCAAACTCATTTCAATCCTTTCCTTTACTCCCTTCGCACAAGAAAGCCCACGATGAAGATTCATGAATACCAAGGCAAAGAAATCCTGCGCCAGTTTGGCGTGCCTGTCCCTCGCGGCTACCCCGCATTCAGCGTATTGGAAGCGACTGAAGCTGCGCAGAAACTCGGCGGTCCGGTTTGGGTGGTGAAAGCGCAAATTCACGCCGGTGGCCGGGGCAAAGGCGGTGGCGTGAAGCTGGCACGTTCGATGGACGACGTGAAAAAACTCTCCAGCGAAATTCTCGGCATGCAACTCAAAACCCACCAAACTGGCCCTGATGGCCAAAAGGTGCGCCGCCTCTTGATTGAAGAGGGTGCCGACATCAAAAAGGAGTACTACGTCGCCGCCGTGACCGACCGCGCCACGCAGAAAGTCGCCATGATGGCCTCCAGCGAAGGCGGCATGGACATTGAAGAAGTGGCCCACGCCACGCCCGAGAAAATCCTGAAGGTCTTCGTCGACCCCGCCACTGGCCTCACTGATGCGCAAGGCGCAGAACTGGCCAACGGCATAGGCGTTCCCGCTGCTTCGCAAGCCCAAGCGATTGATGTGTTCAAGAAGCTCTACCAGTGCTACATGGACACCGATTGCTCGCTGGCTGAGATCAACCCCTTGATCCTCGAGGGCAACGGCAATATCAAAGCTCTGGATGCGAAGTTCAATTTCGACAGCAACGCCCTGTTCCGTCATCCCGAAATCGTGGCTTACCGCGATTTGGACGAAGAAGACCCGGCCGAAATCGAAGCCAGCAAGTTCGACCTGGCCTACATTCAACTGGACGGCAACATTGGCTGCTTGGTGAACGGCGCGGGCTTGGCCATGGCCACCATGGACACCATCAAGCTCTTCGGTGGCGAACCCGCGAACTTCCTGGACGTGGGCGGTGGCGCGACGACTGAGAAAGTCACCGAAGCCTTCAAGATCATGCTGGGCAACCCCAAGGTGAAGGCGATTTTGGTGAACATTTTCGGCGGCATCATGCGCTGTGACACCATCGCTGACGGCGTGATTGCCGCCTGCAAAGCCGTGAACCTCACCGTGCCCCTGGTGGTTCGCATGAAGGGTACCAATGAAGACTTGGGGAAAAAGATGCTGGCCGAGAGCGGCCTGCCCATCATCAGCGCCGACTCCATGGCCGAGGCCGCGCAAAAAGTGATGGCCGCGCTGAAGTAAAGCACGCCATCAGCACAGCCCCAAGAATTCAAGGAAATCACCATGTCCATCCTCATCAATAAAGACACCAAAGTCATCACCCAAGGCATCACCGGCAAAACGGGTCAGTTCCACACCCGCATGTGCCGCGACTACGCCAACGGCAAAAACTGCTTCGTCGCGGGTGTGAACCCGAAAAAAGCAGGCGAAGACTTTGAAGGCATTCCCATTTACGCCAGCGTGAAAGAGGCCTCCAAAGCCACCGGCGCCACCGTCAGCGTTATTTATGTGCCACCTGCAGGTGCTGCTGCGGCGATTTGGGAAGCCGTTGAAGCCGACCTGGATCTGGCCATCTGCATCACCGAAGGCATTCCTGTGCGTGACATGCTGGAAGTGCGCAACAAGATGAAGGTCAAAGAGGCCAAGGGCGGCAAAAAAACCCTGCTGCTCGGGCCAAACTGCCCTGGCCTGATCACGCCTGATGAAATCAAGATTGGCATCATGCCCGGCCACATTCACCGTGCAGGCCGCATCGGTGTCGTGTCACGCTCGGGCACGCTCACCTATGAAGCCGTGGCGCAGTTGACGGAAATTGGCCTCGGCCAGTCCAGCGCTGTGGGCATTGGTGGCGACCCCATCAATGGCCTCAAACACATCGACGTGATGCGCCTGTTCAACGACGACCCGAATACAGATGCCGTCATCATGATCGGCGAAATCGGTGGCCCCGATGAAGCAGAAGCCGCCATGTGGTGCAAGGCGAATATGAAAAAACCCATCGTTGGTTTCATCGCCGGCGTGACCGCACCTCCAGGCAAACGCATGGGCCATGCCGGTGCTTTGATTTCTGGTGGTGCAGACACCGCTGATGCCAAGCTCGAAGTGATGGAAGCCTGCGGCTTCAAGGTCACCCGCAACCCCTCCGAGATGGGCAAATTGCTCAAAGGTTTGCTGTAAGTTGAAGTTGACCAGCACCCCGGCCTGAGTTGAACCAGCCGGGGTGTTTTGTCGTTTGGAGTGTTGCCGCCCATGCGCATCGCCGTTGTCATGACCACCTACGAGACACCCGAGGCTTTGGCCAAGGTACTTGAAGGTTATGCATTGCAAAGCCGCGTGCCCGACGAAGTGGTGGTGGCAGACGATGGCTCCGGTCAATCGACGCGCGACCTGATCATCCATTGGCAAACCAAAGCACCTTATCGGCTACTGCACGTGTGGCAAGCCAACCAAGGCTACCGCCGCTCACGCATCCTGAACATGGGCGTGGCGGCTAGCAGCGCCGACTACATCGTCTTTACCGATGGCGATTGTTTACCGCACCGCGATTTCGTGGTTGACCACGAGCACCTGGCCGAGCCCGGTTTTTGGGTGCAAGGCAAACGCGCGCAAATACGCGAGTCGTACGCCAAGCAAGCCCAGGCCACAGACGCGCGTGGGCTGCATTTGCTGCGGCGGGGTTGGGTCTGGCGCGCGGCTTACGGTTTGCGCTGGCCACTTCCCCTGGTCTGGCGGCAAACCGGTGCTTTCCGCGAACGCGCCCTGGGCAGCAACATGGCCATGTGGCGAAGCGATTTGGAGGCGGTGAACGGTTTCAACGAAGCCTTCGTCGGTTGGGGCTCCGAAGACCGCGAGGTCACAGTGCGCTTGTACCACTTGGGTCGTCGGAAAAAATTTGTGCTGGGGCGGGCCTTGCAATACCACCTAGATCACCCGGCCACATCGCGCCAGCAGGCCAAAGACAACGGGGCCATTCTGGCCCGTGTGCGGCAGCTTCGGCTCACCCGATGTGAGCAAGGCCTGTCTCAGCATGGCGCTGTCAACCATGTGGAAGTCACGTAGGCAAACTGACAGCTTGGGCTTTTAGACTTCAGGGTTGCTTGATGGAGAGCAACACGCTTTTTGGGACGAATCAATGGAACAGTTCATGCACGCCGACTTTTGGGTGGCCGTCGGTCAAATCATCATGATCGACATCTTGCTCGGTGGAGACAACGCGGTGGTGATCGCGTTGGCATGCCGAAAATTGCCAGATAAACAAAGAACCTTGGGCATTCTGTGGGGCACGGCAGGGGCCATCGTTCTGCGTGTGGTTCTGATCTTTTTTGCCTTGACCTTGTTAGCCATTCCTTTTCTCAAGATCGTCGGCGCTTTGTTGTTGGTCTGGATTGGCGTGAAATTACTCGCGCCAGATCATGACGATGGCCACGGCAACATTGAAGGAAGCGACAAGCTCTGGGCCGCCGTGAAAACCGTGATCGTCGCTGACCTGGTGATGAGCATAGATAACGTGATCGCCATCGCCGGTGCCGCTGAAGGCGCAGGTGGCGATCACAAAATGCCGCTGGTGATTTTCGGCCTCTTGGTCAGCATTCCCATCATCGTGTGGGGCAGCCAGTTGGTCATCAAACTGATGGATCGTTTCCCCGCCATCATCACCATCGGCGGCATGTTGTTGGGTTGGATCGCAGGCACCATGCTGGTGACGGATCCGGCCGTCGCTGACCCCAACATGCTCACCTCCTTCCCCAAATTTGTCGCCACTGACACCATTCGTTACGGTGCGGGCTTGGCAGGCGCGTTGTTGGTTTTGGCTCTGGGTCGCCTGGTGGCGGCCAGACAGCCCAAGGCGCATAGCACCTGAACGGCAGCATGGCGGTGCGGCAAGGGCCGCGTGTTTGCCCCTGTCCCCAAGCGTTCAATTGGCGGTTAAGCTAGTCGCCGGGAGGCCTGGTTTTGCTCGACGGAACGCTTGTTTTTTCAACCTCACTGGCCGCCATGCTCCTGGGCGTGGCGGCAGCGGGTCTGTACGTTGGTGTTTTGCTGCCTCGCCTGCCCGCGAGCCAGTGGGTCACAGCGGGTGTGCTCACGGTATTGTCGGGAGCGGCGTTTACGGTGTCCGCCGCAACGGCCTTTGCTTTGTTTTGCGCCGCCGCCGCGACCATCATGGGCCATGTGGCATGGTTGCTAGGCCGACGAGCGGGGATGAGCAGTCTCAACGCCAAGCCCAAAACACGTGCTGTTGCGGCAACCACCCCGAGCAACGAGCTGCGTCTGCGTGACATTCCCCCAGCCGAGACCGTGCCTATGACGTTTGCCGACACGGCCGCGCCGGGTCTACCCACGGACTTGCCCGCGCCTGTGTTGCAACGTCCCGACCGCACCCAATTGGGCCGCTATCGCATAGAGCGACAAATAGGCCGGGGTTCCATGGGGGCGGTGTATGCCGGCATGGACCCCAAAGTGGGCCGTGCCGTGGCCATCAAAACCTTGGCCTTGAGCCGGGAGTTTGAGGGCACTGAGTTGGCCGAAGCACGCGCGCGGTTCTTCCGCGAGGCGCAAACCGCAGGGCGGCTCAAACACCGCGACATCGTCACCATTTACGACGCGGGCGAGGAGCAAGGCCTGGCGTACATTGCCATGGAGTACTTGGCCGGCAACGACTTACAAAACCACACCCAACCCGGCCGTTTGTTGCCCGTGGCGGTGGTGTTGCGTTGCATGGCGCGGGTGGCCCTGGCCTTGCATTACGCGCACAGCCAAGGTGTGGTGCACCGAGACGTTAAACCGGCCAATGTGATGGTGGACTTGGCGGCCGACTCCGTGAAAGTCACCGACTTCGGCATTGCCCGCATCGCTGCAGACGCCAGCCGAACCCGCACAGGCCTGGTGCTGGGCTCACCCAGTTTCATGTCGCCCGAGCAAATGGCCGGGCAACGTGTGGACGGCCGCTCCGACCTTTACTCTCTGGGCGTCATGTTGTTCCAATTGCTCACAGGTCGCCTGCCTCACCAGGCCGACACCATGTCCAAGCTCATGTTCCAAATTGCCAACGAGGCCGCGCCCAATATTTGCAGCCTGCGCCCTGAGTTGCCCGAGTTGCTCGGCCAAATTGTCGCCAAGGCCATGGAAAAAAAACCAGAAAGCCGCTACGCCGATGGTCAAGAATTAGCCACCGAGCTGCAGCGTGGCGAGGCACTTGTGTTGCAATCTGGACTCGACATGGGGCGCCACAACCCCGCTTTGGCCCAGCCCTCCGCACCCCCGCCAGGTTTTGAGGCCACGCTGGTGTTGGAACATCCCGATCCAGGGCACAATTCACCGCGTTGAAAATGTTGTTTTTGATAGCCCCACCCTCTAAACACTTCTTGACTGGATAGCCCGCGAAAACATGAACTTCGAGTTTTCCAGCGCCACCGACACGGGCCGCGCGCGCAACAACAACGAAGACTCAGTCGCCGTGGATGAACCGTCTTCCATGATCGTGCTGGCCGACGGTATGGGGGGCTACAACGCCGGGGAGGTTGCCAGTGGAATGGCCACCTCCTTCATTAAAACGGAGTTGGGGCGCTGGTTGTGCGAAGCGTCCAGCAGCGCTTCTGACACCGATGTACGGCGGGCCATGGATATTTGTGTAGACAACGCCAACCGCGCCATCTTCAACGCCGCCAACTCCAACCCTCAGTACAACGGCATGGGCACCACCCTGGTGGTGGGCGTGTTCCGCGAAGGGCGGCTCTTGGTGGGCCATGTCGGCGACTCGCGCGCCTACCGCTTGCGGGCCGGCCGCATGAGCCAAATCACCAAAGACCACTCCTTGCTGCAAGAACAAATTGATGCGGGATTGATCACAGTCGAGCAGGCCGCGTTCTCGGCCAATAAAAACCTGGTCACCCGGGCCGTGGGTGTAGAAGACACGGTTCTGCTGGAAAACCACATGCACGACCTGCTTCCCGGCGACACCTATTTGTTGTGCTCTGACGGCTTGTCCGACATGCTCAGCGATGAAACCATCCAGCAGTTGTTGCAAGCGAACGACTCGTTGGCCGATGCGGCTTCCGCCCTGTTGGCCGCCGCAAATGACGCTGGCGGCAAAGACAATATTTCGGTGATACTGGCGCGTGTACATGGGGCGGGCTCGGGAAAATCGTGGTGGCCGTTTCGCAGAACCACTTGAAAATCAGGGCGCTGAACGCGCCCATCGCACAGCAACGAAGCGTGGGCAACGCAGGCTTCAAGACGTTGCGGTACGGGTTGCATAAGGGAACGATAAATTGAAGAGGCACGAGGTCAAGCATGGGTAAATTGGTCGTATCACTCGACGGTGTTGTGATTAAAGAGGTGCACTTGAGCAAGGACAAAACCTCGCTCGGTCGCAGGCCTTACAACGACATCGTCATCGACAACTTGGCTGTCAGCGGCGAACACGCCGTGTTGCAAATGGTGGGTGCCGACGTCTTCATCGAAGACCTGAACAGCACCAACGGCACCTATATCAACGGCAAAGCCGTCAAAAAACAGTTGCTTGCAAACAACGACACCGTCGAGATTGGCAAGTACAAACTCAAGTACCAGGTTGAAGAAGGCACCGACTTCGAGAAGACCATGATCATGAAGGCGGGCACCCGGCCTGCGGTCACCCCGTCCTATGCCAACACCGGTGGTTTTGGTAACTCATCAGGTTTTGGCGCGCCATCCAACTTCGGCGGGCTCAATGCCCCTGTGTCGCCGGCTTCCATCAAAGTGCTCAACGGTGCGGCAGCGGGGCGTGAAGTCATGCTCACCAAAGTCGTTACCACTGTGGGCAAACCCGGGGTGCAAGTGGCCTCCATCACCAAGCGGCCAGGCGGTTATGCCTTCGCCCATGTGGAAGGTGCAGCGCGTCCTACCATCAACGGCGGCCCCCTCAGCAGCGACAGCGTGCAGTTGAAAAACGGCGACGTCATTGAACTGGCAGGCACACGCATGCAGTTTGTTCAAGCCTGATTGAGCACCCCCCCTGCCCGTGCCGCGACGGGTGGGCGTGGTCGATGAAGCCAGGCTCTAGTTGTGAAATCCTCACGCTATCCGTTGGGGTAATTTCACTGATCGCCGGTCAATAGCGCGAACAACACCACGTTAACGTTGCTCGCGCCCCGAAAGCCCCTTGCTTTCGAGCGGATCGCATCGCAGCATCCAGGGGCTGCACCACCTTTTTGATCCCCACGCGATCTCCATGTCCATTCGAGTCCTAGGTTGCTCCGGCGCTATTGCCGCTGGTTGCCGAACCACCTCTTTTTTGCTCGACGAAGCCGTGCTCATCGATGCGGGCACCGGTGTGGGTGATTTGAGTTTGGCCGAGTTGGCCCGCATCGACCACATTTTCATCAGCCACTCCCACCTCGATCATGTGTTGTCGATTGGCCTTTTGGCCGATAGCGTGATGCGTGAGCGTATGGCGCAGGGAAAAGGCCCCATCACGATTCATGCCCTGCCCGCGACCTTGGCCGCCTTGCAAGCCCATATTTTTAACGGCGTGATCTGGCCGGACTTCACCCGTTTGCCCAGCCCGAACACCCCGGCCCTGCGTTTGCAAGCCTTTGAAATTGGACAGGTGCTGCAACTGGTGGGCCGTGAGATTGAGGTGCTGCCAGCCACCCACACCGTCCCAGCCGTCGGTTTTGCCGTGAAAGGTGAGGCTGGCTATTGGGTTTTCACCGGTGATACCGGCCCCAACCCACTGCTGTGGGAGCGGTTGCGTAGCAGGCCCATGACCCACTTGGTCATAGAAACTGCATTCAGCAACGAAGAACATGCCCTGGCTGAACTCAGCCAACACCTCTGCCCGCAAACGCTGGGGAAAGAACTGCTGCACCTGAGTGGTTCTGTGCAGGTGCACATCACCCACATCAAGCCAGGTGAAGGTGAAGCAGTGATGGCCCAGGTGCGGCAATTGCAAACGCCGCACCGTGTGGGTATGTTGGAGGTGGGGCAGGTGTTGGGGTTTTAGAGGCTGTTTTATAGCCTCGCGCAGAGGCGCAGTAACTGCAAACCGCGTTCAGGCTGGGTTGGGACTGAAGACCCGAATGCGAGGCGCAATTTTGTCGTGCAGTGCTCGCTGTGCCACCCGCATGTCGTACTCGGCCTGCAAGTTCATCCAGAAACGTGGTTCCATGCTGAAAAACAAACCCAAGCGCAAAGCCGTGTCTGCTGTGATGGGGCGGCGTCCATTCACCAGCTCGCTGATGCGACTGGGGGCGACGTCCATGTCGGCGGCCAGTTGGCGAGCGCTGATGGATATGGGTTTCATGAAGTCTTCCAGCAGAATTTCGCCGGGATGAATTTCGTCCAGTAGTTTGGGCATGGCGCTCATGTCTTGACTTCTGCACTTGAAGCCTCACTCACCGTACGTGGCAGGGGTGTTTTTTCAAGGCGTTTAGCCATGCGCGTCTGCCAGCCAGGGCCAGTAGCTCTCCATCGCGCAACAACGTCCGGGGGTAAGCGCAAGCTGATCATCTCTTTTGGTTGAGTTGACCTAGGCCGACCAGCTTTCTTAAAGACGGCCCGCGCAAACATCTCGTCTGTCAACTCCGGCAACTCTTCGTACTCATCGGGTTGAATGAGCTGCGCGTCCACGCGCGGCAAGTCAGAGCCCAAAGTATGGCGCAAGGCGGGTTTATTCACGGTCGTTGGCCTTTCTCATGCTGAAAACATGGCGCACAGCACCACACGGGGTGTATCCCATCACGACCAAGCGGTCTTTTAGAACGCCCTAGCAGACCATCCGCGTCTCGCCGTAGTTCTTTCTCTGGTCTTTAACTTCGGCAGTCAATCCGTCAAAGACCAGCGCTGCGTCCTCGAAATCGAGGCCACGGTTTGCCAACGTCCAGTCGCGCATGGATGGGTCGTAAGAGATGCGCACGGCATAAATGTATATACGAAAATGCTTGTTGGCGACACCACTTCCTGCTCGGTTAAGTTGAAGTCAATCACTCGAACACCGCCTCCCATGGATTGATGACGTTCAGCC
The DNA here is from genome assembly GCA_046094425.1 of Burkholderiales bacterium. GTDB lineage: Bacteria > Pseudomonadota > Gammaproteobacteria > Burkholderiales > Burkholderiaceae_C > JANPCX01. Next base: position 4,816 of record JBJTHI010000331.1, on the reverse strand, counting down.
CGGCAGCCTCAAAAGGAATGGTGTCGCGGGTGGCAACGGTGAAGCTGTTGGCGAGGGCGACGGCTGCAATGAAGGCATCGGCCGTTTCGACCGCCAAGCCGGCAGCGCGGGACTTGGCTAGCAGCTCGGCATAAGCCTTCGTGCAAGCCATATCGAACGACAGCACCCGATTGGCGAACATCGGCAGCAGGCACTTTTCCAGGTTCTCATGCAGGCTGGCCCGGCGCTTTCCACTCGGCATCAGCGCGATACCGGCACGCAGCTCGGCCACCGTGATCACGGACAGGTAGAGCGTTTCCAGCGCTTGCGCGTCGATCCAGTCAAGCACCCGGGCATGAGGCTCAGGGCGCTGTGTCTCCGAAATCACGTTCGTATCGAGCAGGATCATTCGAAGCTCGCTGCGCGGGCTGGGGACTTGATGCGCGCATCCTCGAAGTTGGCGACTTCTTCATCAGTCAGGCCGCCCGCCTCGCGAGCGATAGAGGCTAAATACGAGCCAAGTTTCACGCGCCCCTGCGGCTTCGCTGCCCGCTCCAGAATGTCGCGGATTTCCGCCTCGGTGCTGCGGCCATGATGGGCGGCTTGGATTCGGATGGCCCGATGCACCTCATCGGGCAGATTTCTTACATTCACGTTTGCCATTTGGTGCGCCCTCATAAATTGGTATCAACGCACCCATTGTATGTAAATGACACCAAAGTGCAAACGTGAATCTGCTGGCCTGCATGCAAGCCCTCAACCCAAGATGCTTCAAGCGGGATGCGCAACAAAAACTCGAATGCGCGAATGCGCGATGCAATTTTGTCGTGTAGGGCCTGCTTTGCCACCCGCATGTCGTACTCGGCCTGCAAGTTCATCCAGAAGCGCGGCTCCATGCTGAAAAACAAACCCAAGCGCAAAGCCGTATCCGCCGTGATCGGGCGTCGGCCATGTACCAGTTCGCTGATGCGGCTCGGTGCCACGTCCATGTCGGCGGCCAGTTGGCGGGCGCTGATGGACATGGGTTTCATGAAGTCTTCCAGCAGAATTTCGCCGGGGTGAATTTCATCCAATTGTTTGCGGGAGGTTGCCATGATTTTCAACTTCCTCACACTGCGGCCAATTCCAATTTCACGCGCTGTCCACACCGTACAGCCAGCGTGACTAGCATGTCGAGGCTGAATTTGTCCCACTTACCGCGAACCAAATCGCTGACCCGTGATTGACTCACGCCCAAGGCCTTGGCTGCTTGCACCTGTGTCCAGCCGCGTTGCTCAATCGCATTGCGCAGATCGGCCATCAGATGAGCACGCATAGCCAACAACTGCGCCTCTTCTGGCCCAAAGCCCAGGTCGGAAAAAACATTCCCGCTGGAATTCACGACTGTTTCTTTCATGGCTCACTCTCCTGCAAGTTGGCGATAGCGCCTTGCGGCAAGGTCGATGTCCTCTTTTCGGGTTTTCTGGGTCTTTTTTTGAAAGGCGTGCAGCACGAAAACAGCGTCAGCCAATCGTGCCAAATAAATCACTCGCCATTCGCCCTGAACATGCACCCTCACCTCATAAGCGCCCTTGCCCACCTGTGGCATCGGTTTGAAATCAGAGGGCATTTGCCCGCGTTGCACCGCATGCAGTTCAAACCCCGCATGGCGTCTGGCCTCGGCGGGAAAGTTTTTCAAGTCGTCTTGGGCGGAGCCCACAAAACGAAGTGCTTTCATCGTGCGACTATCTTCTTGTTTATATATTCCGTCAAGACCCAGTGTGGCATTGTTTGTGTGTGAGTTCGCCCCTGAGTGCCGGGCACCCTACCATTGCCGCGTTTCTCCAAAACGCCGACGTGATGTCAATGCAAATCGGCCGAGTGCACGACAGCAAATCGTTCTGCCAAGGTAGCAAGACGTTTGTCCAGCGTCCAAAGTCGAGCGCCTTGGGTCATCAGTGTGGAGGCCAGCAGCACCATGTCAACCAAGCCGCATCCCAGCCCATAAAGATGTTCGCGCTCAACGAAATCCATCACCTCTTGTAGCGTTGCCTGCTGTGTTTGCCGGAGAAGGCCGATGTCGCCCAGTGTTTGCGCGCGGGGTTGCGGCGGTGTGCCGCAACTCAGTTCGAGCAAAACCATGGGGTGCGTCAGCACCATGTCCGCTTCTAGCAGCGCGACCAGCGCATTGTTGCGCCGCCTGAAGTGATCAACCCACACCGACGTATCGACTAAAACGCCATTCACTGCGCGGGTTCCTCACGCCTGCGTGGCACATCGAGCATTTGAGGTGTGCTCGCGCCCAAAGCGCAGAGGCGCTTGGCCGCTTGTACACGAACAAAGGTCTTGATGGCCTCTCGGATCAGATCGGCACGGTCCATGGTGGGGTCGGCTGCCAGGACAGCTTTTTCGTAGAGCTCATCATCAATCGTTACTGTTGCTCTCATAGAACCTCCGTCATCAAATAAGGCGCACCTTAGCATCAATCGAAGCATCTTGGGGCTGCACCACCTTTTTGATCCCCACGCGATCTCCATGTCCATTCGAGTCCTAGGTTGCTCCGGCGCCATCGCCGCCGGCTGCCGCACCACCTCTTTTTTACTTGATGAGGCCGTGCTCATCGACGCGGGCACTGGCGTGGGCGACCTCAGTTTGTCCGAGTTGGCCCGCATAGACCACATCTGCATCAGCCATTCTCACCTCGACCACGTGCTCTCTATCGGGCTTTTGGCAGACAGCGTCATGCGCGAGCGCCTGGCTCGACGGGCGGAGCCCATTACGGTTCATGCACTTCCCCAAACCCTGGCGTCCCTCAAGGCTCACATCTTCAATGGCGTGATCTGGCCCGACTTCACCCGACTGCCCAGCATCGAGGCGCCGGCCTTGCGGTTGCAGGCCTTCGAAGTGGGCCAAGTGCTGAAACTCGCGGGAAGACAGATTGAAGTGCTGCCCGCTACTCACACCGTTCCAGCTGTAGGTTTTGCTGTCCAAGGTGAACGCGGGTACTGGGTGTTCACAGGCGACACTGGGCCCAACCCAGCCCTTTGGGAGCGGCTGCGTACGATGTATATTGAGCACTTGGTGATCGAAACCGCGTTCAGTGACGAGGAGCAGGCACTGGCTGAGCTGAGTCAGCACCTGTGCCCCCAAATGCTGGGTCAAGAACTAAAGTGGCTGCGGGGTCGCGTCAACGTTCATATTACGCACGCCAAACCAGGGGAAGAAAACGCGATCATGACCCAAGTGAAAAGACTACTCAGCCCGCATGATCTTGGGATGCTGAAAATTGGTCAGGTCCTTTCGATCTAGCGCGAAACAGCGGACGCTTGGCATCCCAACCCTCACAAAAGATACTTGCTTTCTAAGTTGGCCCTGAATGGACGAAAGCTTTCTAAACGTTGACCGTTATGGGTCTTTGAAGCCACCAACAAGCTGGTGGCTGATGATGGCGATCCTGTTACGACAGTGGCTTTTACTTGTGGTCGTGTTGGTACTGGCCAGGCGATCGCCGGAGTCCGTAGAGTGGGCTTACAGCTTGTTTTCTTGGCAAGCACTCGTCATTGAATTGCCGGTGTTGCTGTTGGCAATTGCGAGCACCAGGCGACAACCACAGACCGGTCGGTTTTTTCGATATATCTGGAAAAACGGGCGACTCAGCGTGGCGGCGTCTGTTGCCTTGAGTGCGGCATGGGCGGGTTGGTACCTCGCGCAAGAAACTTATTGGGCTCCCTGGCCGGAACGAGCTATGGTGGCACTAGTACTGCTCGAACTGACGATAGCGCTCACGGTTTGGCGCTCTCCCTATTTCAAGCAACTTTTCCAAGAGTTTCCAACCACCCATCCGACCTCAACGGACACCAAATGATCAGAATTTTCATAGGTTTCGATCCCCGAGAAACAATTGCTTGGCATGTATTGACCCACAGCATCTTGGCCCGCAGCTCTGTGCCCGTCAGTTTCACGCCACTTGCCTTGAGTAATTTACGAGGCTTGATGTGGCGTGAGAAAAACCCACTTCAATCAACCGAGTTTTCTTTTTCCCGGTTTCTCACACCCTACCTCAGTGGCTTTGAGGGATGGTCGCTTTTCATGGATTGCGACATGTTGATCCGCGAGGACATTTCAAAACTCTGGGAATTGAGAGATGACAAATATGCCGTGATGTGTGTGAAGCACAACCACGTCACCGAAGCCACAACAAAATTCCTTTCTGAACCACAAACTCCGTACGAGAAGAAAAACTGGTCCAGTTTGATTTTGTTCAATAATTCACGGTGCACTGCGCTAACGCCCGATTACGTAAACACAGCAACAGGGTTACAGCTACACCAGTTCAAGTGGCTTTCTGGGGACCAAGAAATTGGTGAAGTTTCTGGCACCTGGAACCACCTGGTAGGCTGTTCTAAGCCTAACCCCGAGGCGCTGAATGTTCACCATACCTTGGGCGGGCCTTACTTCCACGAATACAAAGATGCCGAACATTCTGATACATGGTTTGCGGAGAAGCAGGCCATGATGAGAGTGGATCAACGGAAATTGATGATTTCTAACAGCTAAGCTATTTGCGCACTTTAATTAAATTTGAAAAGAGCGTACTTTGAAGAAAAAAACCAATAAAAAAGGTGACTCTTCAAAAAAGCACCTGAATCCGTGAGCGCCCCAAGCGCGCAAGCGGCCAAGTGGTTGATGTGATTGAAGAAAGTGTTGGGGTTGATCCTGACAGCGGATCACTCTGTGGGGGCACAGTAGCATTGGGCATCGCGATTGCATCTTCACAATACATCTCTTCAGGCACCATTCAAACCACTGGCGGCACAATTGGCATTTCCGCTAAAAACGCGATTGGTACAACAGGCGC
>JBJTHI010000330.1:0-12833 GCA_046094425.1 Burkholderiales bacterium | reverse complement strand
CATCGAAAGCCCAGCTTGGAATTGCACTCGGTTCATCGTCATGGCTCACCTCCTGTTGCGATGGGCCTATCTTGCACGGCCACAAGCTCACCAGGTGAGCCTGTCACTCGTGTGGCTGAAATTTGTCACTAATCAGGAGAGCCGATGACGGCTTTGAACCCGCTGTACACCATAGGCAACCAAATCGCCGAAACCCTGGTGCTGCATGAAGGGCTGGCGTCGGCCGCAGCACGAGAAAAAACCATTCAATTGCTCGCCCGCACCGGCATCCGTGAACCCGAGCGCCGTGTGGACAGCTATCCCCACCAGCTCTCAGGCGGCCAGCGCCAGCGCGCCATGATCGCCATGGCCTTGGCCTGCCGCCCCAAGCTCCTGATTGCAGACGCGCCCACCACGGCGCTGGACCTCACCATCCGCGCCCGCATCGTCAAGTTGCTGCTGGACCTGCAAGCCGAAGACAACCTGCGCGAGCAAGAAGCCACAGGCCAGCCCGACGCTCAGGGCATGGCGGTGCTGCTGATCACCCATGACCTGAACCTGGTGCGTCGTTTCGCACAAAAAGTGGCTGTCATGGAACGTGGCCGCATTGTGGAAGTGGGCGACACCGACACCATCTTCAACCAACCCCAGCACCCTTACACCATCAAGCTGCTGAACAGCCTGCCGGTGCGTGAGATTGACGAGGTGCCTGTGGATGCGCCCGTGTTGCTGCGCACTGAAAAGCTGCGGGTGGAGTACCCCAAAAAAGCGCCGGGTTGGCGAGGGCTGTTTTTCAGCGACCGTTTTGTTGCCCTCGATTCAGCCGATACCGAACTGCGGGAAGGCGAAACCATCGGCGTGGTGGGCGAATCGGGCTCGGGCAAATCCACCCTGGCCCAGGCCATCTTGAACCTGATCCGCGTTCATGCTGGCCGCATTGACTTTGAAGGCCGCGATGTTCAAAGCCGCAGCCGGCAAGAGAGGCGCTCTTTGCGCGCCCGTTTACAAGTGGTGTTCCAGGATCCGTTCGGATCGCTCTCACCCCGCCAGACCGTGGAACAAATCGTGGGCGAGGGGCTGGCCCTGCATTTCCCCGAGTTAAGCCCTGCGCAGCGCAAACAACGTGTGATTGATGTGCTGGGGGAAGTGGGTTTGCCGCCCAGCGTGCTCAATGCCTACCCGCACCAGTTCTCCGGCGGGCAACGCCAGCGCATTGCCATCGCACGTGCCATCGTGCTCAACCCAAGGGTGTTGATCCTGGACGAGCCGACGTCGGCGCTGGACGTGTCCATTCAGCAGCAGGTGCTGCAATTGCTGGTTCGGTTGCAAAAAAAGTTCAAGCTCAGTTATGTGCTCATCAGCCACGACCTCACCGTGGTGAAGGCGCTGGCCCACCGGCTCTATGTGCTGCGCGACGGGCACATCGTCGAAAGTGGACAAACCGAGGCCGTCATCGCCAGCCCCCAGCACGCCTACACCCAGCGTTTGGTGCAGGCCTCATTGTGAAGCGGGCCATGAAGTTTTTCTCTCGCATGAAGATGTTGTTCTCCACGCCATTGGTGGCTCGCGTAGGGGTGATTGCCTTGGCCCTGTTGACGGGCGTGCTGGCGGCAGGGCAGGCCATGGCCGCCCACGCCGTCGCCCAGTTCGGCGAGCCCAAATACCCGCCTGACTTCAAACACTTTGACTACGCCAACCCGCAAGCGCCCAAAGGGGGCCGCCTGACCTTGTCGTCCATGAGCAGCAGCTTCGACAAGTTCAACCCTTTCTCCCTGCGCGGTCGCGCCGCACCCGGCCTGAGCGAGTTGGTGTTTGAAACACTGACCACGCTCAGCCTGGATGAACGCAACACGCAGTACGGCCTGTTGGCACAGGACATCGAGGTGGCAGCTGACTTTGGCTCGGTGGTGTTTCGCCTGCATCCCCAAGCCAAGTTCTCCAACGGCGACCCGGTCACCGCCAAAGACGTGAAGTACTCCTTCGGTGTGCCCACCAGCCGCAAGGCCAGCCCCCGGTTCAAGTCGTATTTTTCCGAGATCGAAGACGTCAGCGTGGTGGACAGGCTGACGGTCAAATTCACCTTCAAGCGCCCTGGCCGCGACCTGAGTTTTGTCGCGGGCAGCCTGCCGGTGTTTTCTCCGAAATGGAGTTTGGATGCGAAGGGCGAAAAGATCGAATTCGACAAACTGCGCCTGGAAAAACCGATAGCCAGCGGCCCCTATGTGATCGACCAGGCCGATGAAGGCTCCAACATCTCCTATCGGCGCAACCCGGACTACTGGGGGCAAAACATTCCCGTGCGCCGGGGCAGTTTCAACTTCGACGTGGTGGACTACAAACTCTACAAAGACCGCGACACCCAGGTGGCCGCCCTGCGTGCCCGCGAGTACAACTTTTTCAGCGAAGTGCAAATGCGTTACTGGTGCTGCCAGTACATCGGCAAACACTTCGACAGCGGCGAGTTGGTCAAGGAAGTGCTGCCGCACAGCAACCCGCCCTCCATGAACGGCTGGGTGGTGAACCTGCGGCGCGAGCGTTTTGCCGACCCGCGCGTTCGCCAGGCGCTGAATTACACGCTGGACTTTGAATGGATCAACGGGAAAATTTTCGACAACGAATTCAAACGGGTTCAAAGTTATTTCAGCGGCACGCCCCTGGCCGCGACGGGGTTGCCGAGCGAGGCTGAATTGAAACTGCTCGAGCCTTACCGCAGCCAGTTGCCGCCCGAGGTGTTCGGCCCCATGTTCGAGCAACCCACCAACCACCGGCCCGGCGACATTCGCCGCAACCTCAAAAAAGCGCTGGAGCTGTTTGCGCAGGCGGGCTGGACGAACAAAGACGGCGTGTTGCGCAATGCCAAGGGCGAGCCCTTTGTGCTGGAAGTGGCCGGTTCACGCAGTCAAAGCCCCTTCACCGACCCGATCTACCGCAACCTCGCGGTGGTGGGCATCGTGGTGCAGAAAAAGTTGTCGGACGCGGCCACCACGCGTCGGCGCATGAACCAATTTGATTACGACTACGCCTCGGTCTCGCTGCGTGAAGCGCGTATGCCCGGCGGTGAGCTGTGGCGCAACTTCAATAGCAAGGACGCCGACGTGCCGGGCTCAGAAAACGTGGCTGGCGTGAAGTCGCCCGTGGTGGATGAACTCATCAAGAAGTTGATGGATGCGAACAGCCAGGCCGAACTGGAAACCACCGCCAAAGCGCTGGATCGTGTGCTGATTCACGGCCACTACTTCATTCCCTGGCGCTACCTCACCAAGCACTACTTGATTTACAACAAGTCTTTGGCGCGTCCCCAAACGCTGCCCACTTACTACGCAGCCAATGAATGGGTCACCCAGTTCTGGTGGGCGGTCCCCGGAAAAGCAGGCGCTCCTGGAGAGACGCCCGAGAAACAAGCCATTCGTAACTCCACGCCCACTTTCGCCGCGAAATCACCATGAGCCGACAAGCCGAACACCCCATCGCCCCCCTGTTCATCAACCGCTGGTCGCCCCGCGCCTTCTCCGGCGAGGCTATCAGCGAGGCTGAACTTTTCAGCTTGTTTGAAGCTGCCCGCTGGGCCCCCTCAGCCAACAACTCCCAGCCCTGGCGGTTTATTTATGTGCTGAATGGTTCGCCCGAGTGGGGCAGTGTCCACGCCTTGCTCAACGACAACAACCAACGCTGGTCCGCCAAGGCTGCTGCCCTGGTGGTGTTGGTGTCCAAAACCACGCACGTGCGCAAAGACGCCACCGAGGCCACACCCCTGCGCAGTCACTCCCTCGACGCAGGAGCCGCCTGGGCCAGCCTTGCGTTCCAGGCCGAACACAGTGGCTGGCGCACCCACGCCATTGGCGGCTTCAACCGCGAGGCCGCGCGACAAACCCTGGGTATTCCCGATGATTTCCATGTCGAGGTCGCCATCGCCATCGGGCGACAAGCCCAAGCCGACACCTTGCCGGAGGACTTGCGCCTGAGAGAAGTGCCCAACCAGCGCCAGCCCTTGAAAGACATCGTGGCCCGGGGGCGATTCCACTTTGAAACGGCGGGTTGAAGCATTTAATCCGAGTTCCGTTTGGACTTGACCCTCTCAGCGTGGCGGTTCTAGCCCTCTGGACAGCAATAAACGTTGGGGGGGTGTTTGGGGGTAAGTTAAGGCAAAATACCTCCGTGGAGCTTGTTCTTCAATGAGGTTCGACGGACTCCCTCCCAGTGTGCTTGCCAAGCCTTTGAAAAATGGCATATAATTTCGGTCTTGCTTGAGTGGCATTAAGCAAGTGAAAAATTGAATTCATGCGGGAATAGCTCAGTTGGTAGAGCGCAACCTTGCCAAGGTTGAGGTCGCGAGTTCGAGCCTCGTTTCCCGCTCCAGTAAAAGAAGAAAAAAGGGGAGCTTCGGCTTCCCTTTTCGTTAGTGGCTAGGTGGTGCTTGCGCAGTATGCAAGCCCGGCCAGCTTTTTGAATACGGCGCGGTAGCAAAGCGGTTATGCACCGGATTGCAAATCCGTGTAGGTCGGTTCGACTCCGGCCCGCGCCTCCATCTCAAGGCCAAGTTCACTTCATTCATGGCCAGCCTTCAAATCACCACTGCGATTCTTGGGTTCGGTTTGGCAGCCATGATCTTGCTGCTGCTGCGGCGTGATCACCTCTACCTGGCGCACGGATTTTTCTGGTTCGTTGTGGCCGGTTTGGCCATGTTGCTGGGCTTGTGGCCAGGACTGATCGACCGATTGGCCTCCTTGGCCGGTATAAGCTACCCACCGGCACTGCTGTTTTTGGTGGCGGCGATGGTTCTCATCGTCAAAGCACTCCACACCGACATCGTGAATACGCGAATTGAGCGCCAGGTCAGGCGACTCAACCAGCGGCTTGCGATTTACGAGCTGGACAAGTCGTCAGACACATTGCCCAAGCAGTGAGATCTTTGGAGGACGCGTGAAAATTCTTGTGACGGGTGCCGATGGATTCATTGGTTCGCATCTGGTGGAGGCCTTGGTTGCGCAGGGGCACGATGTAAGGGCCTTTGTTCTCTATAACTCCTTCAACTCCTGGGGCTGGTTGGATCATGCACCGGCGTCGGTTAAAAAGCAGCTCGACGTGTTCGCAGGCGATATCCGCGACCCCAATGGCGTGCGCGTTGCCACGAAGGGCTGTGATGTGGTCTTGCACTTGGCTGCGTTGATTGCTATTCCTTACTCGTACCATTCCCCGGACACCTATGTGGATACCAATGTCAAAGGCACATTGAACGTCCTACAGGCTGCGCGAGATTTAGGCGTAAGTCGCGTCATCCATACCTCGACCAGCGAGGTCTATGGCACGGCTCGTTTTGTGCCCATCACAGAAGAACACCCGCTGCAAGGTCAGTCGCCTTACTCGGCGTCGAAAATTGGTGCCGACCAATTGGCCTTTTCTTACTACGCTTCATTTGGGCTACCCGTGGTGATTGCGCGGCCCTTCAATACCTATGGCCCGAGGCAATCTGCCCGGGCTGTTATTCCCACCATCGTTACGCAAATTGCCAGCGGACAAAAGCAAATTCGCTTGGGTGCGGTGTCGCCCACGCGGGACTTCAACTTTGTCAAAGACACGGTGGCTGGGTTTATTTCGGCCATGAACAGCCAAGCGGGTTTGGGCGAGGTGGTGAACTTTGGCAGCAACTTTGAAATTTCCATCGGCGATACTGCCCGACTGATCGCCCAGGTGATGGGCAAAGAGATTGAGATCGTTACCGACGAAGCCCGTTTGCGCCCGGAAAAATCTGAAGTGGAACGTTTGTGGGCCGACAACAAAAAGGCTGCTTCGCTGTTCGGTTGGGCCCCGGCTTACGCGGGGCGCGAGGGTTTCAAACGTGGTCTGGCTGAGACCGTGGATTGGTTCATAGACCCGAGCAACCTCGGTGCCTACAAGGCAGACCGCTACAACATTTAGAAGCCTCATGACCGAACAGTTCCGCCAAACCTGTGATGAATTGATCTCGGCTTTGCGCGAGGTGCTGGGGCAGCCCGAGTCGCCCTTGTCTTTGCATGAACCGGAGTTTGCCGGCAACGAGTGGGCTTATGTGAAAGAGTGCATCGACACCGGCTGGGTTTCCTCGGTGGGCAAATTTGTTGATGGGTTTGAGCGCCAGTTGGTAGAGGTTACGGGTGCGCGCCACGCAGTGGCGGTAGTCAACGGCACGGCGGCGCTGCACATGGCGTTGCTGCTGGCTGGAGTCAGAGCGGGCGATGAAGTACTCGTGCCTGCCATGTCTTTTGTCGGCACGGCCAATTCTGTGGCCCATGCAGGGGCTGTTCCACACTTTGTGGACAGTGAGAGTCGCACACTGGGCATGGATCCTCAAGCGCTGCGTTTGCACCTGGAGCGCATCGCCGAAAAATCAACCAACGGTTGGCGCAACCGCGACACCGGGCGACGACTTGCGGCCATTGTTCCCATGCATGCTTTTGGTCATGCAGTGGATCTGGATGGGCTGATGGCGGTGGCGAACGACTATGGTCTGCCCGTGATCGAAGATGCTGCTGAATCCTTGGGCTCAAGCTACAACGGTCGCCACACGGGTACCTTTGGAATGCTGGGCATCCTTAGCTTCAATGGCAACAAAGTGATCACCACCGGCGGTGGCGGTGCCATTCTTACCAACGATGAGGCCTTGGCGCGCCGCGCCAAACACCTCACCACCACCGCCAAAAAGCCGCACCGCTGGGCTTTTGTGCATGAAGAGGTAGCCTACAACTATCGGCTACCCAATATCAACGCCGCACTGGGTTGCGCGCAGTTGGAGCGGCTGCCGGACTTTTTGTCCAGGAAGCGGCAACTGGCCCAGCGTTACCGCGAGGTGTTTGCGCGTTCGTCGGCGTTTGAGTTTGTGGATCAGCCAGAAAGCTGTGAAAGCAATTTTTGGTTGGTAGCGGTGCGTTTGCGCCACCCCAACGCAGAACTGCGCGACGCCTTGCTGGCAGCGGTGAACGATGCCGGTTACCACTGCCGCCCCGTGTGGACATTGCTCAACAAATTGCCCATGTACCTGGACTGCCCACGTGCTGAACTGCCCGTGGCACAGGCCATTGAAGACAGCTTGATCAACCTACCCAGCAGCCCCAAGTTGCTGCAGCAGGCGAAATGAACAACAAGCGCACCATTTGCGTGGTGACCGGTTCGCGTGCGGACTATGGTTTGCTGCGCAGTTTGCTAGCGGCCATCCAGACCGATGACGATTTGATCCTTCAAGTGGTTGCCACGGGCATGCATTTGTCGCCCGAATTTGGCTTAACCGTTCGGCAAATTGAGGCCGACGGTTTCGTGGTGGATGCGCGTGTGGACATGCTGTTGTCGGCGGACAGTTCAGTGGCCACGGCCAAGTCCATGGGTTTGGGCGTGATGGGTTTTGCCGACGCACTCTACCGTTTGTCCCCAAACATTTTGGTGGTGCTGGGCGACCGCTTTGAAATACTGGCCGCAGCCCAGGCCGCATTGGTCATGCGCATTCCGGTGGCACACATCCATGGCGGAGAAACCTCCGAAGGTGCGTTTGACGAAGGCATTCGCCACGCGTTGACCAAAATGGCGATGTGGCATTTTGTGGCGGCCGAACCCTACCGCAAACGGGTGGTGCAAATGGGCGAAGCGCCCGATCGAGTCTTCAATGTGGGTGCTCCAGGGTTGGATTTGTTGGAGGACATGGTGTGGCTGGATCGACCCGCGCTGCAAGCCTCGTTGCAGGTGGAGCTGGGATCGCCGCTGTTCCTGGTGACCTACCATCCAGCAACCTTGGGCGAACAAGACGCGAGTCTCTCGATGGCCGAATTGCTGGCGGCGTTAGAGCGTTTCCCGCAAGCGAGCATGGTGTTCACCTATCCCAATGCAGACACAGGTGGCCGTCGTCTGATTGAAATGATTGACCACTTTGTGGCTCAAGCACCTGCGCGTCGGCATGCTTTTGTGTCCTTGGGCCAGCAGCGCTATTTGAGCTTGATGAAACTGGCCGACGTGGTCATTGGCAACTCGTCCAGCGGGCTCACCGAAGCACCCGCGCTCAAGCGGGCCACGGTGAATGTGGGCGACAGACAAAAAGGGCGACTCAAAGCGTCTTCCGTCATTGATGCGCTGGAGCAACGTGACGACATTGAGCGTGCTGTGAAACAAGCGCAGTCCGACGAGTTTGTCCGCACCTTGGCTCAAACACAATCCTTGTATGGGCAGGGCAGGGCAGGATGGCAAATTAAAGAACAACTCAAAACGCTGCCGCTGGCTGTGCAGAAGGCGTTTTTTGACATTCCACACGGGAGCTGAGATGCCGACTTGCATCATTGCCGAGGCGGGTGTTAACCACAACGGCTCACTCGATACGGCGCATCAGTTGGTTGACGCAGCAGCCGATGCGGGCGCTGATGTGGTGAAGTTTCAAACCTTCCGTGCCGACAAACTCGTCACGCGTCAAGCCCACAAAGCGGCTTACCAAGAGCGTTTGACAGACGCCGAACAATCTCAGTTCGACATGCTTAAGGCACTGGAGTTGTCGGAGTCGGCGCACCGCGAGCTGCTGCAGCATTGCACCGAACGTGGCACCGAATTCATGTCGTCACCGTTTGACACGGAGAGCCTGCAGTTCTTGGTGTCGCTCGGCGTGCGGCGCATCAAACTCGGATCGGGTGAATTGACCAACGCCCCCTTGCTGCTGGCGGTAGCCCGCACCGGGTTGCCCCTGATCCTTTCTACCGGCATGTCCACCCTAGCCGATGTTGAAGCAGCCTTGGGCGTGTTGGCATTCGGATATGACTCAGATGCCAGTGCTGCTCCGTCCAGAGCGGCTTTCACTCATGCATGGGCTCGCCTACCCGCACGTGCTGTTGTGATGGAACGTGTTGCCCTTTTGCACTGCACCACCGAATACCCTGCACCACGAGATCAAGTCAACTTGCGTGCCATGACCACCTTGCAGCAGAGCTTTGGTGTTTCTTGCGGTTATTCCGACCACACCGAAGGCCACGCTGTTGCACTGGCTGCCGTTACCTTGGGTGCTGGTTTCGTTGAAAAACATTTCACGCTAGATCGCACCATGCCCGGCCCCGACCATCAGGCCTCTGTTGAACCCAACTAACTCAAGGCATTGGTAGACGGTATTCGGGAAATTGAAGCGGCGCTTGGCGATGGCATCAAACGGCCCATGCCGGTGGAAGTGGCCAACATGGCGGTGGCCACCAGGGCACGTGAGGTGTCGTCCACGTACTGCCCGAGCAAACTGGGATAAGCCTGAATCAGCAATAAACCACCCAAGGCGACAACACCCAGCGATGCCGCCGACACCATCAGGGCTTTCTTCAACGTGGGGCGGCATACATACACGTACAGAGGCAGAGCCATCGCAGTCAGTAAAAAGCTCTGCTCTTTGGACAGAACCGCCAAGCCGTACAAAACGAAGGCACCCACCAACCATGCCGGGCCTCGGTTGCTGTGATTCAACAAACCACGAACATAGGCCCAGCAAGCCAAGGCTGAAAACAGTGTGGCCATCACGATGGCGCGCTGCACCAAATACCCCACGGCATAAACCGCCGCCGGTGCGAGCAAAAAGAAAACCATGCCTACCGCCAAAGCAGCGTGCTGCGACTGCCGGAATGTGGCCTCGGGTTCGGCGTTGTCGTTGGGTTTCAATTGCAACAGCAGCGTGCGCATCAGCATGTAGACGGCGGCCGCTGCCCCAATATGCAAGGCCCAGTTAAGGGCCCGTTGAACCGCAGTGGAATCACCGAAAAGAACTTGTGTCCACACAAAAGAGCCGTAGGACAAGAGCCGTTGTTTGATCGGCCACAGCGCGCCATAGCGGTCAAAAATGGTGCCGTCGGTCAAACGCGCATCGTCAAAAACCAGGTCATTGCGCAAACCCAGGCTATAAGCGGCGGCGCAAAGAAGAACCAGTACGAGGACGTAGGGGACGAAGATATTTTTCTTCATGTCAGGGTGTTGAGCGAAAGCAGCCGGGCAGTTTAATCCAGGGCACCGCTGTGGCACACTGCGCGCCTTCGCAAACAGGGCTTGTGTGAGCAGGCTTTTCACCTTGGACAAAATTCTTCTGCAAATCGCGGCCGAGCTGAATGCCCGGCCAGCTCAAATCAATGCGGCGGTGCAATTGCTCGACGGCGGGGCCACCGTGCCCTTCATCGCCCGCTACCGCAAAGAGGCCACCGAAGGCCTGGACGACGTTCAACTGCGGCAGTTGGAGTTGCGCCTGTCGTACTTGCGTGAACTCGAAGAACGCCGTGCGGCGGTGCTCAAAAGCATAGAGGAACAAGGCAAGCTCACGCCCGAGTTGCGCGCTGCCATTGAGGTGGTGCCGACCAAACAAGAGTTGGAAGACCTCTACCTGCCCTACAAGCTCAAACGCCGTACCAAGGCCATGATTGCGCGGGAGGCCGGTATTGAACCATTGGCCGACAAACTGTTTGCCGACCCTGCGCTGGATCCTGCCACCGAAGCGGCTGCATTCATCAACGCCGATGCAGGTTTCGCCGATGCTGCTGCAGTGCTCGATGGCGTGCGCGACATCCTCTCTGAGCGCTGGGCTGAAGATGCTGCGCTCGTTGGTAAGTTGAGGCAGTGGCTGTGGGAAGAGGGGCTCTTTGTCTCTAAGTTGATGGACGGCAAAGACCCAAACAACCCGGACGTAGCCAAGTTCCGCGACTATTTTGATTACGCCGAACCCATCCGCACCGTGCCCTCGCACCGTGCATTGGCGGTATTCCGTGGCCGCACCCAAGAGTTGTTGGATGCCAAGCTCCAGCTCGACGAAGAAGTGGTGCCTGGCCAACCTGGTCAAGCCGAAGGCCGCATCGCCCAGCACCTGGGCTGGCGGCATCAAAAACGTGCGGCCGACGATCTGCTACGCAAAACGGTGGCATGGACGTGGAAGGTCAAACTCAGTATGAGTTTGGAGCGCGACTTGTTCAGCCGCTTGCGCGAAGAAGCGGAAAAAGTCGCCATCAAAGTGTTCTCCGAAAACCTGCGCGACCTCTTGCTCGCCGCGCCCGCAGGCCCCCGCGTGGTCATGGGTCTGGATCCCGGTATTCGCACCGGTTGCAAAGTGGCTGTGGTCGATGTCACCGGCAAGGTGCTGGACACGAGCACGGTGTATCCCCACGAACCCCGTAATGACTGGGAAGGTTCCATCCACACCCTGGGCCGCCTGTGCGCCACCCACGGCGTCAACATCATCGCCATAGGAAACGGCACCGCCAGCCGCGAAACCGACAAACTCGCGGGTGACTTGATAAAAAATATCCAGCAGCTCGCGCCCGGCACATCTATTCAAAAGGTGGTCGTCAGCGAGGCCGGTGCATCGGTTTACAGCGCCAGCGAATACGCCAGCAAAGAGTTGCCTGATTTAGACGTGAGCCTGCGTGGTGCCGTCAGCATCGCACGCCGTTTGCAAGACCCGCTGGCCGAGCTGGTGAAGATCGACCCCAAGAGCATCGGTGTGGGCCAATACCAGCACGATGTGAATCAAAGCGAACTCGCTCGCACACTGAACACGGTGATTGAGGACTGCGTGAACTCGGTGGGGGTGGACTTGAACACTGCGTCCAGCCCCTTGCTCGCGCGCGTGTCGGGCCTGAATGCCACCGTGGCCGCCAGCATCGTGCGCTGGCGCGATGCCAATGGGGCTTTCCGCAACCGCCAGCAATTGCGCGAGGTGACGGGCCTGGGTGCCAAAACCTTTGAGCAAAGCGCAGGCTTTTTGCGCATACGCGGCGGCGATAACCCGCTGGATCAGTCTGGCGTACACCCCGAGACCTACCCCGTGGTCGAAAAAATTCTGAGCACGGTGAAAAAGCCGGCCACTGAAGTCATGGGCCACAGCGATGTGATCCGTGCTCTCAGGCCAGAAGCCTTTGCCGATGAAAAATTCGGTGCCATCACGGTCAAAGACATCTTGGCCGAACTGGAAAAACCCGGCCGCGACCCGCGCCCCGATTTCAAAGTGGCACGCCTCACCGACGGCGTGGAAGACCTCAAAGACCTGCAACCCGGAATGACCTTGGAAGGCACGGTGAGCAACGTCGCCCAGTTCGGCGCATTCGTCGATTTGGGCGTGCACCAAGACGGCTTGATTCACGTGAGCCAACTCGCCCACAAATTCGTCAGCGACGCGCGCGAGGTAGTCAAAACTGGCGACATTGTGAAAGTGAAAGTGCTGGAAGTCGACGTGGCCCGTAAGCGCATTTCACTGACGATGAAGCTGGACGCCAAACCGCAGCAGGCCAGTGGTCAGCAGGACAACAGCTACCGGCCAGCAGCACGTGGTGAACGTGCAGGGCGGGGTGGTGCGACTGCGCCACCGGTACAACAGGCTTCGGCAATGGAGATGGCGTTTGCCAAGCTGAAGGCGGGGCGGGGTTGACGATGCCGGTTTCGCGGTTGCAGTTCAAGACGATCCCTGCTCCCGCCTCTGCCTCGCCTGCTCCCGCAACATGAACAAATAAAGGCTCTCCACCTTCTCCCTGGCCCAAGGTGTTTTGCGCAGGAATTTGAGGCTGGAGGGAATGCTGGGCTCTGAAGTAAAGCAGCGGATTTGAATTTGTTCGCCCAGACCTGCCCAGCCGAAGTGGGCGACCAAGGTGCCCAGCATGGCCTCAAGCGTGACGCCGTGCAAGGGGTTGCGGGGTTGTGTTTTTTGCACAGGTTTTTATTCAACGAGGATTCGACGTTGCCGCTATGGTTGGCAGCAATGCGTGTGTCTGCTGCGCCCGAAAGGGCTTCAAACAAGCCCCAAACAGGAGCTTTTAGCCCTGGGCCAGCTCGAATTTCGGCCAAAAACTGCGCCAGCTTTCAACATCTGAAACTTAAACCCTCTGCCGCACGGTTTGGGGTGA
>JBJTHI010000329.1:0-14108 GCA_046094425.1 Burkholderiales bacterium | reverse complement strand
TGTGCAAATCAATCCCCGCGTAAAGTTCCATGTCGGCCTCCTTGGGTTAGGTTTCCATCGTCTGAATCGCAATCCAAACGATAGACCCCTCAATGGAGGCCGACTCACGGGTAGATGTTTATCAGGTCTTGTCTTTTGCCCACCCCCTCGAGTAAAAATTCTACGCCCCGCCTAAAACCCCCGTAAATCATCCACCGCCTGCAACAGCGGCCCACCCAGAACGGTTTTCAGTGTTTGTGTCATGACGCTGATGTCGTTGTCAAACCCACCATGTGATGCGCTGACGGTGCGTGAGGGCAGGGCGGTCAGGATGTCGTCGCTGTCGATCACATTCAAACGCTGGTCTTTGAGTAGTCCGCTTTCTTTGGCCGCTTCGCGCCAGGCGCGCAGGGCCTCGCCTGTGGCCGAGGTGCCGTCCCAACCACCATAGTTCGGGTTGAAGACGTTGTGCAGGCCGAGTATGGGCGTGCGCAAATCTACTTCCAAGGCGTTGGACACAAAGTACAGCAAGGACTTGCGGTAGACAACGCCCACACTGTCACCCCGTTCCACACGGTCGGACAGCAGGTGGATGTGCAGATTTTTCATCACCTCGGCGTGCAAGGCGTAGTGGCGGTTGGCGAACTGCACGGTGCAGGCCGGGGCATACAAATGCACGCTGGCCACGTTGTTCACCAGTTGGCGTGCGGCCAAGCTGGTGAGTAAGTGGCCCAATATGATGGCTCCGGCAGAGTGACCTACCAGGTGAATCTCCAGCGCATCGCCCCAACTGTCACGCAGGCGCTGCAAGGCCGTCACGAGTAAGTCGCCGCCCCGGCCCGAACCGTAGGCGAGTTCGGCGTTTTCTTTCATCTCGCTCCAAATCGGGCGGGCGAGTTTTCGGCCCACGGTTTTTTCCAGCAGCAAGTCGGTGCGTTCTGTGATGGCCTCACCAAACCCCGCGCGCTGCGGCTCGCCGCGTGAGGCGTCGCTGACGATGTTTCCTATGGATTCGAGCATGCCGGTTTTCCACACCAGGAACAGCGGATAACAGTCGTTGCCGATGAAGTGCCTGCCCATGGCACGGGCGCGGGTGATGGCGTCTTCTTCGCTGTTGAGGCCGCCATGCGAGTAGATGACCAGCTTTTTGCGCGGTGAGTTGCTTTGGGTGCGGAACCATTGGTCGGGCAAACCGGCCACTTGGTGCAACAGCGTGCGGCTGAGTTCGTCTTCGGTGAGGTAACGTTTCATGCGACCGTCGTTGCCGAAGACCAGGCTGTGTTGGTAGGCCTGGTCTTCACTCCACCACAGGCTTTGGTTGGCGCCGCCGCTCGCTTTTGAAGCCCGTGCGCCCGTGCTGCTGACGCGGCCCACCACCACGCCCGGCACACCCAAGGTGACCACCCAAGCGTCCATGGCGTTGGCCAGCCAGTCGGCGTAGGTGAGCACGGCAAAACCGCCCATGCCCCAGCCTGTTCCCCAAGAGTTTTGAATGATGAAGCCGTGGGTGTTGAAACCCACCAAGGCAAAGGCGTGGCCGCCTGTTTCAGACGGTTTGCCGTTGAAAGCAATCACAGGCACATCGGCATGGCCCATCAGGCGATTTCGGGGGGCTTTGCTGCGTTGGCCCACCGTCCCCCAACCGTCGTGGGTGAAGGCCGACACATAAACCGCCCCTACTTCTTGAATGGCCGCTTGTAGGTCGGTGATGGAGGTGAGATCGACGCGGAAATACACCCCCAGGGTGGTTTGCGTGGCGCGTGCGGCATAGCCGTATTGGGGCTGGGCGTTGGCATCCGCATAAGGCCAGTCGTTCTCCAAACAAACCCCGTGGTTGTAAAGTCCCTTGAGCGCGCCACGGCAACTGGAGCCGTCGTAGTCTTCGCCTGCGTATTCGTCGTAGCGGCGGGCAAAGTTGTAGAGCATGCGTGGGCTGACCGAGAGCATGGCCTTGGGAAAGTCGGCCTTGCGCCATCGCATGTAGTTGACCACGCAGGCCAGGCCGAAGCCGGTGCATGCGCCTTCTTGGCCTTGGTCCAGGATCAAACCGGCTTGGCTGTAGGCTGGCAAAAAACGCGCAATGTGCTCGGGCGGTGGGAACTCGGGCAACAAACTCACGGCGGGGGGCAGGTAGGGGCGGTCGCGCAGGTCGCGTGGGTCTTTGCGGGCGTTGAGTTGGCGGGTGAGAGAGGCTGTTTGGGATGCTGCGGTGGTTTTGCCTTTGGCTTTGCTTTTGCCAACCGGTGCGGGCAGCCAGACCACTTGGGCTAGGCGGAACACGTCTTTGAAGCGATCCAGGCCATGCGAGCCGCCGTTGACCAGTTTGCGCGCTTTGGCCAGGTCGCCTGCCTTGATGGCAGCACGCATGGCCGGTGCTTTGTCGAGCAAGAATTTGGCCAGCAGCAGCGAAGCGATTTCGGGCGCGTTGGCCAGATCGGGGTAGGTGGTCAAGTCCACACCCAAGGCTTGTCCGTAGTGGTTGTAGTTGAAGCGGCCCGTGAGCTGCACAAAACCGCGCCCCTTGAAACGTGCACCATCACCCGGTTGGTCGTTGCCCAGGCTTTGCACCCGGCCATCGTAGGCACTGAAGGGCGCACCGCCGGGTTTGGTGTTGAACTGCGAGGGGAATTCGGAAATGGGCAAAAACCCCTCGCTCTCGGCGCGTATGGTGCCCAGCGCAGCGCACATCATGGGCGCGTCTACCAGACCCACTGCGCCCAATGCGGCGGCCACATAAGGCAGGTAGCGGCCGACGTTGGCCGGTTTGGTGGCAGGGAAGAGTTGGCGCACGGTGTCTAACGTGAGGGGCAGCGCCATGGTGACCGCTGGCCGCAAGCCCAGCACTTCCAAAGACCTCGGCCCCACCACACCATCGGCAATCAAGCCCACACCGGCTTGCCAGCGGCGCACGGCGGCTTGAACGGTTTCGTCCAGCACGTCTCCTTGCGCGAGATCGCCAAAGTCGGTTGCATCCGCCCCCAGCTTTGCAGCCAAGGCCTGGCGCAGTGCCGCTACCTCGGGGCCACGGTGGCCTTGAACCAGAAGGAATTCCATGTCGATCTCCAGTGTGTTGTTGTGATGAGAAAGGCGCAGTGTGCGCGCATGCAGCGTGTTGCGGCATCCCCAATACGGCGGATCAATTTGACAACCTCCTCACGGTCGCGCGGAGTTACAGTTGTAAGCCAGGTTGCGCCTTGTCACCTGGGCGGTCAAACGTGGCAAGCTGTTGCGGGTTTATCAGGCAAGTTTTCAGGGGATGGCTGTGGATACCAAATGGTTTTTAGAAACCATCGCGACCGATGGGTCGCATGTGAAACACAACGTGGGCGAGTTTCCGTTTCGCATTGGGCGCGACGCCAGTAACCACCTGGCCGTGGCGGCGCTGGGCTTGAGTCGCCACCACGCGGAGCTGGCCGAAGACATCACCGGTCGTCTGCGCTTGACGGATTTAGACAGCACCAACGGCACCTTTGTGAACCGCAACCGCATCAGCGGTTCATGCCTGCTCTCCGGGAACGACATCATTCACTTCGGCAACGCCGAATACCGTTTGGGCACCACCCAAATCGGGCGCACCGTGCTGGTTCCCACCAATGACATGCGTACCGTGCTGGTTCCCACGGGAAGCACCCTGAGCGAAAACTTCGTGCAGTTGGAGGCGCAGTTTTTGGAGTTGCTGCAAGGCAAGGGTTTGTCAGCCGCTGCCCAGCCCATCGTCAATGCGGCAGACAGCAGCTTGTTTGCGTATGAGTTGCTGGGCCGCAGCCGTCACCCCGAGTTGCCTGCTTCACCGCTGCGTTTGTTCCAGCTTGCCAATGCGCTGGGGCGTGAAGCGGCTTTGAGTGAAGCGTTTCGCCACCACGGTATTCATGCCATTGCGGCCAGTTTGAATGGCACGGCGGTGTTCGTGAACACCCACCCAAGCGAGACGTTCGAGGAAGGTTTTTTCCACGCACTGCGGCAAGTGCTGGTGGAATTCCCGGGCCTGAACTTGGTGGTGGAGGTGCACGAAACCGCCGTCATGGAAACCCAGCGCATGCGTGAGCTGGCTGCGCGCCTGACCGACATTGGCGTGCGTTTTGCCTACGACGACTTTGGCGCAGGCCAAGCCCGCTTGAACGAGCTGGGCGAAGTGCCTGCGCATTTCGTCAAGTTCGACATGGGCCTGATCCGCGACATTCACCTGGCCAGCGACCGCAAACGCCGCGTCGTAGGCGATTTGGTCAAACTGGTGCACGACCTGGGTTCGGTCTCGCTCGCCGAAGGCGTAGAAACCGAGGCCGAAGCTGCGGTTTGCCGCGACATGGGCTTTCAACTCATTCAGGGTTACCTCACGGGCAAGCCTGTGATGCTGGAGGCCGGTTAGTTTTTGGCTTTTAGCTTTTAGCTACCAAGCCCTCAATCGCCAGCGCATACCCCTGCACCCCAAACCCCACCACAATGCCCGCCGCCACGGGTGAGAGCATGGAGTGGTGACGAAACGCTTCGCGGGCGTGTACGTTGCTGATGTGTACTTCAATCACAGGCACGCCCGCGCCTTTGATGGCGTCGTGCAGCGCTACCGAAGTGTGCGTGTAAGCCCCCGCGTTGAACACCACACCGAGCAGGGTTCCCGCTTTGAAGGCACGCCCCGCTTCGTGGATGGCGTCGATCAAGACACCTTCATGGTTGGACTGGCGGCAGTCGCACACGTGGCCGAACTTTTGGGCCGTGGTTTGGCAGAGCACCTCCACATCGGCCAAAGTGGTTGCACCGTAAACATCGGGCTCGCGTTGGCCCAACAAGTTGAGGTTGGGGCCGTTCAAGATGAGGATGGTGGACATGGGTGAGATCCGCGCGTTCAGTCACATGCCATTGTGCATCCTGAGCGCAGTTTTGGTAGGGTGCGCAAGTGATAATCGTGCTCCCTGTGTTGTGCAAGTAAGGTTCCTATGGCTGCCAGCAGTCTTCTCGCCCTGATCGACGACATTGCCACCCTCCTGGACGACGTGGCGGTGATGACCAAAGTGGCCGCGAAAAAAACGGCGGGCGTGTTGGGCGACGACTTGGCGCTGAATGCCCAGCAGGTGGCCGGCGTCAAGGCCGACCGTGAATTGCCCGTGGTCTGGGCGGTGGCTAAGGGCTCGTTTTGGAACAAGGCCATTTTGGTGCCCTTGGCCTTGGCCATCAGTGCCGTGGCACCTTGGGCGGTGATGCCGCTCTTGATGATGGGCGGCCTGTTTTTGTGTTTCGAGGGCTTTGAAAAAGTGGCTCATGTGTTGTGGCACAACAAGGGCCAAGATCAAGCGCATCACGCCGAATTGACACGTGCGGTGGCCGACCCCACGGTGGACTTGGTGGCGTTTGAGAAAGAGAAAATCAAAGGGGCCATTCGCACGGACTTCATTCTGTCGGCGGAAATCATCATCATCACCCTGGGTACGGTGGCCGACAAACCCTTCGCCAGCAAGGTGGCGGTGCTCATTGGCATTGCTTTGTTGATGACCGTGGGTGTTTATGGTTTGGTGGCAGGCATCGTCAAACTGGACGATGCGGGCCTGGCACTGAACCAACGCGGCGGTGATGGTGCCTGGGCGCGTACCCAGCGCTCACTGGGCAGGGTTTTGCTGGCCGGTGCACCCTGGTTGATGAAGGGTTTGTCCGTGGCAGGAACCGTGGCCATGTTCCTGGTAGGCGGCGGCATCTTGCTGCATGGCATTGGGCCGCTGCACCATGCGGTGGAGGTTTGGGCTGCTGCCGGTGGAGGATGGGGTTGGTTGGTTTCTACCGTTGTCAATGCGGCCTTGGGACTGGCTGCGGGAGCTGTTGCAGCGGGCTTCTTCAGTGTTTGGCAACGTTGGCGCGGGTCGTCTGCCAAACAGGCCTAAGCCAGCTTGGCATTGCCCAAAGCATGGGTCAGCGTGGGCGGCACATTGCCACGCCAACTGCGTTCCATTTCTTCAAACACGGAGTGGCTTACTTCGCACACATCAGCACGCTGCGAGTAGTCCATTTGTGTGGATTGGGGAGCGGCCTCGGTGTGAAGCGCGAGGATTTTTTTGTTTTTCACCAGCAAAGACAAACGCGAGCGCAGCTCTGCCAGGCCCAGTGCCGACCAATTCACCACCAAGGTCTCTAGTTGCGTCAGCGCCTTGGACAACACCTCCAGTGGCAGTTCATCGACGGCCTTCAGTCCTTCGCGGCGCAAGGTGCGTTCTACATAAGCCAAATGGCGCAGCAGTTTTTTCGTTTGCGGGTGCTGACGAATCAGTTTGCGCAAATCTTGCTGCATCAGGGCTAATCTTTCTTTGGACAGGGGTTTGATCACCACCATGCCTGGAAACAGCGCATTGGCTTGCGCTTTGGACACTTATTTCACCACCAAACGCATCTGCAAACCTTGCCCGCGCAGTTGAAAACTGCGGCCCAAGCGCTGCTCTATCCAACGCACAAAACGTTGACCGAAACCCACAGGTCGGCTTGCACGCTTGCTTCTCACGCGACGGCTGCTTGAACGCGAACGGGTTCTGACGGATGTTGATGCAATGGTGGACATGGCGTGGGACAGATGATGACGTGGAACGAACAGCCCATGCTAGCGGCAACACCACGGTTACGCATCTGGCAGATGGGTCAAAACCCCCCTCGATTGCGGGTTAGCCCGGAGGTGAGTTTGTAAGTAATTGATTTCTTCCACTCGTGAGTGCACCCAACGCTTGACGCAAGCCCCGTAAATAGGGCTCAAATTCGTGCACATCGCCGTGGCCTGCGTCTTCAATTCGCAGCAGCTTGGCATGCGGTGCGCTGGCTGTGCTGCGGCGAAATCAAGTCGTCTTTTTCGCCGTGTATCAACAGCAGCGGCGTTTTCACTTGGGCGGCGAACTCGCAGGTGTTCAAGGGGTAGCGCAATAAAAAATGCGGCACCAGTGGGTAGTGTTCCTTGGCCATGTCTGCCATGGAGCAGTAGGGTGACACCAGCACGGTGAGCGCGGGCTGGTGCTCGCTGGCCCAGCGTGCGGCCAAGGCAGTGCCCAGCGAGCGGCCAATCACCACTGGAGGCAGGCCTTGGTAGCGATTCGCCACCGCTGCCCAAACAGCGTCCACGTCGGCATGCAATTGGGCCTCGCTCTGAATGCGCCCGGTGCTTTTGCCATAACCCCGGTAGTCGAGCATGACGAGGTCGTAGTTCATCTCGCGGTAAAGGGCAGTGTTGACAAACCAGGTGTCCAAATTGCCTGCATTGCCGTGCAGAAAAAACACCACGCCTTGGGGCGCTGGCAGCCGCAGTTGCAACACAGAAAGGGTGGCCCCGGGAACAGGCACGCTCAGTTCATGAACATCGGTCTCCAGCTTGAAACGGTGGTTGCTTGGCAAGGGTTCAGGAAAAAACAGCAAGTTTTCTTGTCGCAGATAAACCCACAACAAAACGGCGGCGTAGAGCAGACCAACAGTCAATACGCCGAAAGTGAGCAATCTCATGGGGGTGAAGGTCATGGCTGTGGAGTTGATTGATGCTTACGCCGCCTCGCTCAAGAGCGTGCTTACCGCCTGTCGCATCGTCGCGGGGCTGCCGTCCCACGCTATACGCAGACGGGCAGCGTTCAGATGCGCAAAGTTGCGCTGCATGGACTTGAGGTAAACCGGGTCGTAATGCGTTTGCAGCAGATCTTTGACCACGTCTTGCACTTGTCCGGCGCGGGCGCGCTCTTGCCAGTTGTTCACCACCTGGTGGCCGCGTGCGTCGCGCAGAGCATCTAACTTTTTGCACAGCAGTTCAACATCGTCCACAAAGTGAGCATATTCCCGCATCAAAAAATTCACGCGATCGTCCAGCGCCATTTCTATGGCAATGCACGGCGCAGCGCGCATGGTTTCAATCAAACGTTCCGGTAAACGCAACTGACCCACGGTGCGGCTCTCACTTTCAACAAAAACAGGGCGGCTCACATCGAAGTGGCGCAGTCTGTCCCACAACAGGGTTTCAAATCGTTTTTGGCTGGGTTGTTGCGTACCCGGCAGCAAGCCCAAAACCGAGCCCCGGTGCCCGGCGAGTTCTTCCAAGTCCAGCACCTGAGCGCCCTCAGCCACCAAGGCTTGAAGCAAACGGCTTTTGCCCGAGCCCGTGGTGCCGCACAGCACCTGAAAACGCAGCAGGCTGCCTGCGGTTTCTAACTGCTGTACGACCTCACTGCGAAAGGCCCGGTAGCCACCTTCGAGCACATGCACCCGAAAGCCAATTTGACTCAACACCAAGGCCAGAGAGCCACTGCGCTTGCCACCGCGCCAACAGTAAATCAGCGGCGACCAGTCCTTGGGTTTGTCCATCACCTCACGTTCAATGTGGCGTGCAATGTTGCGCGCCACCAAAGCTGCGCCACGTTTTTGCGCCACGAAGGGAGATACCTGTTTGTATTCGGTGCCCACCAGGGCGCGCTCTGCGTCGCTCAAGCTGGGCCAGTTCACCGCATGAGGCAGGTGGTCTAAGGCGTACTCGCTCTCGGAGCGGGCGTCGATCACGGTGTTAAAACGCTGCAGTTGTGCGAGCGCTTCTTTGGCGGGCAGGGTGATGACGGGCATGTGGAGCTTACAAGGCCTCAAGAAGCAATCGCATCCAAAATTTCACTTTCAATTTGCAACTGCAATTTGTTTTGCTGCAAGGCTGAACCGTCGATCAAAAAGGTGTCTTCCACACGTTCGCCCAAGGTGGTGACCTTGGCCAGTTGCAGGTTCACGCGGTGGCGGGCCAGCACGCGGGCAATCGCATAGAGCAAACCCGAGCGGTCGCTGGCGGAGACGGTGAGCAGCCAACGCTGTGCGCGTTCATCCGGCCGCAGGCTGACACGGGGTGTCACGGGGAAGGACTTGACACGGCGTGACAAGCGCCCCCGGCTGGGTTCGGGCAAGGGACTCTCTTGTTTCAAGGTGTGGGCCAGTTGGGTTTCCACCAAGGAGATCAAGTCGCGCGACTGTTGGTCGTGGTGGGGGCCGATGACTTGGAAGGTGTCCAGCGCATAACCAGCCCCTGTGGTGTGTACCTTGGCGTCCAGAATATTGAACTGCGCGCTGTCGAAGTATCCGCAAATGCGGGCGAACAAATCGGCGCGGTCAGGTGCGTACACCAGCACTTGCAGCCACTCTCCCTCAGTGGAGGGGCGGGCACAAACCACAGGGGTGCTGGTTGCCACGTGGCGAAACAAGGCGCGGGCGTGCCAGGCGATGTCCAGGGCTTCGTGGCGCGCAAAATAACCCACGTCCAGCGTTCTCCAAAGTGGGCCTTCGGTGTCGGGGAGCATGGAAGCGAGGTTCAAGGCTTGTCGTGCTTCTTGTTTGCGTGCCTCAATTTCCGCGTCGAAATTGGGCCGCGCACCACCCAAGGCGCGCAGGCTGGCGCGGTACAGGTCTTCCAGCAACTTGCCCTTCCAGGCGTTCCACACCTTGGGGCTGGTGCCGCGAATGTCGGCCACGGTGAGCAAGTACAGGGCGGTGAGCCGGCGTTCCGTTTTGACGAGTTGGACGAAGCCGTCGATCACCTCGCCATCGGACAAATCCTCTTTTTGCGCAATGCGCGACATGGTGAGGTGGTGTTGCACCAGAAATTCAATCAAACTGGCATCGTCTTTGGGAACGCCATGCTCACGGCAAAAGCGGCGCACTTCGACTGCGCCCAAATCGGAGTGGTCACCGCCCCGGCCTTTGGCCACGTCATGAAAAAGCGCAGCCACGAAGAGCACATAGGGGGGCTCCCAATGGGCCGCCAGTTGCGAGCAAAACGGGTATTCGTGCGCGTGCTCGGCCATGAAAAACCGCCGCACATTACGCAGCACCATCAAGATGTGTTGATCCACCGTGTACACATGGAACAGGTCGTGCTGCATTTGTCCGACGATGCGCCTGAACACCCACAGATAGCGGCCCAGCACCGAGGTTTGGTTCATTTGCCGCAGTGCATGGGTTTGGCCCTGCGGGGCACGCAAAATTTCTATGAAGGTGGCGCGGTTGACCGGATCGCGGCGGAATGCGCCGTCCATCAAGTCGCGGGCGTTGTACAGGGCGCGCAGGGTGCGGGCAGACAGCCCCTTGGGCGCGCCTTCGGTTTGAAAGGTGAGGAAGGTTTGCAGGATGGCGTGGGGGTGTTTTTGGTAAAGGTCGTCGCTCGCCACCTCGAGCAAACCGCCGCGCTCTAAGAAGTGTTCGTTGATGGGGCGCATGGGCGCGTCTTGCCGCCCGGTGACACGCTCTTCAATGTGTTGAATCAAAATTTGGCTGAGTTGCGTCACCGCTTTGGCGGCCCAGTAATAGCGGCGCATCAATACTTCTGAGGCACGCTGCCCCTTGCTGGCGGTGTAGCCAAAACTCTCGGCCACAGCGGTTTGCAGGTCGAATACCAGGCGGTCTTCGCGCCGTCCGGCCACGCAGTGCAGGCGGGCGCGAATCAATTTGAGCAAACCCTCGTTGCGTTGCAGTTGCTTCACTTCAAACGGCGTGATGAGCCCTTTGCTGGACAGCTCGACCCAGGTTTTTCCGAAACCCGCTGCACGCGCCAACCACATCACCAATTGCAAATCACGCAGACCCCCAGGGCTCTCTTTGCAATTGGGTTCCAGCGAGTAGGGCGTGTCTTCAAACTTCACATGGCGTTGCTGCATTTCCAGCAACTTGGCGCGCACAAACGCTTGGGGCTCCATGGCGTGGGTGTTGGCCGCACGAAAGGCTTTGAAGAGGCGCCGTGAACCACACAAGAACCGCGACTCCAGCAGCGCGGTTTGGATGGTGACGTCGCGCTGGCTCATCTGCATGCACTCGGCCAAGGTGCGCACGCTGGAGCCAATTTCCAGGCCAATGTCCCAGCAGGCGGTGATGAAGGCTTCGAGCGCCGCTTTGGTTTGCGAGGCCAGCTCGTCGTCGTGTCCGGCCGGTGGCAGCAGCACCAGCACATCCACGTCGGAGTAAGGGAACAACTCGCCCCGGCCATAACCGCCCACGGCGATCAAGGTCGCACCTTCGGGCATGTTTTGCTGGTTCCACAATGCGAGCAATACGCTGTCTACATGTTTGGCCAAATTGCGGATCAACCGTGTGGCCGCAGGTGCTGTGGCGCGGGCTTGCTGAAAATGAGCGAGCAAGGCGGTTTTGCCTTGCTGCAACTGTGTGCGTAGGGCGGGGATGGTGGTAGTGGGCTGGGACATGCAGGCCAGACGCCAGGTATGAGGGTGGTTAACCGACGCTTAGCCCGTCACAAAACTCGGCGGCGGTGGGCTGCCCGCTGAGAGCGTTAGCACCTCATAGCCTGTCTCGGTGACCAGCACCGTGTGCTCCCACTGGGCAGACAAGGAGCGGTCCTTGGTGACGATGGTCCAGCCGTCGTATTTGCCGCCTTTGCGGTCTTCTTTGATGTCGCGTTTGCCCAGGTTGATCATGGGCTCAATGGTGAAGATCATGCCGGGCTGCATTTTTTCCAAAGTGCCGGGGCGGCCATAGTGCAGCACCTGGGGCTCTTCATGAAACCGTGCGCCCACACCGTGGCCACAAAACTCGCGCACCACGGAATAACCTTGGTTTTCGGCAAATGTTTGAATCGCGTGGCCAATGTCGCCCAAATGCCCACCGGGTTTGACCTTGACAATGCCGCGCCACATGGCCTCGAAGGTGACGGCGCACAAACGTTTGGCGGCGATGGAGCCTTCACCCACCACAAACATGCGGCTGTTGTCGCCATGCCAGCCGTCTTTGATGACGGTGACGTCAACGTTCACAATGTCGCCGCTTTTCAGCACGCGCTCATTCGGAATGCCGTGGCACACCTCGTCGTTCACCGAGGTGCACAGCGATGCGGGGTAGGGGGGGTAGCCCTGGGGTCGGTAGTTCAGTGTGGCGGGGATGGTTTGCTGAACATTGACCATGTAGTCGTGCGCCAGCTTGTCAATCTCGCCCGTGGTGATGCCGGGTTTGATGTAGGGCGTGAGCATGTCCAGCACTTCCGAGCCCAGGCGGCCTGCTACACGCATGCCTTCAATGGCGGCGGCGTCTTTGATGATGATCGTCATGGGGCGCAATTATCCATCGGGCGGCTAAAATCAGACACTCGGGATAGCGACTGCAAAACACTAAACCGTCCGGACTGAGCCTGTCGAAGTCCTCGATTCCGATTGGCACGACCCTTCGACAAGCTCAGGGCGAACGGATTTTTTTGCAGTGGTTCTTTCCTAGGGGCTGACAACCCCATACCCGCAACCCACGCGCTGGCCGCGTTTTGATGCTTGAACCCCACGTGACCTCTTCCACCTTCCAGTTGCTGCATTTCGAGGGCGGCAACGCGCTGTCCGCCTTTCGCTCCCAGGCTTTGTTGCCGCGTTTGCAGGCGGTAGCCCCGCGCATCAACGGGGTCTATGCCCGTTATGTGCATTGGGTGGCTGCGGAAGGTTCCCTGCCCCAAAGCAGCCGGGACAGCCTGGAGGCCTTGCTGCGCTATGGCCCAGCCTATGAAGGCCCGCAAGACGGCGAATTGCTGGTGGTGGCACCGCGTTTGGGCACCGTCTCGCCCTGGGCGTCCAAAGCGACCGACATCGCCCACAACTGCGGCTTGGCCATCAAACGGGTGGAACGTGTCACCGAATACCGCCTGGTGCTGAAGGCTGGTTTGCTTGGGGGTGCCAAACCGTTGACCCCGGAGGAATGGCAAGGGGTGGCCGCGCTCTTGCACGACCGCATGACCGAAAGCGCGCTGCGAAAGCAGGAAGACGCCCGCCATTTGTTCGACGAACAAACCGCCGCCCCTTTGTTGCATGTGGACGTGCTCGGTCAAGGCCGTGCCGCCCTGGAAGCCGCCAACCGCGATTTTGGTTTGGCCTTGAGTGCGGACGAGATCGACTACCTGGTGACTTCTTTCCAGGGCCTCCAGCGCAACCCCAGCGATGTGGAGCTGATGATGTTCGCCCAGGCCAACAGCGAACACTGCCGCCACAAAATTTTTAATGCTGACTTCACGATAGACGGTGCTCGACAAGACAAGTCCATGTTCGGCATGATTCGCAACACACACCAGCTCGCGCCGCAACACACCATCGTCGCCTACAGCGACAACTCTTCGGTGATGGAAGGCTTGGAGATTGAACGCTGGTTACCGCAAGGCTTCACCAACGCGCCCAAGTACGCTGCCCGTAAAGAGTTGGCCCATGTGCTGATGAAGGTGGAAACCCACAACCACCCCACCGCCATATCACCGTTCCCCGGTGCATCCACCGGCGCGGGTGGTGAAATTCGTGATGAAGGATCGACAGGCCGTGGCTCCAAACCGAAAGCGGGTTTGACGGGGTTCACCGTGTCCAACCTGCACCTGCCCGGCACGAATGAACCCTGGGAGCAAACGCCCTATGGCCGCCCTGGCCACATTGCGAGCCCACTGCAAATCATGGTGGAAGGGCCGCTGGGTGGGGCTGCTTTCAACAACGAGTTCGGACGGCCCAACCTGGGCGGCTATTTCCGCGTCTATGAACAAGACGTGGGCGCGGGTGCCAAGAAAACACGCCGAGGTTACCACAAGCCCATCATGATCGCTGGTGGTTTGGGCAGCATCAATGCCAGCCAAACCAAGAAGGTGGTGTTCGCTGCCGGAACCTTGCTGATTCAACTGGGCGGCCCTGGCATGCGCATAGGCATGGGTGGCAGCGCGGCCAGTTCGATGGCCGCCGGTGTGAACGCAGCCGAGCTTGATTTTGATTCAGTGCAACGCGGCAACCCCGAAATTGAACGTCGCGCGCAAGAGGTCATCAACCATTGCTGGGCCTTGGGTGAGAACAACCCGATTTTGGCCATCCACGACGTGGGCGCAGGCGGCATCTCCAATGCCTTCCCCGAATTGGTCGACGGCGCAGGCCGTGGCGCACGTTTTGATTTGCGCAGCGTGCCGCTGGAAGAAAGTGGCATGGCACCCAAAGAAATTTGGTGCAACGAAAGCCAAGAACGGTATGTGATGGCTGTGGCTCCCGACCTGCTGCCCCTGTTCCAAGCCATGTGCGAGCGCGAGCGTTGCCCCTTTGCCATTGTGGGCGTCGCCACCGAGGCCAAAGACCTGGTGCTGGAAGATGGCCCGGGTGGTGAGCCTGTGATCAACATGCCCATGGAGGTGTTGCTCGGCAAGCCGCCCAAGATGC
>JBJTHI010000328.1:0-1689 GCA_046094425.1 Burkholderiales bacterium | reverse complement strand
GTGTTGACCATTGCGTACTTCGACCGGTTGGGGGTGCCCCGGCTGTCATGACCTCAAACTCTCGAACCGCCTGGTGCGGACCCGCATGCCAGGTGGTGTGGCAGGGGTGCCTCCGATAATGGAGGCCCCCTATGCCGATTTTTGAACCACGTATCCTAGATCCGGCAGTTGACCGCTTTCTTCCGCTTGCAAATCTCTATGAGCATTGATATTTCGGCACACGAAGTGCATCACCGCTTGGGTGAAAGCGCTACGCACCCGATTGAACCGCGTTTCGGGCTGCTGGCGGCGTTGCTCCTCCTTGCGGGCGCGAGCCCGCCGCGTCGTCTCGCCTTGCCATCACCCCGAATCACAGCCCACTCGGGCGCGTCCAACTGCCGGATCTAGGCTTATGCGTTGTCCATTCTGTGGATCCGATGAAACCCAAGTCGCCGAGACCCGCGAGTCCGACGAAGGCGATGTGATTCGCCGCCGCCGCCGTTGCGTCTCCTGCGAAAAACGTTTCACCACCTACGAGCGCGCCGAAATCGCCTTGCCCTTCGTCGTCAAGAAAGACGGTACACGCGCCGACTTCGAGCTACCCAAAGTGCGCGCCTCCATGACCCTCGCTCTGCGCAAACGGCCAGTGAGCGTGGAACAAATCGACGCCGCGATGGAGCGCATTCAGGAAAAGTTACTGAGCAGCGGTGCCAAAGAAATTGCCTCGGCCAAAGTGGGCGAACTCGTCATGCGAGAACTCAAACGCATCGACAAAGTGGCCTATGTGCGCTTCGCATCGGTGTATCGCAGTTTTGAAGATGTGGATGAATTCAGGCAGTTGATTCGGGATATTTGAGCCTGTGCCCGATAGAGCACTTGCTTGATGCCCTTCAGAGGGACGTTGACCCCCAATAGATCAACCCTGCACACCCAAACCAGAAAGCCCAGTGGCCCAAGAACAAATACTCCTTGGGTTTTTGTCGCAGGGCGGCCAATTGGAGCAGCCACACGCAGCCCCAAAGAAAGTACCAACCCGCCAAGGCAAAACCGATCAAGGCTTTGGGCGCCAAGAGGTCGGTGAAGCCGAGTAAGTACAAAATTCCCGCCAGCGCCAGCAGGTCAATGGAAACCAGCTGGAAAGCGCACATGGACTGCACCCAGTTGCGGTTCAACTTCACCAGTTGGTCACGATCAAATGACGCAGAGGCCACCTTGCTGGGCCGAATGCTCAAGGACTCGCGGATACCGCCCGTCATGTGGGCTAGAAATGCCAACAAGGTCAAGCCACAGGCTGCTGCAATGGGATAGTTCATGGTGTTTCGGGGCTGCGCTGAGAAACCGAGCCTCGGACCTTACTTGACCCACGTATTGAGTTGAATGATGGGCATGAGAACCGCCAGCACAATCAACATCACCACGCCGCCCATGGCGACGATGAGCAGCGGCTCCAAGATGGTGGCCATTTGCATGGCGCGGCGTTGCACTTCGGTGGCGAGTTGTTTGGCGGCGCGCTCCAGCATGGTGGGCAACTGGCCGGTTTGTTCGCCTAAACGAGCGAACATGGCGAGCAAGCCGGGGAAACGTTTTTTGCCTGCCAGTGCCGAAGCCAGTGGTGCGCGCCGCCAAACAACTCGCCACCGAAGTGCAACGCCGCGCCATGCAAATGGCCACCATCTTGGAGCCGCTGCTCATCGTCGCCATGGGCGGCGT
>JBJTHI010000327.1:0-4769 GCA_046094425.1 Burkholderiales bacterium | reverse complement strand
CCATCGGCTCGCGATTTATGCTCCACGCTTCCTTCCCACACTCGGTCACCCTCATGCAGTTGCGCTTCACTTCACTCGCTGTGACCAGCTCGTGGCGGGACTTGCACCCGCAGGAGTGCGCCCATGCTGGGCGCACAAGAAAAACCCACCGGCTGGTGGGTTGGATTGAACTTAGCGGTAGACGGGGAAGTCCCGCGTCAGTGCGGCCACTTTCTCGCGCACGGCTGCAATGTTGGCTTCGTCGTGCGGGTTGTCGAGCACATCGGCAATCAAATGCGCCGTGATGCGCGCTTGTTCTTCTTTGAAGCCGCGTGTGGTCATAGCGGGGGTGCCCAAACGAATGCCGCTGGTGACCATGGGTTTCTGCGGGTCGTTGGGAATGCCGTTTTTGTTGCAGGTCATGTGGGCGTTGCCCAAAATCGCTTCGGCTTCTTTGCCGGTGAGGTTTTTGGGGCGCAAGTCCACCAACATCACATGGCTTTCGGTTCTGCCGCTGACGATGCGCAGGCCGCGTTCGGTCAGTGTTTTGGCCAATACCTCGGCATTCTTCACCACTTGCTGCTGGTAGGCCTTGAACTCGGGTGTGAGCGCTTCTTTGAATGCCACGGCCTTGCCTGCAATCACATGCATCAAGGGGCCGCCTTGAATGCCGGGGAAGATGGCGCTGTTGATTTTTTTGGCAATGGCCTCGTCGTTCATCAAAATGATGCCCCCACGTGGGCCACGCAAACTTTTGTGGGTGGTGGAAGTGACCACATCGGCATGGGGAACCGGGTTGGGGTAGACACCTGCAGCGATCAACCCCGCGTAGTGGGCCATGTCCACCATGAAATAAGCACCAACCGCTTTGGCGACTTTGGCGAAACGTTCAAAGTCGATGCGCAGGCTGTAGGCCGAGGCACCGGCGATGATGAGCTTGGGCTTTTGCTCGTGGGCCAGGCGCTCCATGGCGTCGTAGTCAATCGCCTCGTTCGCGTCCAGGCCGTAGCTCACCACCTTGAACCACTTGCCACTCATGTTCAGCGGCATGCCGTGGGTGAGGTGGCCGCCTTCGGCCAGGCTCATGCCCATGATGGTGTCGCCGGGTTGCAGCAAGCCAAAGAACACCGCTTGGTTGGCCTGCGAGCCGGAGTTGGGTTGCACATTGGCGAACTGGGCACCGAAGAGGGCTTTGATGCGGTCTATCGCCAGTTGCTCGGCCACGTCCACATACTCGCAGCCGCCGTAATAACGTTTGCCGGGATAACCTTCGGCGTATTTGTTGGTGAGCTGGCTGCCCTGGGCTTGCATGACCGCAGGCGAGGTGTAGTTCTCGCTGGCGATCAGCTCAATGTGTTCTTCTTGACGCCGGTTTTCATTCTGGACGACAGCCCACAACTCGGGGTCAATATTGGCGAGGGTAGATTGGTTTTTGTCAAACATGGCAAGGCAGTCCTGGTGAAGACGTAGACCCGGCAGGAGCGTGTTTTGGAGTTACCCAAAGTCAATCCAAAACGCGGCCAGCAGGCTGCCCAGGCGAACGGCTGAAACGGCGGAGCGCACAACACGTGCTACTTGCCGACTGCACTCCCCAGTGGTTCACCACCTCAGGCTGGCTCGTTCCAGTAGAACTGAACCAAACGCCCCATCGCCAGTCGTGCAGTAGGCCGGGAGTTTACCCTGCCACACGCTCCAGCATGGCCACTTGTTCGGCGGGTGCTGCTTTGGGTTTGTCTTGTAGCACTTCATCCTTGGCCTGTTCCAACACCGGCGCAGCAGGCAAGGGGTTGGCGGGAACAATGATGGGGGCATTCACAGCCACCGCCCTGCCCATCATCACGTTGCGCAAATGGGCTTGTTCGGCCAAAACTTTGCCCGCGTAGCCGCCATCGTCAGGCAGGTTGGCGGCACCCACGTAATAACGCAGGCCCTGCTCCAAACTACCAGCGCGAGCGATGCACTCTTTAAGAACCAACACACCCACACGCAGATTGGTCACCGGGTCAAAAGCCGCGTGGTTGCCACCGAAGGCTTGGTATTTGTCGTCGTGAATGCGAGTCATCACTTGCATCAAACCTTGCGCGCCCACAGGGCTTTGCGCGAACGGGTTGAAACTGGACTCGATGGCCATGATGGCCAAGAGCAAGGTGGGCTCCAAGCCCACCTTGCCACCCAAGGCCCAAGCCTCTTGCACCAAGCGGCTGATCGGTTCGGGGGCCACTTTGTAGCGTTTGGAAATCCAGTGCGCCACCAACGCTTGCTGGCGGGTGAGTTCTTTGGGGTCGGTGGCGGTGGCACGGGCGATGGCATCGGGCTCGCGCAGCGACAGGCTGAACAGGTCAGCCGGGTCTTGGCGCGCGACATGGCGCTCTTGCAGCCAACCGAACAAGGTGACCTCCGCTTGATGGCGAATGTCATCGCGGCTGGCCACAAAAACCAGCATGGCCACCAGGAGCAACCCAACCAGGGCCAGGGTATTGTGGCTGACTTCCAGCAGGCCATGGCCCACGTCGCGCACGAAGACGCGGGTGGATCGGCCCACAGCGGCTGATGTCTGACGCGCGAACTCCATCAAAGATCGTGTCGATGACATGGTCTTTCCTTCCTTACGTTGTACCGCCCGACGAACCGAAGATGGGGTCCGCTTCACTCACGTCACTCAAGACAGTGGGCAGTGATAATCAAATGGTCGCCTCGGGCGGGCAACTTGTATTCAGCGAATTGGCCGACTTTGTCGAACCACTTTTGGGCACATCGGCAGAGATATCGACTCCGCGACAGCGACAGGCACTCGGGTTTTCCCGGGATTTTTGAGACGGGCGAATTCTAAGAACGCAATTCATAACCAGTCAATCATATAAAATCACTCTCTAATTACTTTTTCGTATGAAATACCACGACTTGCGGGACTTCATGTCCGCCCTGGAACGCCAAGGCGAACTTCAAATCGTGGGAAACCCTGTATCGGCGCGGCTTGAGATGACGGCCCTCAGCGACCGAGTGCTGCGCGAGGCCGGCCCCGCCCTGTGGTTTCAAACAGTGGATAGTTGCAAATTTTCTGCCCTGACCAATCTGTTTGGCACGCCCAAACGAGTTGCCATGGGCATGGGGCGGCACGATGTTTCAGAGCTGCGTGCCATTGGCCAGTTGCTGGCCAGCCTGAAGGAGCCCGAGCCGCCCAAGGGTTTGAAAGACGCGGGCCATTTGCTCTCCATGGCCAAAGCGCTTTGGGACATGAAGCCCACCAAGGTGGGCAAAGCAGCCTGCCAAGAAGAAATACTGAATGGCAGCGAGGTGGACTTGGGGGCGTTACCCATTCAAACCTGCTGGCCGGGCGACGTGGGGCCGCTCATTACTTGGGGTTTGGTGATCACACGTGGCCCGCAGTCCATCCCCCGACCGCGCAAGCGGCAGAATTTGGGCATTTACCGGCAGCAGGTCATAGCCCCCCGCCAAGTCATCATGCGCTGGTTGGCGCATCGAGGCGGCGCGCTCGATTTCCGCGATTTTTCGCTGGCCACGCCCGGCCAGCCCTTTCCCATCGCCGTGGCGCTGGGGGCCGATCCGGCCACGATTTTGGGAGCCGTGACCCCAGTGCCCGACACCCTGTCGGAATACCAGTTTGCCGGTTTGCTGCGCGGCAGCCGCACCGAAGTGGTGGATACCCAGGTGGGCGACAACGGCGTCATGTTGCAAGCCCCGGCCAGCGCCGAGTTTGTGCTCGAAGGCCACATTCCGGTGGCTGCGCCTGGTTTTGTGGGCCACAGCGCGCACGGCATTGCGCTCAAAGAAATCAAAGGCTATTTACACGCGCTGGAAGGGCCTTTTGGTGACCACACCGGTTACTACAACGAACAAGACTGGTTCCCGGTGTTTGAAGTGAACCGTCTCACGCGCAGGCACCAAGCCATCTACCACTCCACCTACACCGGCAAACCGCCCGATGAACCGGCGGTGCTCGGCGTGGCTTTGAACGAAGTGTTTGTGCCCATTTTGCAAAAACAATTTCCCGAGATTGTTGACTTTTACTTGCCGCCCGAAGGCTGTAGCTACCGGATGGCGCTCATCAGCATCAAAAAAAGTTACCCCGGCCACGCCAAACGGCTGATGTTCGGGTTGTGGAGTTTTTTGCGCCAATTCATGTACACCAAATTCATCGTGGTGGTGGACGACGACGTGAACGTGCGTGATTGGCAAGAAGTGGTCTGGGCCATCACCACCCGCATGGACCCGGTGCGCGACACCACCTTGGTCAACCACACACCCATCGATTACTTGGACTTTGCCTCCCCCGTGAGTGGCTTGGGTGGCAAGATGGGTTTAGACGCCACCAACAAGTGGCCCGGTGAAACCAGCCGCGAGTGGGGGCGTCCCATTCACATGGACGCTGCGGTGGAGCAACGGGTAGAAGGGCTCTTCGCGGCTATACAAGCACAGCGCAAAAACAAGCCCTAACAAACACCCCTGGGCGATTGAAAAATACCGCTTGCATCCATGACCGAATCGGCCTAATCTGGCTTTGCCTACACGTAGGCAACTCCAAGTGCGCAGTCACTGCGTACCAGGGGCCCTGGACAAAAACGCTCTAGAGCCCCAAATGGTGGCGTCAGCCACCCACCCCTCTGATCGAAAGACCAGGGGGGCTTGTCTTGTGCGCCCAGCATGGGCGCACTCCTGCGGGTGCAAGTCCCGCCACGAGCTGGTCACAGCGAGTGAAGTGAAGCGCAACTGCATGAGGGTGACCGAGTGTGGGAAGGAAGCGTGGAGCATAAATCGCGAGCCGATGGACA
>JBJTHI010000326.1:0-7217 GCA_046094425.1 Burkholderiales bacterium | reverse complement strand
CCCCAAACGCTGGGCCAAACTGGGTGCGTCGGTTTTCCAGGTGATGCCCATGCGTTCCAACAACGCTTGCCAAGGTGGGTCTTGGGTGCCGTGCACCCACGCTTGCAGCGCGTTGTGGATTGGGCTGCCCGCAACGAAGTCGAGCGCCGCAAATACATCAGACTCGCTCACCGGCCCACCACCGCTTCGTTGCCACAGCAAACGCATCACATCGTCCAGCGTGCCGGGGTGGTTGGAGCGCAGCAGCAAGTCCACCGCCAAAGCGATGAGCGCGCCTTTGTTGTAGTAGCTGATGGTGGCGTTGACGCTGTTCTCGTCTTGGCGGTAGTACTTCACCCAGGCATCAAAACTGGCCTGGGCCACGCTTTGCACATGGCGGCCTGGTGTGGCCAGCACGGCGCTCAAGGTTTTGGCGAGCAGCTTTAAATATCGCGCAGGGTCGATCAGCCCGGTGCGCAGCAAAAACAAATCGTCGTAGTAGGAAGTGAAGCCTTCAAAAAACCACAGCATCTCGGTGTAGTTTTCGCGGCTGTGGTCGTACTGCGTGAATTCCACGGGCCGCAGGCGCTTGACGTTCCAGGTGTGGAAATACTCGTGGCTGATGAGGCCGAGCAAGGTCACATAACCATCGCTGGATTCTTGGGGCTTGCCAAGCTGCGGCAGGTCGCGCCGTGCCGCGATCAAAGCGGTGCTGTTGCGGTGCTCCAGGCCGCCATAGCCTTCGTCCACTGCGTTCAACAAGAACACATAACGATCAAACGGCGGTTTCTTTTTGCCGTGCCAGAACTCAATTTGCGCGGCGCATATTTTTTGGGTGTCCGCCAACAAACGTTCGCGGTCGAAGTCGGGCCAGTTGCCCACCACGACCAAGGCATGGGAGACCCCGTGGGTGGTGAATTTACCGCGCCAGAACTGGCCCAATTCCACGGGGTGGTCGATGAGCTCGTCATAGTCCGCCGCTTCATACAGGCCCTGACCGCGCGCATCCACCTTGACCGCTGCCATGGCAGTAGCCACCTCCCAGCCTTTGGGCAGGCGCTTGAGTTCCAGACGGTGCGGGGCCGACTCGTGGCCATGCGCTTTCAGAAACAAACTGCTGCCGTTGAAGAAACCGCGCTGGGCGTCCAAAAAGGCGGTGCGCACCGAGGTGTCAAAGGCATACACACGGTAGCGGACAACCAGCGGCTTGTTTGCAGCGCACTGCACCAGCCAAGTGGTTTTGTCACGTTGCACGAACTTCAAGCCTTGCCCGGCTTGTTCGGCCTGCAAATCGCTCAAGTGGCGAGCGAACTCCCGCACCATGTAACTGCCCGGTATCCATACCGGCAGGCTCAAGACCTGCTGCGCTTGCGGGCGCGGCAAGGTCAGGGTGACGACAAACTCATGGGCGTGGGGATCTTGAATGTCAACGCGGTAGGTGGTCATGGATGCGGAGGAGTTACTGCAGAGAAAAGTAAGAGGCGGTCAACTGCCCGCCGCCCCCACAAAACAACTCAAACTGGCAACAACCGTCAGGCGAAACCGCAGTGTGAGCCAATTCGCCGCACCCAGCAGCGGGTAGCTGCGCCTGTCCACCAAATAGCAGGCCACCAACATCACACCGTGAACGACCAAACCGGCGTAGGGCGGCATCACCACCGCCACCCAAGCCACGAGCGATGGCAGCACGGCCCAGCCATAAAACCACGGTGGCACCACCCGCCCGCTGTGCCGCATGGTCAGGCCCCAGTGGATGCCGCCTAAAAATGACACGATGACGGCGGCGTAACAAGACACCATCAAGGTGGCAAAGGGCTGGGCGTCGGCGCGCACCAACCACACCAGTATCGCCACCACTACGAAGGGGATCAGGCCGGCGTAGCCCAGACGCAGGGCCAACTCACTGGGGCTGGCGGCAACAGGCAAGGGAGTGTTCACGGTTGTGGGAGAGAAGGTTTAGAGAAAAAAGAAGGTGCGGTTCAAGGTTGCAGCCAACGCGCGCCAACATCATCGAAACGGGCGCGTCGGTGCCCCTGCGGGTGCAACTCCAGCCAGTCTAAGCTGCACACTTGGGCGGTGATCACACCGAAAAATACCTCGCTGCTGGGATGAGGCATTCGTGCATCCGACGCGTCAGTCAATAGCGTTCCGGGTGGTTGCGGGGCCAGGTAGTCCTGCGCGGCGGGCGACATTTTCACCTTGGCCCAGCGGGAGGTCACATCCAAGCCCGCTGTTTGCAAACGCAAATCAACGCGCAAACGCAGTTGCCAGGCCAGCAGCGGTGACCACAGCACCAACACGGCTTGGGGTTGCGCCAGCAACTGCCCCACTTTGCCCGCACGCGGGTCGGTGTAGATCAGCAGTTGGCGTTCACTGGGGCGCGCTTCACGCAGCACCACGGTTCGGGCATCCACCGCCTGTCCATCTCGGGTCGCCAACACAGGCGTGCGCCAAGCATGGCTTTTTTCGTGCACGGCCAGAGTCATCTGCTGCCACACCGCATCCAGAACGGCGTCCAGGGTGGTCAGCCGTTCTGCATCCATGCGATCAACCCTCTTTGCGCAGCGAGGGGAACAAAATCACATCGCGGATGCTGGGTGAGTCGGTGATGAGCATCATCAAACGGTCTATGCCTATGCCACACCCGCCTGTAGGCGGCATGCCGTATTCCAAGGCGCGGATGAAGTCGGCGTCATAGAACATGGCCTCTTCGTCACCCGCGTCTTTGTTGGCCACTTGGGCATGGAAACGCGCCGCTTGGTCTTCGGCATCGTTCAGTTCCGAAAAACCATTGGCATATTCACGGCCTGTGATGAAGAGTTCAAACCGCTCGGTGATGGCCGGGTTGCTGTCCGAGGCCCGCGCCAGGGGCGAGACCTCCACCGGGTAGTCAATGATGAACGTTGGTTGCCACAACTTTTCTTCCACCACGGCTTCAAACAGGCCGAACTGCAACTCGGGCAACTTCCAGTGCGCGGGGACTTCTTCACCGAGAGATTCCAGTTTGGCGCGCAGCAGTGGCGCATCGTCGGCTTGCTCCTGCGTTAAACCGGCGTGAACCACCAGCGAGTCACGCACCGACAAACGCGCAAACGGTTGATCCAAATGCACCGCCTGCCCGTGGTAGGTGATGGCCGCCGAGCCCGTGGCCACCGTGGCCGCATGGCGCAAGACGGTTTCGGTGAAGTCCATCAGGTCGT
Source organism: Burkholderiales bacterium (assembly GCA_046094425.1). Classification (GTDB taxonomy): domain Bacteria; phylum Pseudomonadota; class Gammaproteobacteria; order Burkholderiales; family Burkholderiaceae_C; genus JANPCX01. The sequence goes on along the minus strand of JBJTHI010000326.1, from coordinate 4,038 downwards.
GGTGGTTCCAGTAGGCCGCGTAAAACTCCATCATGGTGAATTCGGGGTTGTGCCGAACACTGATGCCTTCGTTGCGGAAGTTGCGGTTGATTTCAAACACCCGCTCAAATCCGCCCACCACCAGGCGTTTCAAATACAGTTCAGGCGCAATGCGCAAGAACATTTCTTGGTCCAGCGCGTTGTGGTGGGTGATGAACGGTTTGGCATTGGCCCCACCCGGAATCGGGTGCAGCATGGGCGTTTCCACTTCGAGAAAACCATGCTCCACCATGAAGCTGCGAATGGCGCTGACGGCTTTGCTGCGCGCCACAAAACGTGCGCGGGCATGTTCGTCGGTGATCAAGTCCACATAACGCTGGCGGTACTTTTGCTCTTGGTCGGCCATGCCGTGGAATTTGTCGGGCAAAGGACGCAGGCTTTTGGTCAGCAGGCGCAGCACATTGACCCGCACCGACAACTCGCCCGTTTTAGTTTTGAACAAAGTACCCTGTGCACCCAAAATGTCGCCCAAGTCCCAGTGCTTGAAGGCTTCGTAACGTTCTTCACCCACCGCTTCTTTGGTGATGAACAGTTGCAAGCGGCCTGAGCCATCTTGCAAAGTGCAAAAGCTCGCTTTGCCCATGACCCGCTTGAGCATCATGCGCCCCCCCAAAGAGACGGCGACGGCTTTGGCTTCCAATTCTTCGGCGCTGAACCCACCAAACTGTTGCGTTAAATCCAGCGCGTGGTGGGTGGGCTTGAAATCGTTGGGGAAGGCAACGCCCTGCTTGCGAATGGCCGCGAGTTTCTCGCGCCTCTCGGTGATGAGTTGGTTTTCGTCGATCGTCGGGGTGGGGCTGGTGGCGTCGTTCATGCGAGTTCAGTCGGAGCGTAAAAGGGAGCGCGAAGGGGAATGAGGTATGGGCTCAGTTGTTCCACTCGTCACCTGGCACGATGCGTTTCATGAACTCATCGAACAAGGGAACAGTGAAGGCAGTATCGCCATAGTTGGGGCTCCAGATCATGCCCTTGGCAATGAGGCTGTTGCGTGCTGGGCCGAGGGAGGTGACGGAGCGCTTCAAACAAGCCGCGATGTCACCCGAGCGGTGCGGGCCTGGGCCCAGTTCGGCCATGGCGCGCAGATACTTTTTTTCTGCTGGCGTCAGGCGGTCAAAACGCACCCTGAAAAAACTCTCGTCCAGAGCGGCAATGGCTGTGGTGGCGGCGCTTTCCACATCGGCCAAATCAATGGGAGAGGCCGCCGCCGCATCCCAAGCATGTTTGCCCCACTCTTGCAAAAAATAGGGATAGCCTCGGGTGTGCTCGGCAATTCGAGTGGCCGCGTTTTCAGTGATGGCCTCGCCCGCATCGCGTATCGGTTTCACAATCGCCACCCTGGCTTCCGGGGGTAAGAGCGGGCCCACCTCGGGAAACTCGAACAAACGTTCGGCATAGGACTTGGCATTGCCCATGCGCCCCCTGAGTTGCGGCAGCCCAGCGCCCACCAGCATCACAGGAATGCGACGCTGGGCGCAGCGGTGCAGGGCAGTGATGAGGGCCGCGAGCTCAGGTTCAGGCACGTATTGAAGCTCGTCGATGAACATGATGAGCGCTGTGCCTGCCGCGGCAGCGGTTTTGCCCACCTCTTCCAGCAAGGCTTGCAGGTCGTGCTCGAGGTCGCCGTTGTCGGCCAAGCCAGGCTCGGGATCGAAGTCCAGGCCGACCTCAATGTCGGCATATTTGAGTTTCAGCGACTTGGCAAACCCGGCCAACGCACGCAGACCTCGGGTGGCCAATTCTTTGCTTTGGGCGCTACGGCTCATTTTGAGCAGTGCCTCGCGCAATTGGGGTGCCAGCAAAGCAGGCAGCGAGCGCCCCTCAGGGGCTTCGATGCGAACGGTATGGAAACCGGCTCCTTGCGCATCGTCCCGCATGCGGTCAAGCAACACCGTTTTACCCACCCCGCGCAACCCCACCATCAGCACACTTTTGGCAGGCAGCCCCCGTTTCACTCGTTCAGACGCGATGCGCACCGTTTCACGCAAGGCATCACGCCCCGCCAACTCGGGTGGCGGCGTGCCCGCGCCTGGGGAGAAGGGGTTGATGACCGGGTTCATGTGCGCAGTTTATACAGTGTTTATCTGGTTTACAACAAATATATAAACTTCGTAATCTCGCTACAGGTGCCGAGAGCAAGGCAGCGTTTGAGTGCCGACGCAAGCGATGCGATTGGCGCGTTTTCCCATTTCCCCTTCAACTTCGCATCTACCTCCAGCAAAAAAGTAACCGAGTATTTCACTTGGACACCATTTTTTGTACACCTTTTGTTGATGAATCCGGGAAGCGAACAGTTGACGCCAAGCCCTTGATTCATCGATACAAATTCACCACTTTGTACGCAACGTGTTGATTTGGAATAAAAACATTCGCTGCAACAAGTTGTAAAAACAACCAAATGACTTGATTTGCCCCCCCCTGCCCTGATAGCCTTTCCAAAAACAGGGGGAAGAACTTGACACTCTTTCGCAAAGAAGTTCAACAAGCGCAGGCCGCCCAATGGATGGGCACCGTGCGGCTGAACCGGCCCATCAGTTTCAGCGTGGTCACGGCGGCCACGGTGGTGCTAGCCGTGCTGTTCGCTTCGTTTTCGGTGTGGGGCGAAGTCAACCGCAAAGCCCGGCTGTCCGGCATTTTGGTGCCCACCCAAGGCAGTCTCAACATCACCGCCCCGCAAGCCGGCGTGGTGGCCGAGCGCCGGGTGCAGGAGGGCGATGTGGTGGAGGCGGGCGAAGTGCTGCTGGTCATCAACGCCGAGCGGCAGAGTTTGATTGGTGCAGGTGGCAGCAGCCAAAGCGTGGGCGACACCAGCGCCTTGGTGGCCCAGCAAATTGAAAGCCGCCGCCAAGCGTTGGTGGCCGAGCGCAACTTCCGTGAACTGCAAACACGCCAACGCGAGCAAGTGCTGAACGACCGCTTGCGCACGCTGGATGCACAGTTACGCGCTTCCGAGGACGAACTACTCGGCCAGCGCCACCGTGTGCGGCTGGCAGAAAAAACCGTGGAACGCATCTTGGCTTTGGCCAAAGAGGGCTTTGTGTCTGAAGCCCAAGCCCAGGCCAAACAAGAAGAACTCATTGATGCACGCAACCGCGAGCAAAGCCTGCAACGCGCGGGGCTGGGTGTGCAGCAAGAGCGGCAAGCCTTGGTGGGCGAACGCCAAGCCTTGGTGGTGCAACTGCAAACCGATTTGTCGCAGCTTGATCGCAGTCTGGCCAGCACCACGCAAGAGGCCACAGAAAACAGCGCCCGAAAAACAGCGGTGGTCACTGCGCCGCTGCGGCTGCCCACCAGCGCGGCTGGGGCTGGAAACCAGGTTTCCAGCAGCAACACACCACGCTACCGAGTGACGGGTTTGAACCTGCAAGTGGGCCAGTTTGTGCAAGCCGGTCAAAACCTCGCCACCCTGGTGCCCGAAAACGCGCCCGGCGACAGCGCTGCTGCGACCCCAGCCTTGGAAGCCCAACTGTTCGCCCCCAGCCGCACCGCCGGTTTTGTGGCCACCGGCCAGCCGGTTTACCTGCGCTACGCCGCCTACCCCTACCAAAAGTTTGGCCTCTACAAAGGCCGCATCACCGCCATCTCAGCCACACCCTTTGCGGCGAGCGAACTGCCGCCCAACCTGGCCCCACAAATCATGGCCCAGGCGGGCAGCCAAGAAGCGCTGTACCGAATCAATGTGCAGCTTGAACAACAAGCGGTGTTTGCCTACGGTCAAAACCACCCACTCAAAGCCGGGCTCACCTTGGACGCCGATGTGCTGCAAGACCGCAGGCGCATTTGGGAGTGGGTGCTCGAACCGGTTCTGGCAGCGCGCGCCCAGTTGCAGGTGCTGGGGGCGCAGGACAAAACCGTCCCGGCGCCCCGAAGTTCGACACTTCAGAGCTGAGGCGGGACGCTCGGGTCAATGAAATCAAGCACTTATGAGCGGTTTGTTGAGATTGGTGTAGTGGCAGGACCTGCTTTGTAAAGTATTGGCAGATAGTGGTGTTTCCGTTAGAC
>JBJTHI010000325.1:0-3504 GCA_046094425.1 Burkholderiales bacterium | reverse complement strand
GGTGGTGTTTGTGGTGGTGGTGGTGGGTGGGGTGGGCTCTTTGCGCGGTGCTTTCATCGCATCGCTGTTGATCGGCGTTTTACAAACCTTGGCTGTGTCGTGGGATCAAACCTTGGCGGGCATGGCGGCTGCGGTGGCATCCGCTTGGGGCGGGGTGTTGCAGCCGAGTGTCTTGCAGCACAGCCTGATGCAACTCAGCGCTTCGCAACTGGCGCCGGTGTTGCCATACGCCTTGATGGTGCTGGTATTGGTGTGGCGGCCTCACGGCTTGTTGGGTCAAAAAGGCCTGGCATGACCAAAGCTACGCTCCTGTGGTGTTGGCTCGCTTTTGCGGCTTTGTTGCTGTTGGCACCCTGGGTGTTCAGCAGTGGGCTGGGCTTGTCGGTGCTCTCTCAAATTGGCATTGCCATGATTGCTTGCCTGTCCTACAACCTGCTCTACGGTCAAGGCGGCATGCTCAGTTTTGGCCACGCGGTGTACAGCGGGGCAGGGGCTTACATGGCCATCCATGTGTTGAACCAGGTGTCTGCGGGTGGAATGTTTTTCATTCCCGTGAGTGTGTTGCCCTTGGTGGGCGGGCTGGCCGGGTTGCTGCTGGCGGCCCTGCTGGGTTGGTTCAGCACACGCCACAGCGGTATGCCCTTTGCCATGATTTCTTTGGGCGTGGCTGAACTGGCCTTCGCGGCGGTGTTGATGTTTCCTGAGGTGTTTGGCGGCGAGGCTGGTATCTCTGGCAACCGCGTGGTGGGCCAGCCGGTGGCGGGGGTGGACTTTTCCTCAGGCTGGCAGCTTTATCACTTGATTGCGGCTTACACCTGGTTGGCTGCACTGGCCCTGTATGTATTCACTCGAACACCACTGGGCTTGTTGCTGGGTGCCGTGCGCGATAACGCCCAGCGCGTTTCTTTCATGGGTTACAGCGCCCACCGCATTCGTTACACCGCCTTCGTGATCGCGGGCTTTTTTGCGGGCGTGGCCGGCGGCTTGTCGGCCTTGCTGTTTGAAATCGTGACCGCCGAAGTGCTGGGCACGGCCCGCTCGGGTGCATATTTGATCTTCACCGTGGTAGGTGGCAGCGGTCATTTTGTAGGGCCCATGGTGGGGGCGGTGTTGATGGTGTGCAGTGCGGTACTGCTGTCCTCGTGGACCCGTGCTTGGTTGTTGTACTTGGGGCTGTTGTTTTTGTTGGTGGTGATATTTTCAAAGGGTGGTGTAGTAGGTGCCGTTGTCAATGGCGTGAAGCGATGCCGCCAGCCGGGCGTATGGGCCGATCTCATGAGCCAACCTCGGCGTTGGTTGGCTTGGTTGGGCGGCCTGCTGGGTTTGGTCGCCTTGGTGGTGTTGATTGAAATGATTTACCACCTGCAATGGGGCGCGGTGGTGGGTAGCCGTTTGGTGTTTCTAGGCTTACCACTGGATGTGCAGCAGGTTTGGCATTGGGTGGCGTCGCTGCTCTTGCTGGCGGTGGGTGCTGGCTTGTGGACGTGGGCCAGGGAGCGGCGACCATGAAGGGGGTGCTGTCCCTGCAACACGTGCACAAACGTTTGGGCCAAACGCCGATCGTGCGAGGGGTGAGTTTGTCGCTGAATGCGGGCGAGCGGGTGGCTTTGATTGGCCCTAATGGCGCGGGCAAAACCACGCTGTTCAACCTCATCAGCGGCTTGCTGACGCCAGACCGTGGCGAGATTCTCTTGCAACCGCCGGGATCAACCGCGCAACGTATTGACGGGCTGGCGCCGCAGCAGGTACATCGCTTGGGCCTGTCCCGAAGCTTTCAAGTCAGCAGCGTGCTCCAAGGGCTGTCGGTGCTGGACAACCTGCGCTGCGCGGCGCTGTGGTCGCAGGGCGTGGGTTATGCGTTTTGGCGGCGGCTCTCGCGTTGCCAGGCGGTTAAGGCCAAGGCAGACCAAATGCTGATTCAACTCGGTTTGGAACAACAAGCCCAGCAGTTGGCGGGCCAACTCAGTTACGCCGACCAGCGTGCGCTGGAGCTGGGTCTGGCGACCATAGGTGGCTCACCCGTGGTGTTGCTGGACGAACCCACCGCCGGCATGAACCAAGCGGAGGCCACGCATTTCATGGCCTTGATCCGGCGGCTCACCGAAGGAAAAACCTTGCTGATGGTGGAACACGACATGGCCGTGGTGTTCGACTTGGCCGACCGCGTGGCCGTGTTGGTGGACGGTGAATTGATTGCGTTTGACGCGGCTGCTCGCGTGCGCAGCGACCCGCGTGTGCAAGCGGCATACCTGGGGGCTTTGGCTCCCTCCGCAACGACAACAGCATGAACACCTTGCTCCAAGTCACTCATCTGCAAGCGGCGTATGGACAGAGCCGGGTGCTGCACGGCGTGAATCTCAGCGTAAACGCCGGTGAGGTGGTGTGTTTGCTAGGTCGCAACGGCTCGGGCCGCAGCACCTTGTTGCGGTCTCTGATGGGTTTGGTGCCGGCACAGGGTGAAATGCTTTGGCGCGGCCACAACATCAGCCCAAAGCGGCCTTTTGAACGCGCCCAGCAGGGCCTGGGCTATGTGCCCGAGAACCGCGAGGTGTTCCCCTCCCTCACCGTGGCGCAAAACCTCTTGCTCGGAGTGAAACCCGGGCAGCGTCCAGGCCGTTGGTCTCAAGCGACCCTGCTGGATTTATTTCCGCGTTTGAAAGAGCGCTTGCACACAGCAGCAGGGCATTTGTCGGGTGGTGAACAACAAATGCTCACCCTGTGTCGCACCATGATGGGCGACCCCGACCTGGTGCTGGTGGATGAACCCACCGAAGGGCTGGCCCCGGCCCTGGTTGAACAAGTGGCGCGTTTCATCACTGCCTTGCGCGAACAAGGGGTGGCGGTGTTGTTGGTAGAGCAAAAACTCACCATCGCCTTGCAGGTGAGTAGCCGCTGCCTGGTGATGGGCCATGGACGCATAGTTTTTGAAGGCACGCCCGAGCAACTGCGCGGGGCGGTAGATGTGCAACAACAATGGTTGGGCGTGTGAGTTGTGCGGGTAGGTCGCACGGTGGCATCGTGTTATGCGGACAATACAAGCGTTGGAGAGATGCATGAAACCAAAAGCCCTTGAGAACTGGATTTGGGTCTTGATTTATGGCGGTTTGCTGTGTTTGGTGGCTGGATTCGCCGTGGCCCGGCAGCAAGAAACCTTGGGTTACACCATGGTCTGGGCAGGCGGCATCGTCGCGGCGGTAGGCGTGGCGCTGATCGTGGTGCGCTCTCGCATCAAATCATGACCCAGGTGCTCAACCATGTGGTGATGTGGACACTGCGCCACCCTGAGGAGGCTGCCCGGTTTAAGCAGTTGTTGGACAGTTGCGTTGGGCTGGTGCCCGGCATGTTGCGTTTTGACGTGGGGGTTCGCAGCGATGGCTTGGAAGCCAATGCCGATGTGGTGCTCGTATCCACCTTTGCCAGCCGACAAGCTCTGGATGATTACTTGAATCATCCCCACCACAAAACAGTCGCCGCCCAGCTTGGTCCGATGCGATTGACCCGGTC
>JBJTHI010000324.1:0-3815 GCA_046094425.1 Burkholderiales bacterium | reverse complement strand
ATTCGAAGCGCTGCGCCGCAGTTGACGGGACACCAACGTTGGTTTGCGTTGGCACGTTATATCGCAGAAAGAATCCTCGCCTTTGTCCCCAACACCAACCTCCCGGAGACGGTCGCTACCGGGTAACTGAGGAAAATAGGTTCAACCTAAATCCGGCAGTTGGACGCACCCAATTGAGCCGTGCTTCGGGCTGCTGGCAGCGTTGCTCCTCGTTGTGGGCATGAGCTCGCCGCCTCGTCGCGCCTTGCCAGCAACCCGAATCACAGCCCACTCGGGCGCGTCCAACTGCCGGATTTAGGTTCAACACAGAGGGCTGTTGATCTGGCACGGTTCCCTGGTGATGCGGCAGCGAAAGGCAGGGAAAGATACCTTATTGAGGAGCGAAAAGCAGTGGGGTTGACCCCCAACGCGGGGGGGTCAACTTTGGATCAGTCGAGTGAGTCAATCCGGCGGCATCTGGGGGGCTGTGCAGTGCAACCGGCGGTGGTTCAAAATCGCGCAGCCTCATCAGACCCTGGCCGCCAGCGCCGCAAACTCAAGGCATTGAGCACCACACTCACACTGGATAGCGCCATCGCAGCACCGGCCAGCATGGGGCTCAATAAACCCAAGGCTGCCAGCGGTATGCCCACCACGTTGTAAACAAAAGCCCAGCCCAGGTTTTGTTTGATTTTGGCCTGCGTGTGCTGCGAGAGCGAAATCGCCTGCGCCACCAGCCCCACATCACCACGCAGCAAAGTGATGCCTGCGGTGGCCATGGCCACGTCGCTGCCGCTTTGTGCGCCGTCCACATGGGTGTTGGCCATGGCAATGCCCACATCGGCGGCGGCCAGCGCCGGCGCGTCGTTCACGCCGTCGCCCACCATGGTCACTTTCGCGTTCACTGCGGTTTGTTGAAGCTCGCTGCGTAAAGCAGCAATCAAAGCAGCTTTGCCCTCGGGCAGCACTTGGGCTCGCACTTCCAAGATGCCTAGTTGCTTGGCCACGGCTTGCGCAGCTTGCGGGTTGTCACCGCTGATGAGCACGGTGCGCAGCCCCATGTGGTGAAGCTCGGCGATAGCACGCGCCGCTTCGGGTTTGATACGGTCGCCAAAGGCCAACACGGCCAGCAATTGCGGTGCGCCATTTGCTTGTGCAGCAGCAAGCCACGACACTGTGCGGCCTTGCTGGGTGTGGGGAGCCGCGTGTTGTTCCAGCAGCGCAGCATCCACCCCCAGTTCGCGCATCCAGGCCGTGCTGCCCAGTTGCAAGGTATTGCCCGACACCTGGGCTTGCACACCGCGCCCCGCCAGGCTGCGCCAAGCTCGCACAGGGGCGGCGACCAGGTTCTGATTTTTCGCCGCCACCACCACAGCATGCGCCAGCGGATGTTCACTGCCCGTTTGTAAACCGGCCACCCATGCCAGCAGCTCTTGCTCACTTAAACCGACTTGCAGGGGTTGCAGCGCCATCAGGGTGGGACGACCGAGTGTGAGCGTGCCGGTTTTGTCAAAAGCCACCAGCCTTACCGCTTGCAAGGCTTCCAAGGCCACTGCGTCACGAATCAAGATCCCGTGTTTGGCGGCCAGGCCCGTGCCTACCATGATGGCGGTGGGGGTGGCCAACCCCAAGGCGCAAGGGCAGGCAATCACCAGCACCGCCACCGCGTGCAATACCGAAGCGGCCACATCACCTTGAAGCCACCACCACGCCAATCCCGTCGCCAGCGCCACAGCGATGACCACAGGCACAAAAACGCTGCTCACTTGGTCCACCATGCGTTGCATGGGCGTTTTCAGTGCCTGGGCCGATTCCACCAGCCGCACGATGCGCGACAGCGCGGTCTCGGCCCCCACCGCCGTGGTGCGCAGTTGCAGCAAGCCGTCGCCATTGATGGCACCGCCCGTCACGTGGTCGCCTTTTTTCTTCGCCACCGGCAGGCTTTCGCCCGTGAGCAGAGACTCGTCCATTTGGCTTTGGCCTTGCAGCACCAGGCCATCCACCGGTACTCGTTCGCCGGGCCGCAGAACCACCTCGTCGCCCACTACCACCTCGGCCAAAGGCAACTCCAATTCAACGCCGCCGCGCACGACCCGCGCCTTCTCCGGCCGCAAGGCTTGCAGCGCCAGCAGCGCTGCCGTGGTCTCGAGTTTGGCACGGGCTTCTAGCCATTTGCCCAGCATCACCAGTGTGATGATGACGGCGCTGGACTCGAAATACAGCGCGGGCATGCTGCTTGTGCTGTTCAACCAAGTCCATATGCTCAGTCCAAACGCGCTGGTGGTGCCCAACACCACCAGGACATCCATATTGCCGCTGCCCGCACGCATCGCGCGCCAAGCGGCGCGGTAAAACGGCGCGCCAAAAATGAATTGCACCGGTGCAGCCAAAACAAATTGCCACAGGGCGGGCAGCATCCAGTGTTGCCCGAACAAATCACCCAGCATGGGCAGAACCAAGGGCGCGCACAACAAGGCCGCTCCCACCACGGCCCAACCGCGCAAGCGCGTGGTGGAGGTGATGTTGACTGCTTCTTGTGATGGGTGGTTGTTGGCATCCACCGGCCTGGCGCTGTAGCCCGCCTTTTTCACCGCCGCTTGTAACGCGGCCAGCAAGGCAGAGGCATCCACCGTGCCCGGCACTGCTTGCACGGTGGCTTTTTCGGTCGCCAAATTGACACTGGCCGACGCGACCCCACCCACTTGGTTCAAGGCTTTTTCCACCCGAGCGACGCAGGACGCACAGGTCATGCCGTCAATGGACAGTTGCAAGGTGGGTGAGGATGTGGGAGAGGGCGTCATGCCGCCAGCATAGACCCAAGCATGCCGTGGTGTTTTGCGCTGGCGCATATCCCTGATCCTGAGCTGCGCTCAAAATGGTGCGTCCAACATTTGGAGCAACTCATGGAATTCACCCTCCCCACCATGACCTGCGGCCACTGCGTTCGCACGGTGACCGAAGCCATCCAACAGCTCGACCCCAACGCCAAGGTGACCATAGACTTGCCCAGCCACCGGTTGCAGGTGGTCAGCTCAGAGAGCATCGATGCGGTGACGGCCGTGTTGATCGAGGCGGGATATGAGCCCGCAGCCTGAGCACCAGGTTGTCATGGAGCCGGGCACCGAAACGAAGCCGTCGGACTACGAGGCTGTTTTGCGCAGTTTGCCCATGTGGTTCGGCCAAGAAGACGCTTTGCTCGCCTATGCGCAAGACGCCGTCAACCTCAAAACTTTCGTTGCCACAGGCACTGATGGTTTGCTGGGTTTTGTCACCGTGAAGCAGCATTTCGCAAAGTCATTCGAGATTCACTGTATGGCTGTTCGTGCAAGTTTCCGTGGGCAGGGTTTGGGACGGCGTTTACTCCACAGGGCCTCGCAATGGGCGACTGCGCAAGGTGGAACTATTCTCTTGGTTAAAACATTGGCACCCGCCCACCCAAGTGCAGCCTATGCGCAAACGCGCGCCTTTTACGAAGCCCAGGATTTTGAGCCACTGGAAGTTTTTCCCACGCTGTGGTCGCATACAAACCCTTGTTTGCAGATGTTCAAGTTGCTCCATTGAAACTCCGAGAGCCATGACTAACAACAGCACCAGCCCCGCCCTTCCCGAAGCGCTACGCGAACTGACTCCGCAGGATCAGGAAGAGCATGCCAAGAAGCGCCTGCGCGAGTTGATTGAAGACGGTTTGAGTTCGGGCGACCCTGAGTTCGACACCAAAGCGCGTAAGTGGTTGATCTGTATAGGGTGCAAGTTCAAATTGCCACTACAACAGGCTGAGTTGGGGGTTGGCTGAAGGTTTGTTGGTCTTGAGGGCGGAGAAGATGGCGGCCTGATCC
>JBJTHI010000323.1:0-17390 GCA_046094425.1 Burkholderiales bacterium | reverse complement strand
TGTTGACCATTGCGTACTTCGACCGGTTGGGGGTGCCCCGGCTGTCATGACCTCAAACTCTCGAACCGCCTGGTGCGGACCCGCATGCCAGGTGGTGTGGCAGGGGTGCCTCCGATAATGGAGGCCCCCTATGCCGATTTGGGGGCGGGATATCGTTTTCAAGTCAATCGCCGGGCCGCTCCCAAGATTGACTTGGCCCTTAACTTGGTCAGCACGGGGGAGCCGATCCCTGTATGTCGGGGAGCGGGGGGCTCGCTAAACGCTGGCCGATTCCAGCGACACCGCGTTACGCAGCATGGCACAAAAACGTTCGCGGTCTAGGGGTTTGGCCTGAAAGAGCACATCGTCGGGCAACTCACCCAGGTTCAAGAGTTCGTCGCGTGTGTGGTTAGAGACAGCCCAAATGATTTTGGGCCGCGCCGCACAATCGTGGGCCAGGTGGCGCAGCATTTCAAAGCCGTTCATATTGGGCATCATGATGTCGGTGATGAGCACATCGGGCGACTGGCTACCGATACACAGCAAGGCCTCGAACCCGCTGGCCACCACGGTGACGCTAGCGGTGGGCAAGGCGGTGAACACCAGGTGCTGAAGAATTTCGCGGTCGTCTTCGTTGTCGTCCACGATAAGCACGGTGGTGGGCTGAATGCCCCCAGCCAATGGAGCCGCATGGGCGGCAGCGGCTGTGGGTGAGAGCGCCTGACGCCCCACGGTCAACTCATGGCGCAACAGGCGTTCGGCACTGTCGGCATCAATACGCCGGTGACCGCCCAAGGTTTTCCAGGCTTTGAGGTGGCCCGCATCCACCCAGCGTTGAACGGTTTGAATCGACACACCCAACCGGCGCGCGATCTCGACAGTGGAATAGGAACGTGGAGCGGAAGGAATGGTGGATGTAGACACCGTGGCAACCTTATGCACAGAACTTCTTATTGACAAAACGCAGACTCGTCAATTTCGGTCGCTGCACATTCAAATGCAGCGACCAAAACCGACGAACCGCCCCTCAAGACACGGGCTTTCTTTGAACCCTGTGGCAAGCCAACGACCGAGACTTGTCTGGCCGCATTCTCCAACAATTTGCGACACACGGGCCAATGGTAACCACGTGGTGACATTTGAACCGCCAACATCAGCATTCCTCCACAGTTTTTTCCCGGTAGGAGGCGGTTTGAGGCCGATCCAAATAAACACCAGGCGCAACAGATTTCAACTGCGGCCGCACTCCAGTCAAACTTTCGGCCAAGCCCACAAACAAGCTGCCGCCGGGTTTGAGCGTGGCCATCACCGCATCCACCACGCGGCGTTTGGTGGCCAGGTCAAAAACGGATCGGCTCATGCGGTTTGCATGACCATCTCCTCAGGCGCAGGGGTAGGTGCAAGCACGGGGGCTTGACCCGCAGACAAATCAAATGCATCCGCCTGCGTGGCCAAGTTCAGCAAGGCAGGCACATCCAGAATCAACGCCACCTCGCCCGAACCCAAAATGGTGGAGCCGCCTACGCCGCGTACACGGCGAAACATGCTGGACAAAGGCTTGATGACGGTTTGGTGCTCGCCCAGCAAGGCGTCCACCACCACACCCGCGCTTTGCCCCCCCACACGCACCACCACCACACTGGCACGCGGGCAGGGTGGCCCTTGCAGTTTGAAGAGATGGCGCAGATTGATGAGGGGCAAGGTCTGCCCACGCAGTTGCATGCGGCCTGTGGCCTGCTGGCCCAATTCAAACGAGTTGCCCGCCACCGACACCTGGTGCGGGTTGATGCACTCGACCACAACGTCCAGCGGCAAAACCCAGTGGCTGTCCGCCACACGCACCAAAAAGCCGTCAATGATGGCCAGCGTGAGGGGCAGGCGAATTTCCACCGTGGTGCCCACGCCCATTTGGCTGTGCAAACACACGGTGCCGCGCAAACTTTCAATGTTGCGCTTGACCACGTCCATGCCCACACCACGGCCCGAGAGTTTGGTCACTGCTTCAGCAGTAGAGAAACCCGGCGCGAAGACCAGTTGCAGAATTTCTTTGTCACTCAGTGTTGCGCCTGGTGCCACCAAACCGCGCTCAATGGCTTTGGCCAAAATGCGGTCGCGGTTCAGGCCGCGACCATCGTCGCGCACTTCAATCACCACCATGCCGCAATCGTGCCGGGCTGACAACAACAGCCGACCCGTGGCTGGCTTACCAGCAGCCTCGCGCTCATGTGCAGATTCAATGCCATGGTCCAGCGCGTTGCGCACAATGTGCATCAAGGGGTCGACAATTTTTTCCACCACCGACTTGTCCAGCTCGGCCTCGCTGCCCTGCAGTACCAAGTCCACTTGTTTGCCAAGGTCGGTGCACACGTCACGCACCACACGGCGAAAACGCGAGAAGGTTTCGCCTATGGGCACCATGCGCATGGACAGCGCCCCATTACGTATCTCTTCCACCAGGCTGTTCACACGTGCGTATTCCGGTCCAACGTGACCGCTGATTCCGGGAACGTGACCGGTCATTCCGGCGATCGTGACCGGGGGGTTCCGGCAACGTGACCAGCGATTCCGGTCAACGTGACCGGCCCGTCGGTATACGACAGCGGAACGGGTGTTGTGCATGAATCAACTCAGGCGTGCCTGAAGCTTGGCTGCTTTTGCAGGAGCTTCATGGCCGCCCCAAGGATCAACATGCGCAAACTCAAAGACGCCCTGCGTCTCAAACTCGAAGGTGATCAGTCTCACCAACAAATAGCGGCCGCCCTGGGTATCTCCAAAGGCGTGGTCACCAAATACGTGGGCCTGGCGGTGGCCGCCGGGCTGGACTGGCCAGCCATTGCTGCCATGGACGAAGCCACTTTAGAGAGAAGACTGCTCCCAGCACCCCGGCCCAGTGATGTCTACGCCCAGGCCGACTACGGCCGCATTCACCAGGCGCTGCGCCGTAAGGGCATGACGCTTGCACTCTTGTGGGAGGAATACTGTGCCCAGGTGGGCGACGAGTACGACCCCAATAACCCCGTCAAACCCTGGCGCTACTCGCAGTTCTGCGAGAACTACCGCCAATTTGCCAAGCGTCTCAAACGCTCGATGCGCCAGATTCACCGTGCTGGCGAGAAGCTGTTCATCGACTATGCCGGCCCCACGGTGGCGCTCGTCGGTGGCCAGCAGGCCCACATCTTCGTGGCCGCCATGGGGGCCTCAGGTTACTGCTTTGCCCTGGCCACGCCCGGCCAGACGGCCCGCGACTGGTTGCACGCCACGGCGCGGGCTTTGAGCTTCCTGGGCGGCGTGCCACAACTCATCGTGCCCGACAACCCCCGCGCCTTGGTCAAAACCGCCAACCGCTACGAGCCCGAACTGAACGACAGTGTGCTGGACTTTGCCCGCCACTACGGCTGCTCGGTGCTGCCCGCCCGGGCCTACCACCCACAGGACAAAGCCAAGGTAGAGCTCAGCGTGCAACTGGTGGAGCGCTGGATATTGGCGCGGCTGCGCAAGCACTCGTTTGCCACCGTCCACGAGGTCAACGACGCCATGGCCCCCTTGTTGGAACACCTCAACCAGCGCGCCTTCCAGAAACTGCCTGGTTGCCGCGCCAGCGTGTTTGCCGAGATTGATGCCCCGGCCCTGATGGCGCTGCCACAGCAGCCCTGGGAATGGGCGGTGTTCAAAACCGCACGCGTGCACATCGACAGCCACATCGAGTTCGAGGGCCACCGCTACAGCGTGCCACACCACTTGGTCGGCATGGCATTGGAGCTGCGCGTCACGGCCACCGCCGTGGAAGTGGTGCACCGCGGCCAGCGCGTGGCCAGCCATATGCGCTGTGCGCACCAGGGTGGCTTTACCACCGTGACCGAACACCTGCCGGATCGGCATCAAGCCCAGGCCCAGTGGACACCTGAGCGACTCGTCCACTGGGGCGAGCGCATCGGTGTGGCCTGCGCCACCGTGGTGCGCCGCATGCTGGAGCGACAAAGGCATCCTGAGCATGCGTACCGGGCCTGTCTGGGGTTGCTGTCTTTAAGCAAACGTTATGGCGATGCACGCCTGGAGGCGGCCTGCGTGCTGGCCTGCAGCTTGGGCACCTCCAGGTACAGCCACATCCGCGACATCCTGGTGAACCGGCGTGATTTGCTGCAAGCCAGCACCGCGCCCGATTGGAGCAGCCCGGCCCACGCCCATGTGCGTGGTGCGGACTACTACCAATGAGCGCAACCGCGTGATTTATGAACACACGCATGAACATGCCCATGAACACGCACCCCATGAATCCTTTGAACTCAACGAAAGCCAACAACCATGATGATGAACACAACCTTGGACCAGCTGCGCACACTCAGACTGGAGACCATGGCACAAGCCCTGGAGCAGCAGCTTCGCACCAGTGGCATGGCCGCCATGAGCTTTGAAGAGCGGCTGGCGCTGCTGGTGGAGCGCGAGGTGCACGGCCGACAAGACCGCCGCTGCGCGCGGCTGCTTAAAACAGCCAAACTCAAATACCCGCAAGCCGCCATTGAAGACCTGGCCAGTTGCAGCACACGCGGCATTGAGCGCGGTGCGGTGATGAGCCTGGCCCTGGGGCAGTGGGTGCAGGCCGGGCAGGCCATCTTGATCACCGGGCCCACCGGGGCGGGCAAGTCGTGGTTGGCCTGTGCGCTGGCACAGCACGCTTGCAGGCGCGGTCACAGCGCCTGCTACCAGCGTGTGCCACGCCTGGGTGAGGAGCTGCGCATCCGGCACGCCAATGGCACCTTCACGCGCTGGCTGGATGCGCTCAAGAACACAGACGTGTTGCTGCTGGACGACTGGGGCATGGTGGCCATGGATGCGCAAACGCGGGCCGACCTGCTGGAGATCATCGACGACCGTACGGGCACGCGGGCAACGATCATCACCAGCCAGTTGCCCATCGAGCATTGGCACGAGTGGATAGGCGACGCCACGGTGGCCGATGCGATGCTGGACCGGTTGATGCAAAACCATCACCGGCTCACGCTCACCGGAGAGTCGCTGCGCAAAGGTGGGCAGACAAAAGCCAAAACCACCTGGCGGGCTGCAACCAGCACAGCCAGCAAAGAGGTCGCAGCCTCAAGCAGCGGTGCCACTGGGCAGGATCAAGCATGAGTACATGCCTGATCGAGGGGTGCCTCCGGCGGCCTGGCAGGGGCCTGATAAAAAATCTTCAACAAGCCATCAAGAAAGGGAAAACGACCCTCAATCCAACCAAAACATAAAATCAAACCGCGCAACACCTGAATCGGTCACGATGACCGGAATCGGCGGTCACGTTCACCGGAATACGCACACGCTTGCAGTTTTTGGTCAAAGCGGGAATTCGGTGGGTTTGCGCCAAACTGCTGGAGGCAGCGCCAGCAATGACCAGCTCGCCCACCAAGTTGATGAGTTGGTCGAGTTTGTCGGCCGACACTCTGACCATCTTGGACTCCGCCGCAGGCGGCTCGCGGTGCCGCTGCTGACGTGCCAGCGCCGCGTCTACCACAGCGGGGGTGGTGATCTGTTGCGCCACCAAAATTTCACCTAAGGGGGCGGGGTGTCCCTGTGCACTGCTGGCTGCTTGCACAGCCAAAGCACCTTGCAGTTCGCGCGGGGTGACAGCACCGCTGGCCAGCAGCAAATCACCCAAACGCTCCGGAGCAACTGGCTCGTTCAGTTTGTCGATCAAGTGCGGCGTGAGGTTGACAGGCGGGCTGATGGAGAGTTGGCAGTCGTTCAACACAAACTGAAACGCCGACTCCAAGGTCGCTTTGTCGGCTTGGCTGACGAGTTGAATGTCAAAAGCCAAGAAGCATGATTCGGGATCGAAGGCGACAAAGTCGTCCCAGTCAGCCACCGGCAAATCTTGCGCCAGTTGCGTGTTGAGCTGTTGCACTTCACCCAGGGTGGAGAGGTAAATGAGCATGGCCAGCGGGTCAAACCCATCGCGGAAAACCTCGCGGCCAAAAGCAACCTGGATCAACCAAGCGTCGTCGGCGCTGCTGGTCTTTGGACTGTGATGTGCGCCTGCATGACCTTCGGCTGACGCCTGCCCCGGCATCAAGGCTTGAAGTTTTCTCACCAAGGCTTGCTCGGTGGCATCGTCTTCGATGGTGGTGTTGCCACCTTCTTGTGCCACCGCAAGTAGCCGAGCGATGTGGTCGCGGCAAGCAAAAAGCAGACTGCTCAATGCGCCATCCAGACGCAATTCCTCGTTGCGCATGGCGTCCAGAACGGTTTCAACGTGGTGGGTGAAACCAACTATTGCCTTGAGGCCAAATAAACCCGCCGACCCTTTGATGGTGTGTGCAGCCCGGAAGAGTGCACCTAACTCTTCAGCGTCGTCGGGACTGGCCTCCAGCTCCAGCACGCTGTGCTCCATTTGGGCCAGCATGTCACTGGCTTCGGCAAAAAAGGTGCCGAGGGCGGCCTCAAAGGGGTTGGTGCTCATGTTCAGTTCACACAATCGGCGTCCATGTCTTCGAGCGCGTTCCAACGCTGCAACTGCATGTGCATGGCTTGGCTCACACGCATCAACTGCAAACGGCCACGATTGAGTTGCAGATACCATGCTGTCACCAGCAACAATTGCAAGCCCGCTGCGTCGATTTCACTCAAACGTGCGCAGTCCAGTTGGAGAGTCGGCGTGGCGGCAGATTGAGTCGATAGGCAGCGCTCAATCTCGGCCTTGACCTTGGCCACTTGGTAAATCATGAGCTCGCTTCCGAGGTCGATGGGTTCTTTGTTCGTATCGCTCATGGCTGCACCAACTGTTTCACCACGGCCAAAATTTGGGGCGGATCGAAAGGTTTGGTCATCCAGGCTTTGGCCCCCCCGGCTTTGCCTTGTTGCACCTTGGCTTGGGCCGACTCGGTGGTGAGCATCACCACGGGGGTGAACTTGTAGTCCGGCATGGCCTTGACGGCTTTGAGGAATTCAAAACCATCCATCACCGGCATGTTGATGTCGCTGATGATGAGGTTCACGCGTTTGGACGCCAGCATTTCCAAACCTTCCTTGCCGTCGCGCGCCTCAATCACCTCATAACCCGCACCGCGCAGAATGATGGCGACCACTTGCCGAAAACTGGCCGAGTCATCCACGATCAAAATTGTTTTTGCCATTTCAGTTTCCTTGTGATTCAGAACACGGTGAGCTTGGGCGCTGGGGTGGATGTGCACGAAGTGGTGGCATGCGCTTGGTGCTCTTCGTCCATCGTGTAGCTGGAGGCCAAACGGCCCAGCCACGACTCGCTACTTGGCAACTCATCGGGCGGTGCATGGGCTTGGGCCTGCAAACGCTTGAGGTCTTGGCTCACCACATTCAGCACCTGGCTCATGCGGTCTTGGTACTGGAACGAAACCAACATGGAAACAATGTCGGCCTGTATCGCCAGACCACGCTCACGCAGCATTTGGGCTTCTTGCTGCAATTGCTGCAGGCCCGCTTGCATGCGCTGGGTCACGCCTTGAATGCGTTGCTCGGAATGGGTGACTTCGTCGCTGTCGTCCTGGCTGATGCGCTGCGCTCAGGGTGCTTTCAATCACTTGCAGCACTTGGTCGATGCGCTCGATGATGCGGCGGCCCGTGGCGGCCGATTTGGTGGACAGCGCACGTACCTCGCCCGCCACCACCGCAAAACCCCGCCCATGTTCACCAGCCCGCGCTGCTTCAATGGCGGCATTCAGTGCCAGCAAATTGGTTTGGCCAGCAATCTGACCCACTTCATCGGCCATGGCGCGCAGCTCGGCGGTGGTGTTGGCGAGCAACTGAACTCCCTCCAACAGTGACCCCTTGCTTTGCACAATGCGCCGCAAGCCCTCGGTCACCGGGGCCAACTCGGCTTCGCAATGGGCCAACAGGGCGGCAGGGCCAGCCTGGGTTTGCGCCGCGTCATCCTGCGGTTTCAGACCTACCTCACCCAAGGCGGCGATCACGTCATTAAAACGCTGCAAGAGTTGCTGCGTGGCGCTGCCCGCTTGTTGGTCGGCGCTGCTGAGGTGGTGTTGCCAGACTGGTGCCACGTCCGCCAAGAATTCTTGCCAGCGGGCGAGTAGCGCTTGGCGCATTTGGTGATCTTGGCGACGCTGCCGAACCAGGCACCCGATGGCCCAGAACACCGCCACGGCCAGGAGCACAGCGGTAGCCGGTGCCCAGGCGGGCTGCCACCATGCCAGGCCCACGACCAACAAGGTGGCCGCCAGCAGCAGCCCCTCGTTCCGTGAAACGTCCGCCAGTTTGTTCAATAAAACTCCCAAAACATCCTTAACATGAACAAATATTAAGCGACTTGGATGTTGTGGATCAAATGAATAGCGTGTTTTCTTGCCTGTATTTCTTGTTACGAGACGGTGGGAGCGGTGGACTGCATGTCCATGGCCAAGAGGGTTTATGCCAACCGGTCAAGTTCGGCCAGCAACAGTTTCATGGACACGGGTTTGGTCAGGTAGTCGTCGAAGCCAGCCGCGCGGGCTTCGTCAATTTGCTGTTGCATGGCGTTGGCCGACACGGCGATGCAACGCACGGTTTGCAGCGCAGGCACGCGGCGTAGTTGTTCTATCACCTGCAGGCCATGGAGGTCGGGCAACATCATGTCGATCAGGATCAGGTCGGGCGTTTGGCGCAGGGCAGCGTTGATGCCGCTTTGCCCATCCACCGCCAACTCCAACGCAATACCGGGGCGTAGCGACACGTACCCCTCCACCAAGGCGCGGTTGACCGCGTTGTCTTCGATGTAGAGCACGCGGCTCCAATGCGCTTCTTTCATCTGACTCTTGTCTGCACTCAATGTGGCCGCCGCTGAAATGGTGGTCATGTCTGCCCCAGCCAAGTCAACCGTCGGCGCAAACTTGCCATCCTGCAGCGGCGCTGCGGGTTTCGGTGCGGCTTTCAGCACGACGCAAAACTGTGAACCCACGCGGGCCTGGCTACTCACAGAAATCTTTCCTCCCATCAGCTCCACCAGGTGGTGGGTGATGGCCAGGCCAATGCCCGTGCCCTCTATGGTGGAATGTTCTTTGCCTAGCCGATTGAAGGGCTGAAACAACTGTGCCAGCTGCGCAGAGGTCATGCCTAGCCCTGTGTCGTTGACGCGGAGAAACACCTCCCCCTCAACCTGCCCTTGCGCGTCTTCCAACACAACGGACACCTTGCCATGCGGTCGGTTGTATTTGATGGCATTGGTCAATAAATTGAGTACCACCTGGCGCAACCTGGTCGCGTCGCCACGCACCCAGGTGTCGATATCAGGCATGGCCCATTCCAGCGTGACCTCTCTGGCCTGAGCCTGGGGCGTGGCCAGACGAATGGCTTCGCGCACCTCGGCGGTCAGGTTGACCGCTGTCACTTGCAAACGCAGTGCACCGGTCTCGATGCGTGACACGTCGAGAAGATCGTTGATGAGATCCAGCAAATGCCCGCCCGCACTGCGTATGCGCTCTACCCGCTTACGGTGAGAGGGGGCCAGCGCTGGCGAGGTATCGGCCTCCAAAATCTCCGCGAACCCCAAAATCGCATTCAACGGGGTGCGCAATTCGTGACTCATTCGTGCCAAAAACTCGCTCTTGGCAAAGTTGGCTTGCTGCGCCAAAGCGGCAGCAGTGCGTGCAGATTCTGATTCGCGCTGCTCGGTCACATCATGCACCACCAGCACGGTGGCCACAGGCTGCCCGGCGGCGTCGCGTTGCAAACTGTGTTGGCCGAGCAAATGGCGCACCGAACCGTCGGGGCGCAACGCACGAAACGAGCGCAACTTGGGCGGCTCGCCCGCCAACAAGCGCCGCAAATTGAGTTGGGCTGCTTTGCGGTCTTCAGGATGAAACGCCAACAACCACTCGCTTCGAGGGTGGCCTTGCGCCAGAGGGGGGCGCTTCAAAATAGCGTAGAGGTTGTCGTTCAAGTAGGCGCGGTCGCTGGCCAAGTCCAACCTGGCTACTCCCAGCCCGGCCACGGACAGCGCCATGTCGAAATGGCTGGACAGGTCACGCAACTGCCGCGCGGCCGTGAGGCGTTCAATCTCTGCATGCTTGACACGGGTGATGTCTTGTATGGCACCCCACAAGCGGTTGATGCCGCCCATGCTGTCGCGCTGGGCTTGGCCCACCGACCGCACCCATCGGCTTTGGCCTTGGGCGGTGACCACTTGAAGCTCCAAGTCCCAGGGTTCGCCATGCAGTCGACAGTTCTCCAACGCCAAACGGGCTTGGGCGCGAAACGCCGGGGCCACAAAGTCCAAACCACTGTCCATCACCGGTGTGTAACCGGGCGGTACGCGAAAAATGGCGGCCACTTCGTCCGACCACTGCACCGTCATGGACGGCAAGTCCATGGTCCATCCGCCGAGCGCAGCCATTCGTCCGACCATGCGCAGCATGCCGTCTGTTACCGGGTCGGCAGAGGTGTTCTGGGCCGTTGTGTGGGGAGGGGGGGACAAATTCAATTCAACTTTTGTGAGTAAGCGTGGGCGGGTTGTCGGCCAATTCGGCGCAAAACTGAGTCAGCCGCGAAAAAATAGCCCTCAAAAACATCCATAACTCACAATATAAAGCCAGACGCCTTCAGCCTCGCGTGAATCCTTGGCAAATTCTGCTTTGGGCCACAAACGAGTTCCAGACACAGGGTCGGCGAGACCACGGAGCGGCCATGGCTGGGCTGCACGCCCCGTCGATCCCAACGGTTTGCTTCAGCATTCGGTGGTTTACGCCGACCGTGCACTCAACCACATGTCGCGGCGCATTCAAGGCGTGATGCGCGGCAATTCGCCCCAGGCCGCAGATGCCTGGTTCTGCGCCATGGCTGGTTGAAGGTCTGCTGACCTACCAATCGCCCTCGTTACCGCTGGACGAGGCTTTAGCCCGGATGTTTCACCAGGGACGCGCCCGAGTGGGCTGCGATGCGGTGCGCTGGCAAGGGTTCAGCAGGGCTTTAGCGAAACTTCGTTTTCGGACAGCCTGCTGTCCGCCTGCGGAACCATCCGCGCCTGTAAGTGCGGGTGCGCCCTGCAAGGAAGACGACGGTGAGCACCTATGGCGCACAGGCACCAACGGGTCATGCACGCGAGGATGAGACCGGGCACAAACAGTCCTTGAGGACTGTTTGTGTCTGTCGAGGGCAAAGCCTCTGGCCTTGGAGGAGCAACGCGGCTAGCGCGCCGCGTCGCAGCCCACTCGGGCGCGTCCCTGATGAAATATGAGGGCTACCAGCCTACTTCTTCTTGCCACCACCTACTTGGTGCCCAATCACCCCGCCCACCGCAGCACCACCCACGGTGCCTGCCGTGCTGCCCCCCGTGAGCACCGCACCCGCCACGGCACCGATGCTGGCACCGGTGATGGTGTTGCGATCACGCTGGGTCAGGCTGCTGCAAGCGCTGACACTGCCCGCCAGAGCCAACAAAAACACAACGCGACCCCCAACAAACAAACGGTTCTGCATACGAATTACCTCGTTAACGACAACAGCCAAAGTCTGCACGCCAACGCCGGTTTTGCACAGCCTTAGGCCAGCAACTCTCGGTTTCAATTGCAAGCGGGCGTTCCTGAAAACCACTTCACATCATGGACTCTTTATCTCAACTCGCCCTGGGTTCTGCGCTGAGCGTGGCCGCGATGGGGCGGCGCACCGCCGTTGGGAAAGCCGCGCTGTGGGGCGGCGTTGCGGGCACCTTGCCCGACCTGGACGTGTTGATCGACTACGGCGACCCCATCCTGAACATGGTGCTGCACCGAGGCCACAGCCATGCCTTGTTGTGGTTGACGCTGCTGGCCCTACCTTTGGGCGCGGCCATTGCCAAGTTGCATGGCGAGTGGGCCTGTTGGCAACGTTGGTGCTGGGCGATGGGGTTGGCCCTGGTGACCCACCCCTTGCTGGACACCATGACGGTTTACGGTACCCAGATCTTCCAGCCTTTTTCCAACCATCCCTTTGGCGTTGGCAGCATTTTCATCATCGACCCGCTCTATACCCTGCCCCTGCTGGTGGGCGCCATCTGGGCTTTGGTGGCAAGCGACAAAACACGCGGCTTGCGCGCCAACCTCGTCGGCTTGGTGTTGAGCTGCATCTACTTGCTGTGGACGGTGGTGACCCAACAGCATGTGAGTGACATCGCGCAAGCGTCGCTCAAACAACAAGGCATCGCCGCGCAACGCACCTTGGTGACCCCCTCACCCTTTAACTCGGTGTTGTGGCGTGTCGTAGCGGTGGATGACAAGCATTTTTACGAAGGCTTTTACTCCTTACTCGACACCACAAGAGAGATGCAGTGGGATCGCTTTGATCGCGGCCTGCAATGGAGTGCAGCGCTCAAAGACGTGGACGGCGTGCGGCGCATCCAGTCTTTCAGCCACGGCTTCTACAAACTCTCACACGAGGAAAATCAACTGCGCATCAGCGATTTGCGCATGGGGCAAGAGCCCGGTTATGTGTTCAGTTTTGCCGTGGCGACGCTGACCGACCCATCGCAGGCACCCCAAGTTTTGCAACCCAGCCAGGCCGTTGGTGGGTGCATGGATCCACAGAGGGGCTTGGCTTGGTTGAAGCGTCGCATCATCGGTGAACGCCTGCCGCCACCACGCTGAAGCACACGGCGTGGGTGGTCAGGAAGTCACCACTTGGTCGCGCTCAATTCTGCCGTCCACCAGTTCAATCACCCGGTCGCAGCGTTCGGCCAAACGCGGATCATGGGTTACCACCAAGAACGAGGTGCGCAGCTCGGCGTGCATGCGCCGCATCAAGGCGAATACTTCGTCAGACGAAGCGCGATCCAAATTGCCTGTGGGTTCGTCAGCGAGCACGAGTGGGGGTTGCATCACCAGAGCGCGCGCCATTGCCACCCGTTGCTGCATGCCACCCGAGAGTTGACCCGGCTTTTTGCTCATGGCCTTGTTCAAACCCACGGCGACCAGCACGGCGCGCGCTCGCTCGCGGGCGGCGGGGCTGACCCACCCCTCGCGCATCAAACTCGGCAGCGTCACGTTTTCCAGCGCGGTGAACGCGGGCAACAGGTGATGGAACTGAAAAACAAACCCCAGGGCCTGGCTGCGTCGTTGGGTGAGTGCGGCGTCCGGCAAACCGGTCATTTCTTCACCGAGCAAACGGTAGCTGCCGCTGCTGGATGTTTCTAGCAAACCCAGCACATTGAGCAAGGTGCTTTTGCCCGAGCCCGAGGGGCCAATCAAAGCCACAAATTCACCCCGCTGAATTCGCAGCGACAAACCGTGCAGCACCTCGGCCTCGTTGGGCAGGCCGATGTTGTAGCTTTTGCGAATGTCGCGCAGCTCAATCAAAGGGGTGGATGCATCCAAGGCCAACATGGTGTTCACATGCGTATGGCCTGCGCCGGATCCAACTGCGCCGCGCGACGCGCTGGCGCCACCGCCGCCAACACGCCGAACACCGTGGCCAGGGCCGCCACTTGCAGGGCCAGCTTCATCTCCAGGCTGATGACAAACAGGGGCAGTCCATCAGAACCCCGCACAAAGGTGGTGAAAGCGGCAATCAACGCAAACGCCAGCGCCATGCCCAGCACTGAACCCAGCGCGCCCACGATGGCCCCTTGCAGTAAAAACACCCGCAGCACCTGGCCGCGCGTGGCCCCCATGGCACGCAAAATGCCAATCTCGCGGCGTTTTTGCACCACCGATACCACCAGCACGCTGGCAATGCCCAGCACCACCACCACCATCACCACGGCGCGAATCAAGGTGGTGCTGACCGACTGCGCATTGAGCGCCGAGACCAAAGACGCATTGCTTTGTTGCCAGCTTTCTACCTTGCCGCCATAACGTGCCGAGAGTGTTTGGGCAAGTTCACTGGCCACCCATACATCACGCAGCGTCAGGTCGATGCTGGTGACGCCGCCTTGCAAACCCACCGCACTTTGGGCGGCGCGCAGCGGCAGAATCACGCTGCGGCGGTTCAAGTCGCGCAGACCCAAGTCCACCAAAGCAACCACACGAACCGACTCGCTGAAAGGCCCGGTAGCGGGATTGGTGGCGAGCGTGAAGCGATCCCCCACACGCAGACCCAAATCCAGCGCCAGCTCTTTGCCGATGATGGCCTCACCGGGTTGCAAACGGGCTTGGCCCTCGACCAACTTTTTGCGCAAGCCAATGATGCGGTCGTAGCGCTCCAGCTCCACGCCCATGATGGCAATGGATTTGCTCGCCTCACCGCGCAGTGCCAGCCCCGCACCCGAGACCATGGGCGACACCGCTGCCACCTCGGGCAAGGCCTCCAGCACCGGAATCAGGGCTTGCCAATTCGCCACCGTGCGCGGCCGCTGGGCACGTGGTTGAAGCTGAGACAACGCGGTGCTGCCATCGGCAGGTCGCGCTGGCGTGACCACATCGTCCGGTGCGCTGATGCTCACATGGGCTTGTGCGCCCAAGGTTTTTTCCAAGGTATTGCGCTGCAAACCGCTGATCAAGGCCGAGATGTAGGTGATAACAGCCACCCCCGCCGCCACGCCCACGATGATGAGCAAGGTTTGCATGCGCCCTTCGCGCAGAAAACGAATGGCCACTTGGCGTTCAAATCCGAGCCAGCGCATGGCGGGTCATCGTCCCATGGCGTTGCCCATGGCCGAACCAGCGCTGTCTTGGCTGGTGCCCGTGGCCTGGCGCGTGGTGGCCTCAGAAGCAGCATGAGTTCGCACACGGCGACCGGGCTCAGGCGTGACACCGAGCAATACCTCGTCACCACCCGACACACCTTCCAACACTTCGACCGCCTCCAAGGTGCGCAGTCCCAGCTTGACGTTTTGCTCGACCACGCGACCCTCACGCACCACCCGCACTTCGGTCTGGGCACCAGCGCTTGAATCACTTCGCAGGGCAGTCACGGGCAAGACCAAGGCTTGCGCGCGCCTGGCGGTTTCTACCTCCACCGACAAACTCATGTCTTCGCGCAAAAAAACAGGCGCGGGGCCCGTCAATGCCAACTTCACCTCCACCGCCCCACGCTGGGCATTGACCAGGGGTGCGATCGACAGCACACGCACCGCGAAACGCTGCGCAGGAAAAGCGTCGGCCACCGCCAGGGCGCTTTGCCCCACTTGCAATTGGTCTAAATAACGCTCATCCACCTGGGCCACCAATTGCAGCGGGCCCTTCAAGGCGAGGGTGAACAAGGTGGCCCCCGGCTGCACGATGCGACCGGGCTCCACTGAACGCAGCAGCACTTGAGCCTCCGACGGAGCGGTGACCACCGTTTGCGTGAGTTTGGCCTGTGCTGTTTCCACCGCAGCGCGCGCCGCATCCAGCGCCGCTTGGGCTTGCACCAGCTCGGTTCCCTGTTCCGCATTGGCCGCCAAACTGGCGCGGGCGCTGTTCAGTTGGGCCTGCGCCACCGCCACGGCACGTTCGGCCTCGTTCAACCGCGCGGGGCTGACAAACCCTTGCGCCACCAGTTCTTTTTGCCGCTGCCAATCCAGTTGCGCCGCCACAAGCACCGATTCCGCCTGGGCCACCGCCGCTTGGGCGCTGCTGCGCCCCGTGCTGCGCAAGCCGGCCAGCCGGGCCAACGCTTGTTGTTGCGTGGCTTGTGCTTGCGCCAAAGCCGCGCGTTGTTCTTGGTTTTCCAGGCGCAGCAACACATCGCCGGCTTTGACCTGCTGGCCTTCTGTCGCCGCTACCAGCAACACCCGACCCGTCACCGTGCTGCCCACGTCCACGCGGGAGTTTGTGGCCACACGCGCCGAGAACAACACCGTGCGCACCAAGGGCGCACTTTGCACGGTGACGGTGGGTACCACGGGCGGGCGCGCGCTCCACCACACCACGGCGCAGGCCAGCGCCACCAGCAGAAAAAAATAAACGACCAGACGTTTGGGGGTCATGGCCGAGATTGTTGCACCGGGGTGGGGAGCGAGGGATGGCCTGCGGTCAATCCCTCGTCACTCGACCTGCTTGCAACCCCGCTTAAAAACCTCAGCCTTTGCCTGGCCGCCCGGTTTTGATCGTAGGCACCGCATTCACAGCAGCCAGCAAGGCTTTGTCGTCCAAGGCATTCAAGAGTTTGACGCCCGCGCGCAGCAACTCGCTCTTCTTCACGGGCCGTGCCAGCTTGGCAGCGCGCTGTTTCAGCACATCAATGGCGACGTACTCGGCCTTGGGCATGGTGAAGCTGTCACGAACCAATTTGGGTTTGACCTTGCCAGGCTTGGCGGCCACCGCTTTTTTGGCCACCGCAACGGCTTTGGGCGCGGCAACAGCCTTTTTCGCAGGCGCTGGCTTCACCGGCGCTTTGACCGGGGCCTTCTTGGCGGGCGCTGGTGCAGCTGCCTTCACAGGGGTTTTGACGGCAGGTGTTTTAGAAGCGGGTTTGCGAGTGGCCATGAATACCTCATCGGTTGTTAAACGGTGTAAACAGTATATCTTGTTTTCATTAACTTGCGCCACCAGCTTGTCGCGACAACCCGTTATGCTGCAACGCACCAACCGCAGCCAGCGAGGCCCGCATGACTCATCGCCCAAACGTTTTCACTTCACACCATCGTTCAGCGAAAGCCGATGCATGGATCGCCTTCATCGTGCTGATGCTCACTGCGTTCTGCACGCAAGCCCAGGTGCTGCCCCGCTTGCCCGCGCTGAAAGCCAATGCCCAGCAAGTCACGGTGTCGGGCTTGTCTTCGGGGGGGTATATGGCCGCGCAGTTTGCCGTAGCTTATTCAGCCAGCATCAGCGGCGTGGGCGTGTTGGCCGGTGGCCCTTATGGTTGCTCGGAAGGCTCGGTGAGTACCGCTTCTTTGAATTGCTCCTGCCCCGCCAACCCGCCCTGGTGGTTGCAATGGCAACAGTGGTGGGGCGGCGGTTGCCAAACCTTGGCTACCGACGTGTATGTGAACCGCAGTCTGGACGCGGTGCGTGGCAATCAAGGCCATATTGACGACCCGGTGCACATCAAGCGCCAGCGCCTGTGGTTGTTCTCCGGTGGTCAAGACAAGGTGGTGCCTGCGCCCTTGGTACTGGCCCTGAAAACCACCTACGAGCGCTGGGGTGTGCCCGCCGCACAAATCCGCCACGACAACAAACCCGACGCCGGCCACGGCTTCCCCAGCCTGGCGGCCACCGAGTCGTGCAGCACCACGGCCGCGCCCTTCATCACCCAGTGTCAACTCGACGCCGCCGGTGAATTGCTCAAGTGGCTGTACCCCACCCTGAGCAGCGCCACCCCGAGCGCCGTTGACGCCAACGCCTTCAAACGTTTTGACCAAACCCGTTATGCGCAAGCGGGCGAGTTCAACAGCCTGGACGCCACTGGCTGGCTCTACCTGCCCCCCGAAGTTCGACACTTCAGAGCTGAGGCGGGACGCTCGGGTCAATGAAATCAAGCACTTATGAGCGGTTTGTTGAGATTGGTGTAGTGGCAGGACCTGCTTTGTAAAGTATTGGCAGATAGTGGTGTTTCCGTTAGAC
>JBJTHI010000322.1:0-5628 GCA_046094425.1 Burkholderiales bacterium | reverse complement strand
TGGCCCCCAAACAACCGGTGACGATGACTTTGCCGTTCTCAGCCAGCGCTTCGCCGATGGTGTCCAGGCTCTCCTTCACCGCATCGTCAATGAAACCGCAGGTGTTGACGATCACCAGGTCGGCCCCAGCAAAGGTTTTGCTCGTTTGATAACCCTCGGCACTGAGCTGGGTGAGGATGAGTTCGGAGTCGGTGAGGGCTTTGGGACAGCCCAGAGAAACGAAACCAATCTTGGGCGTGGCGCTCGCCGTGGCGGCGGTGTCGGGGGTGAGGTGTGCGGTCATCCGGGGATTTTCGCTGATTGGCGACGGGGACGTAGGGTTGCATGTGTTCACAGCTTGCGCGACGTCACCTGTCTTGCTCAAAAACCGTCATTCCCGCGAAAGCGGGAATCCAAGCAGCGGTTGCCAGTGAACCGGTGCGCACCATTTGCGACAGCCCCTGGATTCCCGCCTTAGCGGGAACGACGGGCATAGGGCCACTCACCCCGGTAACACACGCTGAGCTTTGAGCCCCAAATCAATCACCTTGCCTTTGCGAGCGCGTTTTCCCTGGTAAGCCGCCAGAGCTGCGGCTCGCAGCGTCTCGTCTTTGCTTTTGCCGCCCCGGCCCGTGCCCAACACCTGCAATGTTTGCGCGAACACGGACACGCTGACCAAGGCGTCTTTGTCTTCCAAGTCCATCAAGGTCAAACCACGCCCACCATTGGATTGCAGCTTGAGTTCCTCGCGTGGGAATACCAAGAGGCGACCGGCGAGGGACAAACAAGCCACCTGGGAACCCACATCGGCGCTCGCTGGCGGGAGGAGCTTTTCTTCCGCCTCCAAGGTGAGGAAACTCTTGCCGCCGCGCTGACGCGACACCAAGTCGCCCAGCCGCGCGAGCAGTCCATAACCCCCGGTCCCTGCCAGCAGCACGGTTTGTTCTGCGTTGCCCGCAAGGTAATGAGATGGCTGGGTGCCAGTCTCCAAATCAATGAGTGTAGTGATGGGTTGTCCATCACCGCGCCCACCGGGTAGCAGGCTCACGGCCACCGAATACACCCGGCCATTGCTGCCAAATACCAAAAGAGGATCTACGCTACGGCAAGCAAAGGTGCCATAGAGCGCATCGCCCGACTTGAACTGCAGGCTGTCGGCGGCCACCTCGTGCCCCTTGAGGGCACGCACCCAGCCCTTCATGCTGACCACCACGGTCACAGGTTCATCCACCACCTTGATCTCGGCCACCGCTTTTTTCTCGGCTTGAATCAAGGTGCGGCGTTCATCGCCAAACTGTTTGCTGTCTGCCTCGATCTCTTTGATGACGGTGCGCTTTAAACTGCTGGGGTTGTTCAAAATGTCTTCGAGCTTGCCTTGTTCCACGCGCAAGTCTTTGAGCTCTTGCTCAATCTTGATGGCCTCCAGGCGGGCCAGTTGGCGCAGTCGAATTTCCAGAATGTCGTCGGCTTGAATCGTCGTGAGCTTGAAGCGTTCGATGAGCGCAGCCTTGGGCTCGTCGGCCTGGCGAATGATGCGTATGACTTCATCAATGTTCAGCAGCACAAGCTGGCGGCCTTCCAGCAAGTGGATACGTGCCAGCACTTTGTCCAGCCTGTGCTGGGTGCGGCGCTGCACGGTGTCTAAACGGAAGCTGATCCACTCTTGCAGCATTTGACGCAAGCTCTTTTGCGTCGGCCTGCCATCCAGGCCCACCATGGTGAGGTTGATGGAGCTGGAGGTTTCCAAGCTGGTGTGAGCCAGCAAGGTGGTGATGA
Source organism: Burkholderiales bacterium (assembly GCA_046094425.1). Lineage (GTDB taxonomy): Bacteria > Pseudomonadota > Gammaproteobacteria > Burkholderiales > Burkholderiaceae_C > JANPCX01. The sequence goes on along the minus strand of JBJTHI010000322.1, from coordinate 3,873 downwards.
GGTCTTGCTGTTCTATGCGGCTGGTTTTGGGTTCAAACACCAGGCGCACGGCGGCTTCTTTGCCGCTTTCGTCGCGCACCGCGTCCAGCACCGCCAGCACGGTGGTTTTGAGTTGCACCTGTTCCGCCGTCAACGCCTTCTTGCCCGCTTTGACTTTGGGGTTGGTCAGCTCTTCAATTTCTTCCAGCACTTTTTGCGCGCTGGTGCCCGTGGGCAATTCGGTGACCACCAACTGCCATTGTCCACGCGCCAAATCTTCAATCTTCCAGCGTGCGCGCACTTTGATGCTGCCGCGACCACTTTGGTAGGCCGATTGAATGTCGGAAGCCGGGCTGATGATTTGCCCGCCGCCCGGAAAGTCGGGGCCAGGGATCAAGGCAAACAGTTCTTCGTCTGCCAGTTTTTCGTTGCGAATGAGTGCCACACAGCTTGCCGCCACCTCGCGCAAATTGTGCGACGGCACTTCGGTGGCCAAACCCACGGCAATGCCGCTGGCACCGTTGAGCAAAACAAAAGGCAAGCGGGCGGGAAGTTGCTTGGGTTCGTCGAACGAGCCCTCGTAATTGGGCACAAAGTTGACCGTGCCTTCGTCCAGTTCATCCAGCAACAAACGGGTGATGGGCGAGAGGCGCGCTTCGGTATAACGCATGGCGGCCGCGCCATCACCATCACGCGAGCCGAAGTTACCTTGGCCGTCAATCAACGGATAACGCTGCGAAAAATCTTGCGCCATTCGCACCAAAGCGTCGTAAGCGGCGGTGTCGCCATGCGGGTGGTATTTGCCGATCACATCGCCCACCACACGTGCGCTTTTCACCGGCTTGGGGCCGCTGGCGGTGGAACTGTTGGTGTAGGCCAGACCCAGCCGCTCCATGGCGAACAAAATGCGGCGTTGCACCGGTTTTTGGCCATCACACACATCGGGCAAGGCGCGGCCTTTCACCACGCTGAGGGCGTATTCCAAGTAGGCACGTTCGGCGTAGGCCGAGAGGGCGACTTCGTTGGCGTTGTCGTCGTTCAGGTTGTCAAACAAGCTGGGTGTCATGGTGTTTCAAATCAGACCTGCACGCTGGTGCGTGCTTCGTATTCCGTCTTTAACAAGGACATGACGATCAAACTGTCATACCCATCAGGCGTGAGCACGCTCTCGCGCAAACGCCCTTCTTCTACAAAACCTTCGCTGCTGTACAGCCCCAAGGCACGGATGTTGCGCGATTTCACGTTCAACCAAAAACGATGTGCGCCTAAGTCTTCAAACGCCATGCGGGTAAGCAAACGAACACAAGCGCGACCCAGGCCGTGCCCTTTTTGTTGCAGCACGATGCGTTTGAGTTGCACAGAATGGTTAGGGTTGCGACAACCTTGCAGAATCACCAAACCAGTGCTCACATAAGTTGGCCCCGCTTCAATGATGAAGTGCCTGCAATCGGGAAAGCGAATTGCACCTTCATGCTGTGTGCGCTCCCAAGGGGTAATGAAGGGCAGATTGGCCAGGTCTTGCTCCACCGAGACCACAAAGTCCAGGTCGGAGAGCATGGTGGGGCGCAAACGAACCTGAGTCGTCGAACTGGGCGCGTCAAACATCAACTTCCACTGCATCGCCATGCAGTTCCATCAAATCACGCCGCGCTTGCGCTTCGCCTTTGCCCATGAGTTTGGTCAATGACGAGGTGGTGGCCTCAAAACCCAAAGCGGCAAATTCCACTTTCAGTAAACGCCGGGTTTCGGGGTTGAGCGTGGTTTCCCACAACTGCTCGGCGTTCATCTCGCCCAGGCCTTTGAAGCGGCCTATGCTCCAACTGCCTTCGCGTGCGCCTTCTTTGCGCAGCTTGTCCAAGGTGGCTTGCAACTCACCCTCGTCCAGTGCGTAAATTTTGGCGGCGGGTTTTTTGCCGCGCGCGGGCGCATCCACACGGAAGAGCGGCGGCTTGGCAATGTAGATGCGGCCTTCTTCGATCAGCTTGGGGAAATGGCGGAAAAAAAGTGTGAGCAAGAGCACCTGAATGTGCGAGCCGTCCACATCGGCGTCACTCAAGATGCAAACCTTGCCGTAACGCAGGCCGCTCATGTCCACGTGGTCATTCGCGCCATGGGGGTCTATGCCCAGCGCCACCGCAATGTCGTGGATTTCGTTGTTGGCAAAGAGGCGGTCTTTTTCCACCTCCCAAGCGTTGAGCACCTTGCCGCGCAGGGGCAGCACAGCCTGGGTTTCTTTGTTGCGCCCCATCTTGGCGCTTCCACCGGCGGAGTCGCCTTCGACCAAAAAAATCTCGTTGGCGTTCAGGTCGCGGCTTTCGCAGTCGGTGAGTTTGCCAGGCAACACGGCCACGCCCGAGCCTTTGCGTTTTTCTACCTTTTGGCTCGCACGCTGGCGGGTTTGCGCTTGTTTGATAACCAACTCGGCCAGCTTTTTGCCTAAATCCACATGCTGGTTCAGCCACAACTCCAAGCGTGGCTTCACCGCCATCGACACCAGCCGCAGCGCATCTCGGCTGTTCAGCCGCTCTTTGATTTGGCCTTGGAATTGCGGATCCAGCACCTTGGCCGAAAGCACGAAACTGGCGCGGCAAAACACGTCTTCCGGCATCAGCTTCACGCCTTTGGGCAAGAGGCTGTGCATGTCGATGAAGGCTTTGATGGCAGCAAAGAGGCCATCTTTCAAACCCGATTCATGCGTACCACCGGCCACGGTAGGAATCAAGTTCACGTAACTCTCACGCATGGGCGTGCCGTCTTCAGTGAAAGCCACGCACCAGGCCGCGCCCTCACCTTCGGCCACGTCTTCGGTCTCTTGGCCGGTGGCGTAGTGTTCGCCTTCAAAGAGCGGGATCACTGGGTCGGCGGTGAGGGTTTGCATCAAATAGTCGCGCAGCCCCCCCTTGTAGAGCCACTGCTGCACCTCGCCGGTTTTCTCATAGGTGAGGGAGACGCTCACCCCAGGCATCAGCACCGCTTTGCTGCGCAGCAAATGCGTCAACTCCGCCTTGGGAAACTCCACACTCTCAAAGTACTTCGCATCAGGCCAAGCGCGCACCGTGGTGCCTGATTTGCGGTCACCTGCGCCTTGTTTGCGCACACTCAAGGGCTCGATCACATCACCACCAGAGAAGGTCAAGGTGGCCACTTGTTGCTCGCGCCAAACCGACACTTCCAAGCGCTTGGACAGCGCATTGGTCACACTCACGCCCACGCCGTGCAGGCCGCCCGAAAAACTGTAGGCGCCGCCTGCGCCTTTGTCGAACTTGCCGCCTGCATGCAAACGGGTGAACACGATTTCCACCACCGGCACTTTTTCATCCGGGTGCAAGCCGAAGGGAATGCCTCGGCCATCGTCCTGAACACTCACTGAACCATCTGCATGCACCGTCACATCAATGCGTTTGCCTTGACCGGCCAAGGCTTCGTCGGCTGCGTTGTCGATCACCTCCTGGATGATGTGCAGCGGGTTGTCGGTGCGGGTGTACATGCCCGGGCGCTGCTTGACGGGCTCCAGGCCCTTGAGCACGCGGATGGACGCTTCGCCATATTGGGCATCTGTTTTGGATGAATTGGATTTGCTTGAACTTGCCATGGGCGCGCATTGTAGGGAGCAGCTAGAACGCACTTGAGCGCATCCCTGCGCTTTCAACTACAGTGCCCCCATGCAAAAACACACACTCCCCGAAAATTGCGCCCGCGCTGTCGATGAACCAAGTGCTGCTGTGCGGCGCGACCATCGTCACCTTGTCCATGGGCATACAGCAGCGAACCGCCGATGAGCACCCGGAAGGCACCAAACCGGTCGGCCAGCATGCCCGCCACCGGCCCCGCCACACCCCAGGCCAGGTTTTGCACGGCGAGGGCAAGAGCAAAGGTTTCGCGCGTCCAGCCACG
>JBJTHI010000321.1:0-6199 GCA_046094425.1 Burkholderiales bacterium | reverse complement strand
CATCGAAAGCCCAGCTTGGAATTGCACTCGGTTCATCGTCATGGCTCACCTCCTGTTGCGATGGGCCTATCTTGCACGGCCACAAGCTCACCAGGTGAGCCTGTCACTCGTGTGGCTGAAATTTGTCACTAATCAGGAGAGTGCAACACCGCACTAGTGCCGCGGGCAGTGGCACATATTCATGTGACGAATTGAAGACTTTTCCGCTGGGTGTGCGGCGCCAGGCGCTGCAAATAGGTGGGCGAGCGCACTGCCACTGCCATAGGTTGATAAATGCCAACGAAGGGAGGGATTTGGAGTCAGAACACCGATTGTCACAGTCGCACCACATCAGGTTTTCACAATCGTCCGTGTCTCAAGTTAAGAATCGAAAATCTCATGCTTAAAGAAAAGGCAGTGGCCTCACTGGGCCAGCAGTCGCTGCTGGTGCCCGCTTGGGTGAAAGCAGCCCTGTTGGCCAACGACCGGCTGAAGATGTATCTCACCGTGCTGCAGTCGGCTGCCCAACACGCCCGAGCACCTGATACAGCGCTGGTGGATTGGGGGCGCGAACTCAGCCAAGCCGGTCTGCACGACGCGAGCTGGCTCACCGAGCTCATCAAAACCGCCTACTTTGATGACCAGACACTGCTCTCACCCCAACTTGACCCACTTGCAAAAGCGTTGGCCGCTGATTTGGTGATCATGGCGCGACCGGTGTGTGACGCTGGCAATCACCCCAACCCGGCTCTGGCGACACGGCGCGACCATTGGCTGCAAAAACTCCACGCCATGGAGGGCGAGGAGGGGCTCTGTGCGCAGGCGCTGGCGGATTTGACGCGGGGCGAGCGTAAGGGGGCTGATAGCTTTCACATCTTGGTGATGGATCTGCACAAGCAGTTGAACGCGATGGCCAGTGAAATTGCCACCGAGAACATCGATGGCGCACATGTTTGGCAAGTGCAGCCCGCCGACAGGGCCTTGATACAGGCGTTCATGCGAGGCCTTAACCGCACCGCAGCGCTGAAGTTTTCGCACCCGGGGCTGGATACGGCAGTCACCCGTGATGGCGAGCGGCTGCTGATTCAGAACGACATTGGAACCAACGATGTGCATGTGTTGGTCATCGAAGTAGAGGCGCACACCATCCGGCTCAATTACTCCGATCTGCACGCCGAGCGCTTTCATTTCTTTCGCCAAATGCTGGAGGTGGCAGGCTTTGTGTGGACGGTCTCAGACCCCCAGACATCGCAGGGCCTCAATGCGGGCAAGCCCTATCAGGTGGGAGTGGCAACGCTTGCGGCCCCAAGCCCCACAGCACTGCACAAAGGGCTTGAAGCGGTGGGCTCGCGCATTGTGTTTGTGATTGACTGGAACCGGGCCCGCAAGCGCTTGCAAAACTTTGTGCGCAAGCCTCGGGCGCTTGCGCTGCTGCGCCGTGCGGCAGACCAAGACTGGGGCCACATGGCTTGGCTGCTGGCCGGTGGCGAGCGGCTGGTGTACAACGCCATGCAGGCCGTTGACAGCGAAGCCTTTCGCATAGGGGACCGTCTGGATGACGTGCTGGGAGAAGAAGCGGCTGAGGCTTTTTTGCTGGAGTTGTTGCGCATCTCCAGCGTGATGCTGCGCCAGCAACTGCCATTGGCCATGGTGGCCGATGAGGCCCGCATGCTGCTGGCCCGCGTGCTGCGCAAACGCACGTTCGAATTTGATCTGCTGGCCGAGCACGCGGCCTACTGCCATGCCATTGCGCTGGCCTTGTGCAGCGCGCTGGAAAGCGGCACTGCGCTGGACGAAGCGCAAGGCAGCACTTTGGTGTTGCGTGCCAAAGCCTGGGAGCGCAAAGCGGATCACCTGCTCATGGAGGCGCGCCAGCGCGCCGAGCGCCAGGTGCGCTGGCAAGCTGTGGTGGTGTTGCTGGAGCGATCCGACGACGTGGCCGATGCGCTGGAGGAGGCCACCTTCATTTACTCCATGACGCGGCTTGACGCATCACCTGCGTTACCCACTGTGGTGAGCACCGCTTTGTGCCGCCTTGCTGACACCACGCTCGCCGCGATTCAAGACCATGTCAAGGCGATTGAGATTGCGCGCCACGTCAGTGAGCACGGCGATCCGGCAGACACCGAGCTGTTTTTGCAAACGCTGTGGCGCATGCTGCGTGCAGAGCGTTTGTGCGATGAGTTGTCGCGCCAGGCGCGTATGGCGGTTGTGCGAAACCTTGCCACCGAGCCTGCCAAGCTGATGCTGGCCAGTGACTTGGCCAACACCATCGAAAAAGCATCTGACGGGTTGCTTGCCGCCGGTTACGCCCTGCGACAAATGGTTATCAATAAGACTGGAATCTCTGCATGAAATCTGCATCCCACTGGCCCAAACACATCTATTTGATTGCCAATGGCAACACGGCACACCAGCACAATCCCTCCAAGGAAAGCATGGGCTCCAAGGCTTTCAACTTGTTGCGCATGGCTGAAATTGGCCTGGTGGTTCCGCCAGCGCTGGTCATCGGTACGCATTACGCGCAGTCCCCTGACGAGTGCATGCTGCCGGTGTTTTCGGTAGGGCTGGTGGCGTTGCAGGATGCTTGCGGCTTGCTGTTTGGCGATGCCAGAAAGCCCTTGATCGTGTCGGTGCGCTCGGGGGCGCCGGTCTCCATGCCCGGCATGATGGAAACCCTGCTGAACATTGGCTTGTGTGATGCCACGCTGCCCGGCTTGCTGCGCCAGACTGGCAATCCACGGCTGGCCTGGGATGCGTACCGGCGCCTGATTGCCAGCTATGGCGAGGTGGTTGCAGGGCTAGACGAGCGCCTCTTTGAAGATGAGCTTCTGCGCGCTACACAGGGGCGCGACGAAAGGGAATTGGACTTTAGCGAGCTGCGCGACCTCACCGCCAGTTTCAAGAGCATTTACGCGCAAAACGCGGGCTCAGACTTTCCGCAAGATGTGAATGAGCAGCTATCGGGCTCTATTCGCTCGGTATTTGCCTCGTGGAATTCGGCCAAAGCACAGTCGTATCGCAACCTGAACCATATTGATGCGACCATGGGCACCGCAGTCACCATTCAAGCCATGGCTTTTGGCAACAGTGGCGGGCACTCGGGCGCGGGTGTGGGTTTCACGCGCGACCCCACCACCGGCGAGAAGCAGCTGTGGGTGGACTTCTTGGCCAATGCGCAGGGGGAAGACGTGGTGTCGGGCCGCCGAAACGCGCATGGTCACCAGGCCATGGCCGATCTGGCACCTCAAGCATGGCACCAGCTGCAAGAAGCGACCCAAGCGCTGGAGCGCGAGTTCACCGACATGCAAGACTTCGAGTTCACCGTGCAAGACGGCAAGCTGCACATGCTGCAAACACGCACTGGCAAGCGCACCCCATTCGCAGCAGCGCGCATTGCCTTGGATTTGTTGGATGAGGGCGTGATTGACGCTGCCACTGCCCAGCAGCGCACCGCTGCACTGCAAGAGGCAGACATGGCTTGCGTGCAGATTGCCCCGGTGGGTGATGCCACGGCTGCGGCTGTGCCGCTGGCGCACGGTGCATCGGCTTGCCCTGGCGTGGTCTCGGGCGAGATTGCGCTGGATGGCGAACGCGTGGCGGCGCGGGTGGCAGCGGGCGCCAGCGTTATTTTGGTTCGCCAGGATGCGCAGACCAGCGACATCGTGGCGCTGGAGTCAGCGGCAGGTCTGTTGACCCAGCGAGGTGCGCGCACCTCGCACGCGGCGGTGGTGGCTCGCCAGCTCGGTCGGGTTTGCCTGGTGGGGTGTGAAGACCTGCGCATTGACCCCACTGCGCGCACGGTCCAGCTGGCAGACCAAGTTTTGTTCGAGGGCGACACCATCACCCTAGACGGTAACGCCGGTTCAATTTATGCAGGCGCTGTCGCTGCAGTCAAGGTGCCAGACCTTGCGCTGCTCAAGCGCCTGCGCGCGCTGCGGGCAACGCAAGCTGAGGCCCATCACCGAAAGCATGTGTTATGAGCGGCAGTACCACGTATCCAGGCCTAGTGTGGTGTTGCATGCTTGATGGAACAAATAAAAATGATGCGTTTTGGGTCAGGGCAAGGCGCAAACCACAGCGATACCCATTGGTATCGCGCGGATTTGCAACGCAGCCATGGTCCAAAACGCATCATTTTTATGTTCCAGATAGCGTGCAACACCACGCCAGTGTCGCGGTTCAGAAGTAACGGTACATGAAAGCGTGTACTTGAACCACTGGCGGCGTTGACCGTGGCTGAAGCACTGCTTCACACCGCTTGGCACAGCAAGCAGGGAGCCGAGCACCTCAAGGACAACCCCTTGGACTTGGTACTGGTGCTGGGCCTGCTGGCGGCGGCCGTCTTGTTGGGCTTGTGCGGCTTGGGGTTCTGGTGGTTGGAGCCCAAAGCGCTGACCTGGGGCGATGGCCTGTGGTTGGCATTCACGACCGCAGCGACAGTTGGCTATGGCGATTTGGTGCCCTCGACCGCCGCGTCCAAGATTTTTTCTGTGTTCGTGGTGATGTTGGGTTTTGGTGTGCTGTCCTTGGTGACGGCTGCCATCGCCACGCGCTGGATCGAAACCGAAGAGCGCATCATTGAACGCGAAATCCTGCGCGACATGCACCGCCAAATGGCGGCGCTGAACCAAGAAATCACTGCGCTGAGACGGGACATCACACAAGCGCGGGGGCTGCCTGTCAATGGGTCGTCGGCCGAGCCGCCAGAACCAGGTTGACTCGCCGCTAAGAAGGCATGCGACGGAACATCAGCAGTCTGCCCATCAACACCGGCAACCGCGGCAACCGAAGAAGTTGGGGCCCTATTGCGCTGGATCAATTGGCGACCCGCGTTGTGTGTCAGCATGAAGCCCCAAATTTGAAAGGGTTTCGTCATGAAACGGATACTTCAGCGAGTTTTGGTTGCGACAGCCTGTGTGGCCGCGTGTGCGGTGGCCCCCGCACAGACGCCTCCTGCGGCTTCGGGGCCCAGTGCCTCAGCGCCGGGTGGCCGCATGGGTGGCGGTGGTCCGATGCGTGGCTGGCACATGAACAAGAGCAACACACCCGGTTGGTCCATGATGAATCGATCGGAGCGAGCCGAACACCGCAACAAGATGATGGGCATGAAGAACTACGAGGAGTGCCGGGCCTACATAGACCAGCACCATGCAACCATGATGGAGCGGGCCAAGGCCAAAGGCCTCACGCCGCCGGCACAACCTGCGCACGATCCCTGTCTTCGCTTGAAGGGCTGAGCTGCGCGGAGTTCAGGGCCATGGACACGTTGCCGCTGCATGACGAGGCCATGGCGTTGACATCGGCAGGCGATCCAACGCTGCGCCGAGTAGAACGCGATGTGCCACGCCCCGGCCCGGGGCAGTTGCTGCTGCGTGTCAGTGTTTGTGGTGTCTGTCGCACCGACCTTCATCTGGTGGATGGCGAACTCGGCTCGCCCCGATTGCCCCGCGTACCGGGTCACGAGGTGGTGGGCAAGGTGGTGGCGCTGGGTGACGGTTGCCAGCGCTTTACATTGGGCACGCGCCTGGGCGTGCCGTGGTTGCATGACAGTTGTGGTGTTTGCCGTGCGTGCGAGCAGCAGCGCGAGAACTTGTGCCCTCATGCGCATTTCACGGGGATGGATGTGGACGGTGGTTACGCCACCTACATGCTGGCCAACGAAGATTTTTGTTTTGTGCTGCCGCAGCGCTACAGCGACGAGCAGGCCGCACCCTTGCTGTGTGCGGGGCTGATTGGTTGGCGTGCGCTGCGTTTGGTGGGGGCCTCGGCCACCCTCGGTTTGTATGGTTTTGGTGCCGCGGGGCACTTGATCGCACAGGTGGCTTTGCAACAAGGTCGCCGGGTGTACGCCTTCACGCGGCCCGGGGATGAGGCCGCCCAGTCGCTGGCGCGTTCCCTGGGAGTGCAGTGGGCGGGTGGCTCAGACCAAGAGCCGCCCGCGGCGACTGACGGGGCGATATTGTTTGCGCCCGTGGGCGACTTGGTGCCGCTGGCCTTGCGGCACAGCGCACCCGGGAGCACCGTGGTCTGTGCCGGCATCCACATGAGCGACATTCCGCGCTTCCCCTACCGCTTGTTGTGGGGCGAGCGTTGTGTTCGGTCGGTGGCCAACCTGACACGCCAAGATGGCGAAGAATTTTTCGCCTGGGCCGAGGACCATGCGCTGACGAGCACGGTAGAAGTATTTTCGCTGCGTCAGGCCAACGAAGCCCTGGCG
>JBJTHI010000320.1:0-4222 GCA_046094425.1 Burkholderiales bacterium | reverse complement strand
GAAATCCTACAAATCTTGAGCTTGACCATGTTCGAAACAACCCCAATAAATCAACTACTTACGCAACCCTCAACCAATTCGGACGCCAAAATCGACCCTCAACAGCTCGCTCTCCTCTGAAAAACGTTGGGACACTACTGTCCTATGTTCACTGTTGACATGTTTTAAGGAGCCGTACCACGATGAGCATCTTCAGTTTTTTTCGCCGAACGCCCGAAACGAGCAGGCCCGCGTCTACGTCAACTGCCAAGGAGCCCAAAGAATCCAGCGAGCGCCGCCGACTGTCGCGCCTGCGAGCCCGCAGCGGCACGCGCGTGCTGGTCATTGATGACTCACAAACCGTGGTGGTGGCGCTCACGCGCATGCTCAAACAAAACCACTACGAAACCTTGTTTGCCTACGAAGCTGAAGCGGGCATCAGTTTGGCCCGTGCGCGCAAGCCGCATTTGATTTTTCTGGACATCATCCTTCCCGGCATGAACGGTTTCAACGCGCTGCGCGCTCTGCGCCGTGACCCGGCCACCATGAACATTCCTATCATCATGATCAGCGGCAACGACCAAGCCCCCGAGCAGTTTTACGCCGAGCGTATTGGTGCTGACGATTTCATGAAAAAGCCTTTCAAGCGAGTTGAGGTGTTTTCACGCATCGACCGCCTGCTCGGGCCCGACCTGATCCCACACCGCCCGGCCAACCCTGCTGTGCACGATGCCCAGCATGTGCCCCGCTGAGTCTCAGGTTGCAGCCCGTGCATGGCAGTTGCGTGGTCTGCTCGCCCACCACGCCCACTGCTACTACGTCCTGGACGCCCCGCAAATCCCTGACGTCGAGTACGACAAGCTGTTCCAAGAGTTGCAAGCCATAGAGGCTGCGCATCCTGAACTGCTGACGGCGGATTCGCCCACGCAGCGCATCATGGGCAAGGTGTTGGAGGGCTTTGCGCCGGTCAAACATGCGGTGCCCATGTTGTCCATACGCACCGAGACCGACACCGATGCCAGCGGTGCGCTCTCCTTTGATGCCCGTGTGCGGCGTGAGTTGGAACTCGGCGAAGATGCCTCGCCCATTGAATACGCCGCCGAGTTGAAGTTTGATGGTTTGGCCATCAACCTGCGCTACGAGGACGGTGTACTGGTGCAAGCCGCCACACGTGGCGATGGGGAGACCGGCGAAGACGTGACGCAAAACATTCGCACGATTGCGCAAATTCCGCTGCGCTTGCAGGGCGTTGATGCCGCTGTGCTGGAAGTGCGGGGCGAGGTCTATATGCGGCGTGACCAGTTCGAGGCGCTGAACGAGCGTCAGCGTGAATTGATTGCCCAAGGTGCCAAAAACGAAAAAACATTCGTGAACCCGCGCAATGCGGCAGCCGGTGCCGTGCGCCAGTTGGACCCTGCCATTGCCGCCAAACGCCCCTTGAGTTTTTTTGCCTACGGCTTGGGCGAGGTTCAGGGTTGGACGCGGCCTGCCACCCACGCGCTCTTGTTAGACGCTTTCGTGGACATGGGTCTGCCTGTGTGCCAAGACAGAACCGTGGTGTTGGGTGCCCCGGGCTTGGTGGCTTTCCACCAGGCCATGGGTCAGAAGCGTGACTCACTGCCGTTCGATATTGATGGCGTGGTTTACAAAGTGAACGACTGGGCCTTGCAGCAGCGCCTGGGTTTTGTCAGCCGCGAGCCACGCTGGGCGGTGGCGCACAAATACCCGGCGCAAGAGCAAATCACCACATTGCTGGACATCGACATTCAAGTGGGCCGTACCGGCAAACTCACCCCGGTTGCCAAACTGGCCCCGGTGTTTGTCGGTGGCACCACGGTGAGCAATGCCACCTTGCACAACGAAGACGAAGCCCGCCGCAAAGACGTGCGGGTGGGCGACACCGTGATCGTGCGCCGCGCTGGCGATGTGATTCCCGAGGTGGTGGGTGTGGTGCTGGAGCGCAGACCGGCTGACGTGGGTGAGCCCTTTGACCTCTACCAGCGCCTGCAAGGTCAGTGTCCCGTTTGTGGCAGCCCGATTGCGCGGGAAGAGGGTGAAGCCGACTGGCGCTGCACGGGTGGCCTCACCTGCCCCGCGCAGCGCAAACAAGCCATCCTGCATTTCGCGGGCCGCCGTGCCATGGACATTGAAGGCTTGGGCGACAAACTGGTGGATCAGTTGGTGGATGCCGGTTTGGTTCGCAGTCTGCCCGAGCTTTACACCTTGGGCCTGGCCAAGTTGGCTGCCTTGGATCGCATGGGCGACAAAAGCGCAGTGAACTTGCTCGCGGGCTTGGAAAAAAGCAAAACCACCACCCTGGGCCGCTTCTTGTTTGCACTGGGCATACGCCATGTGGGCGAAACCACGGCCAAGGATTTGGCGGGCCACTTTGGCTCTATGGATCGCATCATGGATGCCACGGTGGAACAACTTTTGGAAGTCAAGGATGTGGGGCCTGTGGTGGCCCAAAGCCTGCGCGCTTTTTTTGACCAAGCCCACCACCGCGAGGTGGTGGAACAACTGCGTGCTGCAGGCATACAGTGGTCTGAGGATGAAGGCAGCAGGGACAAAACCCCCAAGCCGCTCTCTGGGTTAACCTTCGTGCTCACCGGCACCTTGCCCACCTTGAGCCGCGACCAAGCCAAAGATCTGATCGAAGGGGCCGGCGGCAAAGTCAGTGGCTCGGTTTCGAAAAAAACCCACCACGTGGTGGCGGGCACTGAGGCGGGCAGCAAACTCGACAAAGCGCGGGAGTTGGGTCTGTCGGTGCTGGATGAAAACCAATTGCTGGCCTTGTTGAGTGGTTCGGCACAACAAGCAGAGTGAGTGTTGCTGTGGCTGTGAGAGAAATACTGAAGATGGGTGACCCGCGTTTGCTGCGTGTGGCTGCCCCGGTGGAACGCTTCAATACCCCCGAGTTGCACGCTTTGGTGGCCGATCTGTTCGACACCATGCAAGACGCTCGGGGTGCCGGTTTGGCCGCTCCGCAAATTGGCGTGGACTTGGCCGTGGTGATATTTGGATTCAAACACAACGACCGTTATCCCGACGCGCCGGAGGTGCCGCAAACCGTGCTCATCAACCCGGTGATTGAGGCTTTGTCCGTGGAAGAAGAAAGCGGCTGGGAAGGCTGTTTGTCTGTGCCCGGCCTGCGCGGTGTGGTGCCGCGCCGCAGCCACATTCGTTACCGTGGTTTTGACGTGAGCGGGCACGCCATCGAACGCGAAGCCCGCGGTTTCCATGCCCGCGTGGTGCAACATGAATGCGACCACCTGATCGGCAAGCTCTACCCCATGCGTATTCGTGATTTCAGCCAGTTTGGGTTCACCAGTGTGATGTTTCGTGGGCTAGACGCGAGCGACGATTGACTTACTTCAGCAGTAACGGTCGCAACGCTGGCCACACATTTCCCAGCATGATGGTCTGTGCTTTTTCGTTCGGGTGAATACGGTCGGCTTGGAACAGGCTTTCGGCTTGCGGGGTGTCGGCCACGCCTTTGAGAAAAAACGGCACCAGGGCATTTTTTTCTGCCTTGGCCACGCGCTCGAACAAGGCGGCAAAACTCTCCGTGTAGCTGCGGCCATAGTTGGGAGGAACCTGCATGCCCACCAGCAGCACCTGGGCACCGCTGGCCGTGGCGGCGCGGCTCATGGTTTGCAAGTTGTTTTCTGTCATGTTCAAAGGCAAGCCCCGCAGGGCATCGTTGGCCCCGAGTTCAATCACCACATGGCTGGGGCGGTGCTGTTGGAGCAAAGCAGGCAAACGCGAACGTCCGCTTGAGGTGGTATCGCCGCTGATGCTGGCATTGACCACTCGGGCATTGATTTTTTCTTGCTGCAAACGTTGCTCCAGCAAAGCCACCCAACCGGTGCCGCGTTGCAGGCCGTACTCGGCGGACAGGCTGTCGCCCACAATCAAAATCACGGCGTTTGCTCTCGTATTTGATTTATTCCCTGCGGTGTTTGCGGCTGCTGCGGCGTGCAGACTCGCTGTGAAACACAACAAGCTAGAGTAGACGAACAGTTGGCGCCTTGACAGACGCAGCGACAGCCCCAAGCACAATTGCTGCGGCCTTTGAACTTCTTTCAGCACTTCATCTCCCCACCTGATTAGCGACAAACCTCAGCTGCACGAATGAACCTGGCGTTGCGAGGGGTAGTGAGGCAAGCGGCCCGCAAGAGGCGGGGCAAGATGGAGCTGAGATTGAAGCGGCGATTGAACCTGTACTGTGCTTCGGCGAGGT